>CAUGNQ010000009.1 GCA_959600835.1 uncultured Collinsella sp. | reverse complement strand
AAGGGCGGAGGCGGGGCATTCCCCGCCTCTTACACCACATCTCTGCGCGCTACCGGGGGACCCTTGCTTTGACGGTTTACTTCCCCTGCACCATGGTGAGGGAGATCTTTTTGCGGTCGCGATCGACCTTTTCGACCCACACCTTGACCGTGTCGCCGACGCGCACCACGTCGCTGGGGTGCTTGACGAAGCGGTTGGCCAGCTTGGAGATGTGTACGAGGCCGTCCTGGTGCACGCCCACGTCGACGAAGGCGCCAAAGTCCACAACATTGCGCACCGTGCCCTTGAGTTCCATGCCGGGTTCCAGGTCGTCGATGGAAAGCGCCGAGCGGCTAAAGACCACCTCGGGTGCGTCGTCGCGCGGGTCGCGGCCGGGCTTCTTGAGCTCGTTGACAATGTCGATGAGCGTTAGGGTGCCGCAGTCCAGGTCGCTTGCCAGCGTCGAGATGCTGCCCAGGCGGCGCTCGATGTCGGGCACGCCGCCGCGGCTGAGCTCGCTGGCTTTAACGCCTGCGCGTTCCAGGACGGACGTGGCCACCTCGTAGCTTTCGGGGTGGACGCTCGTCGCGTCGAGCGGGTTCTTGCCGCCGCTAATGCGTAGGAAGCCCGCGGCGTTGAGGTATGCCTTGGGTCCCAGCTTGGGGACCTTCTTAAGCTGGCGGCGATCGGTAAAGGCGCCGTTTTCCTCGCGGTAGGCCACGATGTTCTTGGCCACGCTCGGCGTAATGCCCGACACGTAGCCCAGCAGGCTTGCGCTTGCGGTGTTTACGTCGACGCCTACGCGGTTGACGACGTCCTCCACCACGTGGCCCAGGGTGCGCGAAAGCTCGGCCTGGTCAAGGTCGTGCTGGTATTGGCCCACGCCGATGGACTGGGGCGGAATCTTAACGAGCTCTGCCAGCGGGTCCTGCAGGCGACGACCCAAGCTCATGGCGCCACGTACGGTGACGTCCAGGTCTGGATATTCCTGGCTGGCGAGCTCGGAGGCGGAGTACACCGACGCGCCGGCCTCGTTGACGATGGTGTATCGCAGTCCAGGCGCCTGCTCGGCAATAAACTCCGAGACGACTTCCTCGGTCTCGCGGCTGGCGGTGCCGTTGCCGATGACGATGGTGTTGACGCCGTCCTTTTTGACGAGGCGGGCGAGCTCGCACTTGGTGCCGGCGACGTCGTGGCGCGGCTTGGTGGGGTAGACCACGCCGTGGTCGAGCAGCTTGCCGGTCTCGTCCATGACGGCGACCTTGCAGCCGGTGCGGTAGCCCGGGTCGAGCGCGAGTACGCGGGCGCCGCGCACGGGGCGCGCCGAGAGCAGGCCCTCGAGATTCTTGGCAAAGACGTTGATGGCCTCGGTCTGGGCGCGAACGGTGAGTTTGGCGCGGGCCTCGCGCTCCAGCGAGGGGGCCATGAGGCGTTTGTAGCCGTCGGCGATGGCGGCATCGAAGATGGGAGCAAACACGCCCTGGCGTCGGGGCCAACGGCTGCCGAGGCGCACCGTGGCGGCAGCGCCGTCGACGTTCACGCGCACGCGGAGCTTGCCCTCGCGCTCACCGCGGTCGATAGCCAGCACGCGGTGGTTGGGTATACGGCGCAGCGGCTCATCATAGCTGTAGTACGGCTCGTAGGGGGTCTTCTCGGCGGGGTCGGTGGCCTCGACGACGATGTCGGCGGTGTTTTGCGTAAAGGCGCGCAGGTCGGCGACGTTCTCGGGGTCCTCGGCCACCGTCTCGGCCACGATGTCCGCCGCGCCGGCGAGCGCCTTTTCGGGCGTGTCGAAGCCGGCCTCCTCGCTGACGTATGCCGCGGCGGCGTCGAGTGCGCTGCCCTTGGCCGAGGCCTGCATGATGATCATGTTGGCGAGCGGCTCCAGGCCGGCCTCGCGTGCCTTCTGCGCGCGGGTCATGCGTTTTTTGCGGTAGGGCTTATAGAGGTCCTCGACACGCTGGAGCTGTGTGGCCTCGCGAATCTGCTGCTCGAGCTCGGGCGTGAGTTTGCCCTGGGCGTCGATGAGCAGGATGACGTCCTCTTTGCGCTGCTCAAGATTGCGCAGGTAGGACAGGCGCTCGTCGAGTGCGCGCAGGGCGACGTCGTCCATGCCGCCCGTTGCTTCCTTGCGGTAGCGCGAGACAAAGGGAATGGTGTTGCCCTCGTCGATGAGCTTGACGGCCGCCTCGATGTTGGCGGCCTTAAGGTTGAGCTCGCGGGCGAGCTGGGCGATAAGATCCATGGGACTCCTTGCGTTTAAGGTGCGTTTGCAGCACAGAGCTACCAAGGATACCACCTGCCACTTCGCCCAAAAAAGACTGTTTTGGCGCGGAACCACGAAAGCGGCCTATCTACTACGTTTGAACCGTGTGGGTCGACCATCCCCCGGTTTTCCGAAAATGCGCAAGCCGTTTACCTGCGGTTTTTATTTCGCGAAATTCGGTATGGATGAGGGTGATTGGTTAAACGTAGTAGATAGGCACATTTCGTGGCGAACGAATCAAGCCGAGGTGCAAAAAGGCCCCCCGTCTCAGAAAATCATTGGAAACGTAGCAAAATGCCCCGCGGGCAGGAGGCTGCTCGCGGGGCAAAGAAGAGGGGCTTATTTGTGGCGGACCGAGGGACTCGGCATGGGGTTTCTGCCGCGGCCGCTCTTAAGGCATTACAGCTCGACGAGCTGGCCGGTCTCGGCGGCCTCCTTGATGGCGTTAAGCAGCGTGAGCGTCTTAACGTTGTCGGCGGGGGTCACGACGGGCTCGACCTCGCGGCGGACGACCTTCACAAAGTGCTTGAGCTGCATCTTGTGCGGCAGCGCCGGGTCCACGGCCGGGATCTCCATCTGCAGCGGCTTGTGCCAGTTGGAGGCACCGTTGTAGGAGAACTGGTGCAGGCGGGGCAGCGAAAGGGCGCCCAAGGTTCCGCCGATAAAGTAGGCGTCAGCGTCGAAGGGGCGGTACTGCGGATCCTCGCGAGCGGTTGCCTCCCAGTTCCAGGGGCTGGCGGTGGCGTCGGAGATGGTCATGCTTGCGAGCGCGCCGTCGGCAAAGCGAACGTTGACCACGGCGGAGTCCTCGGTCTCAAAACCGCGGGCGGCGCTGGACTGCATACCCTGGACGGCAACGGGCTCGCCCAGCAGATAGCGGAGCAGGTCGACGTCGTGAACCAGGTTAACCAGGATCGGGCCGGCACCCTTCTTGCGGCGCCACTCGACATCGAAATACTCGTCATTCTTATAGATCATGTAGTGGAAGCTCGACACGGTGAGCTTGCCCAGCTCACCGGACTCGATGATCTCCTTGGCCTTGTTGACGAAGGGGTTGTGGCGACGGTGCTGACCCACGAGCACGGGCACGCCGGCGGTCTCGGCCTCGGCGGCGAAAGCCTGGGCATCCTCGAGGTCGTTGGAGATCGGCTTTTCGACCAGCGGCACGATGTTGCGCTTGATGGCCTCGCGGGCAACGCCCAAGTGCAGGTCGTTGGGGGTGGCGATGATGACGGCCTCGGGCTTGACCTCGTCCATCATCTGGGCGGGATCGGTAAAGAACGGCACGCCGGCAGCCTCGGCCGTGGCGCGGGCGCCCTCAAAGGCGTCGGCGATGGCGACGAGCTCGGCCTCGGGCTCCTCGGTGACAAAGCGGATGTGGTTGCGGCCCATGGCGCCGGCGCCGATGACGGCAATGCGGACGGGGTTGAGCTCAGACATTTCGACTCCTTAATACTGGTGACCGGTGGAATGCGACAAAGGGACTGTCCCTTTGTCGCATCGGTAAAACTAGGCGGACTTCTTCTTGCTGTCGGAGACCATCATGTAGACGGTGAGCACGACGGCGATGGCGGCAATCACAATGGCGCCGTAGAAGGACTGCTGGTAGGCGGCGCTGCCGGCCTCGGCGTGATACAGCACGGCGGTGATGGGCTGGCTGATCCAGGTGGAAGCGGCATAGCCCAAAAACATGATGCCGTAGTTGACGCCGATGTTGCTGGTGCCAAAGGCGCCACCGGTGAGCGGCGGGTAGATGACGAGCAGGGCGCCAAAGCTAAAGCCGAGCAGGGCGAGCGCCACAAAGAACATGCTCTGCGTAAAGCTCATCGACATGATGACGAGCGCGACGATGGTCACGACAAGGCTGATGAGCAGCGACTTGTAGGCACCGATCTTGTCGATGATCTGACCAAAGGACAGACGGCCGACCAGGTTGGCGCAGGTGTTGACGGAGACGACCACGCCGCCGAGGGCGACGGCTGCGGCACTCGTGGGGTCGGCGAAGAGCTGGACGGCGGCGATGGAGGCAACCTTGCCCACAAGCAGGGTGCCGGCGGTGGCGGCAAAGGCGAAGGTGGCGATGAGGACCCAGAAGCGCGGGGTCTTGACCATCTCGCCCGGGGTGAGGTCGCCGAAGGTGCCGGCGTGTGCGCCGCCCTTGGGGACCTCGAAGCCCTCGGGCAGCCAGCCGGCCTCGGGGGCCTTCAGGAACAGGGCGGAGGCGGCGATCATCACAAAGAAGATGACGCCGAGTGCCTTAAGGGCGCCAAAGATGCCGAGGCTCGGGATGAGCAGCGAGGCGAGCACCGGGGACAGCACGGCGGGGCCGGCGGTCGAAGCAGCCAGGGTGATGCCGGAGGCGAGGCCCTTCTTGTCGATGAACCACTTTTGGCCGGTGGTGAGTGCCGGGTTGTAGCCCAGGCCGTTGCCGATGGCGGCGACGAGCGAGAACCACAGGTAGAACTGCCACGGCTCGGTGACGGTGCCGGACATGAACCAGCCCAGGCCGTAGCACACGGCGGCAGCGATCACGACGTTGCGCGGGCCGATCTTATCGGAGATGCGGCCGGCGAAGATGCCCGTCACGGCCATGATGGTCTGAAAGACCGGGAAGGCCCAGGTAAGAGCGCTGGACCACTCGGGGTAGACGGCGAGCAGGTTCTTGCTCACGACGGAGTACAGCGCGATGGAGCTGATGAAGAACATGGTGACGCACGCGGCGGAAAGCACGACGGCGCGACCCTTGTTGGAGTTGGTGGAAGCCATGGGACTCTTTCTAATCGATGCGGGGGGAGGGGAGGGGCAAACGCCGCTGAGGTGCTTGCCCCGCGCCCCTTTCTACCGGGCTGGTTTACTGGTCAGTCGGCTTTGCGACACCGGACTCATCGGACCAGAGCTCGACGCCCTTGTTCTTGAGGTAGTTGTCGGCAAAGGCGCGGCGGCCGCCGGGCTTGGCGGTGAGGTCGCCCATCATGTTGGAGAAGCCGCCGTCGACCTTGATGGCGTCGCCGGTGGTAAAGTCTGAGCGCGTGGACGCCAGGAACATGACGGCGTTGGCGATATCACTGACCTCGCCGATGCGACGCGTGGCGATGAGGCGGCTGCGGCTCTTCTCGACCTCGGGGTCGGCGTAAAAGCTCGCCGACATGGGGGTCTTGACAAAGCAGGGCTCGACGCAGTTGGAGCGCACGCCGTAAGGGCCCCACTCGGCGGCGAGCATCTTGGACATCATGTTGACGCCCGCCTTGGTGGAGCTGTACACGCCCGAGAACGTCTCGGGGGAGTGGCTAGCGACGGTCGAGATGTGCACCAGGCGGCCCTGGCCGGCCTTGATCATCTCGCGACCAAAGCGCTGCGAGGTGATGAAGTAGCCGGTGAGGTTGACGTTGAGCACCTGCTCCCAGTCGCTCAGCGGCAGGTCCTCCATGGCGGCGAAGCGCAGGATGCCGGCGGTGTTGACGAGAACGTCGACGCGGCCGAAGTTGGCGATGGTGGCGTCGACGGCAGCCTGAACCTCGGCCTCGTCGGTGGCGTTCATCTTGTAGCCCTCGGCGTGGATACCAAACTCGGCGGCGAGGTCGGCGGCTGCTGCCTTGACCTTCTCCTCGTCTAGGTCGAGCAAGACGACGTTGGCGCCGTTGCGGGCGAACTCGCGGCAAATCTCGACGCCCATACCGCCGAGCGCGCCGGTCACGGCGCAGACATCGCCCTCGAGCTTAAGCCAATTGCTCATAGGAACTTCCCTTCTTGTGCCTCCCGGTGGGTCGCTCCCATTAATCGACCCACGTGGTTTTCGCTGGTTATCGTATGCTTTGCATTTGCGCAGGTGAATTGCATATTTGTTAGAATGGCGTTAACCATAGGTTTACACTGTGCGATGCAGTTTATTCTCAATTGAGCGCATGACCTGCGAAAACAACCTCCTGTGGCACCATGTGGCCACGGGCGCGAAAACGGGAGATTGACGTGTACGATCGACGACTTGAGGCCATATCGGCCGCCGCGGAGCTGGGAAGCTTCTCGCGCGCGGCGGCAAAACTACGTGTGTCGACCCCGGCTCTCGTCAAACAGGTGTCGGGGTTCGAGGCCGAGTTTGGCATCACGTTGTTCGAGCGCTCGCATTCGGGCGTTAAGGTGACGCCGGCGGGTGCGCTGCTGGTAGACGATGCGCGCTCGATCATGCGTCAGTCCGAGGATGCGTTGCGCCGTGCCCGACGCGCAGCGGGCGATGGCGGCGCCGTGCGTCTGGGCGTGTCGATGATGTGCCCGGGGCGCCAAACGCTGTCGATGTGGCCGAGTGTGCACGAGCTGGAGCCGTCGCTGCGCTTTGAGATTGTGCCGGTGAGTGACCTCTACGATGAGCGCGAGACCGTCATGCGCAGTCTTGGTCGCGAAGTGGATGTAGTGCAGTCGAGTTTTTCGACCCCGCGCTGGGGCGACGCCTGCCAAAAGCTCCTTATCGTCAACGTACCGTTTTATATTGATGTGCCGCGCACGAGCCCGCTTGCGCGCAAGACGCGCATCACGGTTGCCGACCTGGAGGGCATGCGCCTGCGCGTGCTCCGTCACGGCAACGACGCTATGGACAGCCTGCGCATCGACCTGTTGGCCGACGGCGGCGTGGACGTGATCGACGTGGATAGCTTCGACTTTGCGCTCTTTAACGAGGCGGAGGAAAAGGGCGATGCGGTGCTCACCTGCGGAGCGTGGTCGGGCGTGCACCCGGCCTTTGTGGGCGTACCGTTTCTATGCGGTCGCGAGGTGCCGGCCTTCTTGCACTACCCGCTCGAGCCCACCCTCCAAGTACAAAAATTCGTCAACGCCATGGCCCAACTCCTCAACTAGCTCATTTGGCGCGGGTAGTCTTTTTGGGACGGGGCTTTTTTAGCTACTTTTGCCGCCCTGCCTGCGCACCCTCAAAGTAGTCAAAAAGCCCCGTCCCAAAAAGACTAACAAAACGAGGCCCTGGCCAAACGGCCAGGGCCTCACTAACCTTTATTCCGTTTTAAACAACGGGCTGATTGCGCGCAGGAGGGTGCCCCGGGGCGGCGGGGTATTTCCTCCGCGCGCAGTTTCGCAGTGAAGCGAGAATGTTTGAGCACGGAGGAATTACCCCGACGCCCCGGGGAACCCTCCGTCAGTAACCGTTCCTACTCCAGCTCAAACGCTCCCGTGTACAGCTGGTAGTAATACCCGCGCTTGGCGATCAGCTCGTCGTGGTTGCCGCGCTCGATGATGCGGCCGTGATCCAGACAGATGATCGCGTCGGAGTTGCGCACGGTGGACAGGCGGTGTGCGATGACAAACGTCGTGCGGCCCTCCATGAGCTTGTCCATGCCCGCCTGTACGATGGCCTCGGTGCGGGTGTCGATGGAGCTCGTGGCCTCGTCCAGAATCATCGCCGGCGGATCGGCGACGGCGGCGCGTGCGATCGAAATCAGCTGGCGCTGGCCCTGCGACAGCTGGGCGCCGTTGCCGGTGAGCATCGTGTCGTAGCCGTCAGGCAGGCGGGTGATAAAGTCGTCTGCTCCGGCGAGCTTTGCCGCTGCGATGCACTCCTCGTCGGTGGCATCCAGGTTGCCGTAGCGGATGTTATCCATCACGCTGCCGGTGAACAGGTTCACGTCCTGCAGCACCACGCCCAGCGAGCGGCGCAGATCGGCCTTGCGGATCTTGTTGACGTTGATGCCGTCGTAGCGGATCTTGCCGTCGGCGATGTCATAGAAACGGTTGATGAGGTTGGTGATGGTCGTCTTACCGGCACCGGTGGCGCCGACAAACGCGACTTTCTGGCCCGGCTTGGCAAACACGGACACGCCGTGCAGTACCTCGTGGTCGGGCGTGTAGCCAAAGTCGACGTTGTCCATGACCAGGTCGCCGCGCAGCGGTACGTACTCGATCTCGCCGGTTGCGCGGTGCGGGTGTTTCCATGCCCACATGCCGGTGTGGTGGTCGGCCTCCTCGAACTCCCAAGTCTCGGGGTTCACCTGCGCGTTGACGAGCGTCACGTAGCCTTCGTCGGCCTCGGGCTTCTCGTCGATGAGCTCAAAGATGCGGTCGGCGCCGGCGAGGCCCATGACCACGGCGTTGATCTGCTGCGAGATCTGGCCGATCTGTCCGCAGAACTGCTTGGTCATGTTGAGGAACGGCACCACGACGGCGATGGACAGCGCCATGCCCGAGATGCTCAGGTTGGGCACGCCCAGCGCCAGGAAAATGCCGCCGGCAAGGGCCACCAGCACGTAGAGCAGGTTGCCCAGGTTCATAAGGATGGGCATGAGGATGTTGGCGTACATGTTGGCCTTCTGGGAGACCTCGAAGAGCTTTTCGTTGCGCTCGTCAAAATCGGCCTCGGCGGCAGACTCGTGGCAGAACGCCTTGACGACCTTCTGACCGTTCATGACTTCCTCGATATGGCCCTCGACCACGCCGAGCTCGGTCTGCTGCGCAATGAAGAAGCGCGCGGAGTTGGAGCCGAGCAGCTTGGTCATAAAGGTCATAAAGGCGACGCCGGCGATGATGACCAGGCACATCCACACGCTGTAGTACAGCATGATAAAGAACACCGTGACGATGATGATGATCGTCATGAGCAGGTTGGGCAGCGACTGGCTGATCATCTGACGCAGCGTGTCGATGTCGTTGGTGTAGTGGCTCATGATATCGCCGCGCTGGTGCGTGTCGAAGTAGCGGATCGGCAGGTCCTGCATGCGGTTGAACATCATCTCGCGCAGCTTCTCGAGCGAGCCCTGCGTGACGATAGCCATGGCGCGGTTCCAGAAGAGCGAGGACAGGACGCCGACGCCGTAGATGCAGGCGAGGGTGGTCACGAGCTGCAGAATCTTGGGCTGCGCGGCTTCCCAATCGCCCGACTGCCACGATTCGCTAATAATTTGCAGGGCGCTCTGCAGGAAGGTCGCGCCGATGGAGTTGATGATGGCGCAGAGCACCACGCCGGCGACGACAAGGGGCAAAAGCACGGGATAGAAGCCAAAGAGCGTCTTGATGAGGCGCGACATGGTGCCGCCCTTGCGGTTGAGCGCGCGCTCGGCGGTCGTTGCCTTACTCATGTGCCTCGCCTCCTTCCTGGGTCTGAGCTTGCGTTGCGGATGCCTCGGTGTCGGCCTCGACGGCCCCTTCGCCCTCGGCAGACATCTTGTTTTGCGAGGTAAAGGTCTCGCGGTAGATCTCGCTTGTCTTAAGCAGCTCGTCATGGTTGCCGATCTGCGCGATACGGCCACCCTCCATGACGACGATGCGGTTTGCGTCCTGCACGGAGCTGATGCGCTGGGCGATGATGAGCTTGGTCGTGTTGGGCAGATAGCTTGCCAGTCCTGCGCGGATCTTTGCGTCGGTCTTGGTGTCGACGGCGCTCGTGGAGTCGTCCAGGATCAAGATCTTGGGGCGACGCAGCAGGGCGCGTGCAATGCACAGGCGCTGCTTCTGACCGCCCGAAACATTAGAGCCGCCCTGTTCGATCCAGGTGTCGTAGCCCTTGGGGAAACCGTCGACAAACTCGTCGGCGCAGGCCAGATGCGCTGCCTCGCGGACTTCCTCGTCGGTGGCGTTCGGGTCGCCCCAACGCAGGTTCTCGGCGATGGTGCCGCTAAACAGCACGTTTTTCTGCAGCACCATGGCGACCTGGTGACGCAGCGCGTCCAGGTCGTAGTCGCGCACGTCCACGCCGCCCACGCGCACAGCGCCTTCGGTGGTGTCGTACAGGCGGGCGATGAGGTTAACGAGCGTGGACTTGGCCGAGCCGGTGCCGCCGATGATGCCGATGGTCTCGCCGCTCGTAATGTGCAGGTCGATATCGTCGAGCGCCTGGCGCTTCGCATGCTTGGAATACTTAAAGCTCACGTGGTCAAAGTCGATGGAACCGTCGGCAACCTCGAGCACGGGCTCGGCGGGATCGGCGATCGTGGGCTCGGCGGCCAGCACCTCGGCAATGCGGTGTGCCGATTCGTCGGCCATGGTCACCATGACAAAGATCATCGACAGCTGCATCAGGCTCATGAGAATCTGGAAACCATAGGTAAAGGTCGAGGAGAGCTGGCCCACGTCGAACAGCGTGCCCTGGCTCGTGATGATGAGCTTGGAGCCCAGGTAGATGATGACGACAAACGCGCTGTTGACGCAGATGTTCATCATGGGGTTGTTAAAGGCGAGCAGCTTCTCGGCGCGGGTGAAGTCCATCTGGACATCGCGCGCGGCGGCCGCGAACTTCTCCTTCTCAAAGTCTTCGCGTACGTAGCTCTTAACCACGCGCATGCCGGTGACGTTTTCCTCGACGGACTCGTTAAGGGCATCGTACTTGTGGAACACGCGCGAGAAGATGGGGCGCACCTTAAAGATGATAAAGAACAGCCCAAAGCCCAGCAGCGGAATGATGACCAGGTAGACCATGGCAACGCTGCCGCCCATGATAAATGCCATGGTAAAGGCGAAGATCAATACCAGCGGCGCGCGCACGGCGATACGGATGATCATCATAAAGGCCTGCTGCACGTTGTTGATGTCGGTGGTCAGGCGCGTGACGAGCGAGGAGCTCGAGAACTCATCGATGTTGGCAAAGCTGAACGTCTGGATCTTGTAGAACAGGTCGTGACGCAGGTTCTTGGCGAACCCGCAGCTCGCATGGCTGCAGGTGACGCCGGCCGCGGCGCCAAAAGCAAGCGACGTCAGCGCGATGAGCACCAAAAAGCCTGCGGTGGGAAGCATCTCGGCTACGGTGGCGCCGTCTTTGATGGCGTCGATCAGGTTGGCGGTGATAAATGGAATCAGCATCTCGCAGAGCACCTCGCCAAGCACGAGCAGCGGCGTGGCAACAGTGACTTTCATATAGTCGCGGATGCTTCCCATGAGGGTTTTAATCATCCAGTTCCTCCCAGGTTACGCGGATTTTATCGAGCATTTCGGCGAGGTCCTCGCGCTCGTCGTGGGTGAGCGCGCTAAAGGCCTGCTCTCTAAAGCGAATGCGGGCCGCCTGCTCTACGTGGGCCTTTTCCCATCCCGCTTCGGTCAGGCGAATGGTGAGCTGCCGCCGGTCTTTGGGATTGCGGCTGCGCTCGATAAGGCCGGCGCATTCGATCTTGGAGAGAATCTCGGAAAGCGAACCGGGCTTAAGATCAAAGTGCAGGCCTAGTTCCTGCTGTGACATCTCGCCGTTTGGCTGCTTAGCGAGCAAGCAGACGATGGGGGCCTTTCCCGAGGCGCCGCCGCCGTGAAAGTGCAGAAAGTGGCCGCAGAAGCCTAGCCCGTTTAGGATGTGCTTGGCGAGCGCGTCTGATTGGGACTGTGCCGCGGGCGCATCTGCGGGTTCATGGGGGTCGCCGCCCGGCGTGTGGGGGCAGAGGCCGATGTGGTCATCGCACATGGTGTCGCTCCTTTCTTTAGTTAGGTAGTACAATTGTTTTGTGCCTAACTAATTTAGGAGTGCAAGAAATAAATGTCAAGGTACCAAACTTATTAAGTTACGGCGTTTTACCAAACGCCGTAACCGCTCGACGCTGCAAACGCTCCTAAGCGGCAATCTGATCCCTTGGGGACGAAGGAAAAGGTATCGTTTTGGGCTGCGACGATGCCTTTCGAAGCGGCCTTGCCAAAAACTATGCCTAATTACTACGATGAATCCAGCATCGCTGACCACAACAGCTGTTTCTGAAAAAAAGCAAGCTATCTACCTGCGGTTTTGTTGGAGAGAAATTCGTTGTGGTTGGAGGCCGGCGGTTAAACGTAGTAAATAGGCATAGTTTTGAAATGGCGCTATATGAGTAGCATCAACTAGGCCGCTATGGAGCAAACAGCCCCCATTTCCGAAACCTTTCCGCAACAATTTGCCCTTCGTACCGCTCGCCTCTGCCCACAACGCCTCCTGCGCTACACTTAGTCGCACTGTGGCGCTGCTGCGCTGTGCCCGAAACAAGGGAGACCCTCATGAAGAACACTCAGCTGCTGCTGATTAACGATATGTGCGGTTACGGCAAGGTCGCGCTTTCCGCCATGCTGCCGGTGCTGTCGCACATGGGCTACCGTATCCATAACCTGCCGACGGCGCTCGTTTCCGACACGCTCAACTACCCCAAGTTCTACATCCACGACACCACGGAGTACGTGCGTCAGAGTCTTGCCATCTGGGAGGAGCTCGGCTTTGAGTTCGACGCCATCTCGACCGGCTTTATCGTGACCGAGGAGGAGACGCGCATCATCTCGGACTTTTGCCACCGCCGCGCGCAAAAGGGCACCAAGGTGTTCGTCGATCCCATCATGGGCGACAACGGTAAGCTCTATGCCGGTGTGCCCGAGTCCACGATTGGCCTTATGCGGCACCTGCTGGAGTGCGCAGACTACGCGGTGCCCAACTACACCGAGGCCTGTCTGCTCACCGATGCGCCTATTGCAGAGCAGATCACGCCCGATGAGGCCCGCGCCCTTGTGGACGCCGTGCGCGAGCTGGGTGCCAAGTCGGTAGTCATTACGAGTGCCGTGGTCAATGGCACGAACGCGGTTATCGGTTACGACCATGTGGCGGGGGAGTACTTCACGATTCCATTTGAGCTCATTCCGGTCTATTTCCCGGGCACGGGCGATACGTTTTCGGCGGTGCTCGTCGGCCGCGTTATGGCAGGTTGGAGTCTGCAGCGCGCGACGTCCGATGCCATGCGTGTGGTGGCTGAGCTTATCGAGCGCAATGCCGACCAAGAGGACAAGTCGGCCGGCCTTCCCATCGAGGCCTGCCTGGATGTGATTGACCATGAGTAACGCTGGCGAGGGCGGCGTCAAGCCTGCGGGCGAGAACAGGCCGCTCGGCGCGCCGCGTGGCAAGCGGCCGCGTATCCGCGTGAGCTGCGTGGACCAGCTGGGGACGTGCCGCTGCCACCATGGTCACAAGCCGGGCGACGTCTTTGACTTTGACCGAGACCGCGGCAAGATGTGCGCCATGGCCTGTCACGTGGGCTTTCCCTATATCGATATCCTGCGCTATGGCGGAACCGTGCCTGGCAACGAGCCTGGCACGGCAAAGTTCTGCTGCCCCGAGATTGATACGCTGAACGTCTGGCTTGCCGAGATCGTCGACGAGTAACCGAGCGAGGATTTTCTCCCGTCGAAATATCGAGCGTGGATTATCTCCCCTTTTGGGCGCAATTTCGCACTCAAAGTGGGAGATAGTCCTCGCTCGATTTGTATGCGAGAATCCCGACCTCACTTATGCCCATGCTTAGGCGCACGCGTCGTTGTTCTGTGCGCGAGTAAGCTCAAATTTCTGCATTTCATCCAATTTCGGTACTAAAAATCTCTGCATTTCATCGATAATAGTCGATATAAATATCTGCATTTCATTTATCGAGGCGATGGGAGAGCTTATGTTGCGCAGGAAAATCGCTGATGATCTTGATTGTTGGCAGAGATCCATTGAACGAAAGGCGTTGTTCGTCACGGGTTCTCGCCAAATCGGTAAGAGCTACTCGATTCGCGAGTTCGGTAAGTCAAACTACGCAACCTATATCGAGCTCAATCTCGCGGAAAATCGCCAGGCAAAAGATGCTCTTCTCGAGGCACGGGATGCCGATGATTTCATCAGCAGGGTGACGCTTCTTTCGGGAAAGCCGATAGCGCCAGGCAAAACGCTCGTGTTTATCGATGAGGTCCAAGAGGCCCCCGACATCATGACGATGGCAAAGTTCCTTGTTGAGGACGGGAGGTGTCGCTGGGCGTTTTCGGGGTCAATGCTCGGGACCCAGTTCAAGGGCGTTAGGTCCTATCCCGTGGGATATGTTCACGAGCTTAGGATGTTCCCGCTCGATTTTGAGGAGTTTTGCTGGGCGATCGGGGTGAGCGAGGGGGCTCGCCAAACGATACACGACGCGTGTATCAGCGAGAAGCCCATTCCTGATTACATTCATGACGCGATGATGGCAAACTTCAGGACCTATACCGTTGTCGGCGGAATGCCAGAGGTCGTGCAGCGTTTCCTTGACACGCGGGGCGACCTTGCCTCTGTTCGTCAGCTACAGTCAGAGCTCAACGAACAGTACCGGCGGGATATCTCCAAGTATGCAAGTGGGCGAGCCCTTCAGGTGCAGAGCATTTACGATCAGCTCCCTCTTATGCTCGAGGGCGAAAACAAACGCTTCGTGCTCAATTCCATTGACCCCAAGGCGCATTACGACAAGTACCAGCGAGATTTTGTCTGGCTCGTCGATGCCGGCGTTGCTCTCAAGGCCGATATCGTAACCGAGCCAAAATCGCCCCTGCTCAAGACGGCACGGCCATCGCAGTTCAAGCTATACCAATCGGATACGGGCATGTTGATGGCGCGCTACCCCGTTGGCGTCGCCCAGGCGGCGTATCTTGATAGCAAGGAACCCAATCTGGGCGGTATTTACGAAAACGTGGTGGCCCAGCAGCTGACTGCCCAAAATCGCCAGCTTTACTACTATCAGACAAAGAAGCGCGGCGAAGTGGACTTTGTGGTCGACGGACCGGATGGAACGGCTGTTCCGATCGAGGTTAAATCGGGTTCCTATTACCACGCGCACGCCGCGCTCGGTCATGTGCTTGATACGGCCGAATATGGCGTAAGGCTTGGGATTGTTTTCTCGAGAGGCAACGTTGAACGCAGCGGAGCTGTTCTTTATTTGCCGCTATATGCGACCTGGGCCCTTTCGGATGTTTTGGGTGACTCCTGTGCCGAGGGGATAAAGCTGGAGGTCAAGCCGGTCTAGGGACAGTCCCCGATGCGACAAAGGGATAGTGCCTTTGTCGCATCCGCTATCCGAGATAATGAGCGTGGATTTTCTCCCGTCTAGAGCGCACTTGAATGCTCAAAGTGGGAGAAGATCCACGCTCGATCTGTATGCCGATGACGCGGCTCGCGAGGTTCGTGCGCCCGCGAACCTACATCTGCTCGAGCATGGCAGTGCAGCCGGCGAGCACATCGCGGTAGGTGGCATCGAAGTTGCCGGTGTACCAGGGATCGGCCACGTCGCCGGGGCGCTCGGTCCAATCGAGCAAGCGCGTAATCTTGCCGTCGGGGTCGTCGCCAAAGATGCGACGCAGACCGCGCGCGTTCTCAGCATCCATATAAACAATGCGATCCCAGTTGCCATACTCTGCGCGCCGCACCTGACGTGCGCGATGTGCGACGACGGGAATCCCAACCTCGCGTAGCTTGGCAACGGTACCGTGATGTGGCGGGTTGCCGATCTCCTCGGTCGAGGTCGCGGCGGAATCGATGACAAACTCGTCCGCGCGTCCGGCGCGGTGCACCAGCTCGGTAAACACCGACTCAGCCATCGTCGAGCGGCAGATATTTCCATAGCAGATAAAAAGAATGCGTTGCATAGAACGATACCTTTCATATAGAAGGCTGCTAAAGAGTCGAAGCCGGGCGCATGCAGAGTTTTATTTCTTGGCCAGTTTGAAGTAACGCTCAAATATCAATTCGAAAACGTAATAGAACATCAATCGACTGTCGAGGTCCATGCTGCCCAAGCGGATTTCTTTTTGCACGGTGTAGATAGGGTAGTCGGCTAGTTTCGAGAGAGAATTTCGAGAAAAGCCGGTGAGTGTGACGACCTTGCATCCGCGCGTTTTGGCTATCGATGTGGCGTCAATAGACACCTGCGTCTCGCCGCTTACGGAAACGCTGAAGACCAGGTCGTTTTTGCCGAGGAGCTCTGCGTAATGCCTCATGACATGACGTTCACTGAGCGTATCGGTGTTCTTGCCCATTATTTTGAGCTTTTCAGCCATCTCGAGGCACGGGTATTTCGAAAAGCCCGAGCAGAAGAACACGATATGCGAGGCATCCTGGATAAGACTCACAACCGAATCGATGACCCTGTCGTTAAGCAGATCTTTGGTCTGTACGAGCTGGGTATCAAGAGGAAGTGCCTCGATAGTGAATCGATTGCGGTCGAGCGAGGCGGAATACGATTGTTTGAGCTCCGTAAACCCCGAGAAGCCAAGCTTATGGGCAAGCCTGACGATTGTATTGGGAGCGACGAAGAACCGTTCAGCAACGCTCTTAAGCGTGACATCGTCAATATCATCACGCAGCTCGATGATGTAGCGCATGATCTCGCTTTCGAGATCGTTGAGCTTGCTCTCGCCAGCTCGCACATGATCATAAAAAGATTCTTGATCTTTCATAAGATGTTTCAGCCCCTCGCATCTCGCCGTACATATGGTACCGCTTTGTGTAGCCAGGTGAGAAATCGGTAGTCGGTCAAGATTGCCTATTGCCCATGAACTGGGCAAACGCGCGTGTCTGCCTACACATATCTGTGTCGTGAGCGAAATCATGTGTCCCCGTTTCGCATTGGCCCACACGGGGATTCGCAAATGACCTTATGTCGCAAAATATCAATCGAAACGAAGCAAGCCGAGGACAACCGCGGAGCCCAAGGTCTTCGAGAACACCGATCAGCCAACCCTGGAGGGACGGAACATGAAGGATAAGCTCAATATTGTGATCGTTGGCGGCGGCTCCACGTGGTGCCCTGGCATTCTTAAAGCCCTGACCAAGCACATGGACATTCTGCCGCTGAACCGCGTGATGCTCTATGACATCGATGCCGAGCGTCAGCGTCCGATCGGCGAGTTTGGCAAGATCCTCTTTGCCGAGGAGGAGCCCGGTGTGGAGTTTGGTTACACCACCGATAAGGACGAGGCATACACCGACGTCGACTTTGTGCTCTGCCAGATTCGTACCGGCGGCTACGAGATGCGTAGCAAGGACGAGAAGATTCCGCTGCATATGGGAATCATCGGCCAGGAAACGGTGGGCCCTGGCGGCATGGCTTACGGTATGCGCTCCATGCATGACATGGTTGAGATCGTCAACGACGTTCGCGCTCATAGCCCGGAGGCGTGGATTATCAACTACACCAACCCGGCTGCTATTGTGGCATATGGTCTCGAGCGCGTCCTGCCCGATGAGCATCGCGTCCTCAACATCTGCGACCAGCCCGTCAACCTCATGCGCTCTTACGGTCGCCTGCTCGGTCGTGATATGAGCAAGACGGAGCCCGTGTACTTTGGCCTCAATCACTTCGGTTGGTTCAAGCACATCTACGATGAAGAGGGCCATGACCTCGTCCCGCAGATTAAGGAGTACACGGAGAAGAACGGTTTCCTTCCTGCCGATGCCGAGCAGCGTGACCAGTCCTGGCTTGATACCTACGCCATGGTCAAGGACATGCTCGAGGACTTCCCCGACTATCTGCCCAACACTTATCTGCAGTACTATCTGTATCCCGAGTACAAGGTCGCTCACCTCGACCCCGACTACACTCGCTCCGACGAGGTTATCAACGGTCGTGAGAAGCGCGTGTTCGCCGAGTGCGAGCGTGTTGCCAAAGTCGGCACCGCAAAGAACTCCTCGGTTGTGCAGAACGATGCTCATGGCGATATGATCGTGGAGATTACTTCTGCCATTTACCGCAACACCAACAAGACCTTCATTGTCATCGTGCCCAACAACGGCATTATCGAGGGCATGCCCGATGACGCCATGGTCGAGGTCGCGGCAAGCGTGGGCGCCAATGGCCCGCAGCCCTATGCCGTTGGCAAGATTGGCACCTTCTATCGCGGCCTTATGGAGAACCAGTACGCCTATGAGCGCCTGACTGTTGAGGCTTGGATGGAGGGTTCCTACGAGAAGGCTCTGCAGGCACTCACGCTTAATCGTCTGGTCGGCGACGCAAAGAAGGCCCGCAAAGTGCTCGACAAGCTCATCGAGGCCAATAAGGATTATTGGCCGGAGCTTAAGTAGCTAGTTCCATAGCGCTTGATAACTGTTATGGGGCGTGTGGGCTGTAGAGCTGCACGCCCCGTTTCTTTAAGAGGGGTATCCCATGAACAAAGATGAGCTGCTGGCAAAGTTCCAGCGCCTGGGCAAAGTCCTCATGACGCCTGTCTTGATCCTGCCAATCGCCGGCATCCTTCAGGGCTTTGGCAATGCCTTTACCAGCCCCACCCTTACGGCAGCTGTTCCCTGGCTTGCTGCTCCGGGCTTTGCGATTTTCTTTTCGATTCTCAAGGCCGCTGCCGGCATCGTTATGAGCAACATCCCGGTTATCTTCTCGATTTGTCTCGCCTATGGCTTCGCCAAGTCCGAGAAGGCTACCGCGGCGCTTTGTGGCTTTTTGGGCTACATGTGCATGAATTCCGTGATGGGCACGTTCCTTACGGCGACTGGCGTTATCGATCCCGCGAATCTTACGACGGGCCAGAGCACGATCCTCGGCATCACCACGCTCGACACTGGCGTTATCGGCGGTCTTCTGGTGGGCGCAATCGCCGCATGGTTGCATAACCGTTACTACAAGATTGAGCTGCCTGCCGTGTTCTCCATCTTCAACGGTACGCGCTTTATCCCGGCGGTGACGCTGCTCTCATGCAGCATCCTCGCATTGGTCATGTCCTTTGTTTTCCCGTTTATTCAGAACGCTCTCGGTGCGCTGTCCGAGTTCATCAAGACTACGGGTGCCTTTGGTGCATTTGTCTACGGCGCCGGCGAGCGCATGCTCCTGCCTTTTGGCCTGCATCACTTTGTCTATTTGCCGTTCTTCTTCACGTCGCTCGGTGGCGTCGAGACCATCGACGGCCAGACTGTTCAGGGCGCTATCAATATCTACAACGCGATCCTGGGCTCTCCCAGCACGCCGTTTAACATCGAGGTCAGCCGTTTTGTCATGAACGGCAAGGTTATCTTCGCCATGTTCGGCCTGCCTGGCGCTGCACTCGCCTTCTACAAGACGGCGCTTCCCAAGAATAAGAAGAAGACCGCAGCGCTCATGATTGCCATCGTGGTGCCTTGCATCCTCTCCGGCATTACCGAGCCGCTCGAGTACTCCTTCCTGTTTATCGCGCCCATCCTCTACGTGTTCCACGCTCTCATGGCTGGTCTTGCCTATGCGCTGACCTATATCCTGCAATTCAACGTGGCTGGCTCCGCGTCCTTCGGCGGCCCGCTCTTGTCGTTGATCTTTAACGGCATTATGGGTGCAGCCAAGGGCTCCAACTGGCAGGTTATCCTGTTCCTCGGCCCCATCTACTTCGTGGTGTACTACTTCGTCTTCAAGTTCATCATTTTTAAGAAGGACCTTAAGACTCCCGGCCGCGAGGAAGAGTCCGACGATGAGGCCGCAAAGGCTCCCAAGACTGTGATCAGCGACCTCATTCCCGCCATCGTTGAGGCAGTGGGCGGCGACAACAATATTAAGTCTGCCGAGGCCTGCTTCACCCGTCTGCGCATCCAGCTTAATGACTGTGACAAGGTAGTTGATGACGCCGAGTTTACCGAAAAGCTCGAAGCGCGTGGCATCGTGCATGTTAACGGCGGCGTGCAGATTGTCTACGGCAACATGGCATCTAACTACGCAACTCAGATGCGCGAGCTGCTGGGTATGGAGTAAACGACTTGCGTATCTATAAAATCCAGTATAAAAGGCGGCGGCAGACAATGCGTCTGCCGCCGCCTTTGAGGTGCCCCGCGCACATTTCGTGTACTTCGGATACACGAAAACTGGAAAATCGTGCATTCGAAGTACATGAGATCGAACCACAGCTAAAGGAGTTGGCTTAGCCTGTCGTCAGGTAAGCGTCGCGACTGGAACGATAGACGTTTTAGAGGGAACCTCGCTCTACGCCCTTGCTCGCCTGCGCTCCCAGCGAGCCAACTTAATCGTTACCAGCGTAAGCGCCCAGGCCACAAGCGAGAACGCGGCGCCCACGGCGCCCACGTACGCAATGCCAATGCTGCTTACCACGGCGCCGCCCACTGCAGTGCCAAACGAGATGCCGACGTTAAACGCCATGGGCTCAACCGAACTTGCGAGTACCATCGACTTGGGATGGCGGCTGCGTGCCACGTCCATAAAGTGCGTGATGCACGACACCGAGAACAGGTACATGAGCAGCGCCAAGCTAAAGACAAAGACCAGCGCGAGCGGCATGGTGCCGCCCACGGCAAACAGCCCGAGTAACGCCGCAGCCTGCAACACAAACGTCACAAGCAGCGCCTTCATGCCAAAGCGCGCATCGATCCATCCGCCCAGGATGTTCGAGATCAGGCAGAACACGCCATAGGCCATGAGCGTGGTACTCGCCTGAACGGTGCCCATACCCAGCACCTGCTCAAGATAAGGCGTCACGTAGCCGTAGAACACATAGACCGAGCCTACGCCAAACAAAAAGATGAGCATGCCGGTGATGATGCTCGGCTCGCGTAGAAGCCCCGCCTGCTCGCGAAAGGTGGCAGGCTCGTCGGTTTGCCCAGTGCGCGGCATAAACGCCACGAGCGCTCCGCAGATCAGAACGGCAAAGGTCAGCGTGCCGTACATGGCCACGTGCCAATCGAGCGTGTCGGCCACAAACTTGCCGATCGAAGTGACAAAGACCATTGCCACGGAAAACGCACCGTACACGACCGAGATGGCAAGCGAGGTTTGCTGCGGGGACAGCAGCTCGGGGATGTACGTCACACCCACGGCGAGCAGCGCACCCGAGACAGAGCCCAGGACAATGCGCGAGATAAACAGTACCTGGAAGTTGGGCGCCAACGCCATGACCAGGTTGCCGAGCACAAAGACGATGCTATAGCACACGAGCAGCTGGTAGCGGCGAAAACGCCCCGTGCTGAGCGCGAGCACCGGCGTCGCGATGGCGTAGACGAGCGCGAACACGCTGATGAGCTGGCCCGCAGTGGCAAGCGAGATGCCGAGCTCCGTTGCCAAGTCGCTCTCGATACCGATGACCACGAACTCGGAGCAGCCGAGCGAGAATCCCAACAGCACGAGCAGCGCCAGGCAGAGCTTGGTGCGCGCGGGGGAGAGCGCGGCGGCGGTTGATTTACTTTTAGACGTGGTTGCGGCGGTCAAGGTTGTCACTCCAATGTCGCATGAATAAGCGGGATTCAATCCCTGCAACTCTAGCAGAATGTGTCAGGTGCCTGCCCCCCTTTGTCGCAGGCTGCGCTTGCCTGTATAGTCGCAATACAGGTGAAAATGGTCTCAGGCACATCGCGGGTGACAGGAGATCCCATGGGTATGCACACGATAAAGATTGCGGTGGGCGAGGGCAAGTTTGCGCTCGAGGCCCAGCTGACGGTGACGCCGCGGGGCATGGCGGTGTACGCTTGCTCGCCCGAGTTCGCGCACCTGGGCGCCACGGCGCAGGCCATTCCGCGCCCTGAGCCCGGTCGCACGGCGACCGTGAGCATCCTGGCCGTTCCGTGCCATCGAGACGAGATCCCGGCGCACGATATCGCGGCGGCGCTGGCCACGCGCTTTGGCGTGCCGGTAGTTGCAAGCACGGGTTTTCATGTTGAACAGGCGAGCGGGGACGACCTGCAGCGCGTGCTCGACACCACCAAGGAGCTCATCGCCGCGCTCGAGGAGGCCGCAGCCCGCATTCTGCGCGCCGGCTGGGATGAGGGCGGCGCAGGTGCCGAGGTCGTGGCGGTCGATGCCGCGACCGGCGAAGTGCTCGGCCACGTCGACCGCATCGAGGCCCATACCGGCGAGGGCATCCTGCATCAGGCATTTCTGACGCTTTTAGTCGAGGGCCGGGGCGAAGACGCGCGTCTGCTGCTCTGTCGCCGTAGTCCGCTCAAGCGCCTGTGGGGCGGGGTGCTGGCCGATAGCTGCGCCGGCCATCCGCTCCCCGGGGAAGACGTCGCGGCCGCCACGGCGCGCCGCATCAACGAAGAGCTTGGCATTACGCGCGATCCCGATCAGCTCAAGCACCTCGGACACGTGGTGTACCGTGAGGACCACGGCGACGGCCGCTGCGAGTGCGAATGGTGCGAGGTGTTCGCAGCCCATGTTGAGCCGGGCGAGCTATGCATCAACCAAGAGGAGATCTCGGAGGTGCGCCGCGTGGCCCCGTCCGAGCTCGACGGCTACCTGCAGGGTCGCCCCGAGCAGCTGGCCCCCTGGCTTCGCGAGGCCCTCAGCGACCCATCCATCCGTACGGCCCTCGCTATGTAACAAAGGTACAGTCCCTTTGCCATATCCAAACCGTCACAACATTCGATGAAAATCTCGAAAACGAGGAAAAGCGTCGAATGATGTGATGGTTTTTGTCCCGGGGATCGCTTCTCATCCAAAAAATCCCGCTTGACTGTATTGCAACAACACAGCGCAACGTAAGGGGTGTCCGATAACGGGCGCCCCTTTTTAAGTGGCAACGAGGCCGCGAATCCGGAGCGCCCCCAACAAGAAAGGTGGGGAGATGGAAGCGGAAAAGAAGGCGTTTAAGATTACCAAGCGCGAAATTGGCTTTGTGCTGGGTATCGTTGTCTTTTTGCTGGTGAAGTTTCTTCCTTTGGCGGAGCTGAGCTCGACGGTCGAGCTCACGGTCGGCGGCCAGACCTGTCTGGCACTGACGCTCGCCACGGTGGTGTTCTGGGCGTGTGGCGTGGCACAGCCGGGCTTTGTGGGCCTGCTCTATTGCGCGCTGCTCGTTCTGTTCAAGGTGTGCGTGGACGACACGGGTGCCGCGAGCATCTCGGCGACGGTCGCCTCCACGTTTAGCTCGTGGACCAAAGCCACCATGTGGCTCGTCATCGGCGCCTACCTCATCGCCAGCGCGGTCAAGGAGTCGGGGCTGGGCGAGCGCATCGCCTATGCGTTTATGCTCAAGTTCGTGCGCGACGCCAAGTCGCTCATCATCTCGATCTTCGCGCTCACCTTTGTGCTGTCGCTGCTGATCCCGCACCCGTTTCCCCGCGCCTTCCTCATCCTCGCCGTCGTCTCGGTCATCGCCGAGTCCGCCGGCTACGGGGACGACGACAAGGGTAAGCTCGGCTTCCTCGTGTTTGCCGCTGCCGCCCCGGGTTCCATGTTCTTCCTGACGGGCGACTCCACGCTCAACCCGCTCGTTGCGCAGTACAGCGTCGAGGCCGGCGGCATGAGCCCGTCCTTTATCGACTGGTTCCTGTACATGAGCGTGCCCATGCTGGTCGCGCTGCTGTGCACCCTGTTCTTGGGCCTCTTCCTCTTTAAGCCCAGCAAGGAGCTCGTCTACGATCGCGAGCAGATCGTGGCCAAGCAGGCCGCACTCGGCAAGCTCTCCGTCAAGGAGATCCGCACCATCGTGTGGCTTGTCATCGCCATCGCGCTGTGGCTCACCGTCTCGGGCGATTACATCGGCTGGGTGACGCTTGCCATCGGCGTCGCGCTCGCCATGCCCATCATCGGCGAGGTCCTTACCCCCGCCAGCTGGAACGCTGTCGACATCAAGTCCCTCATGTTCCTGACGGCCGCCATGGCCGTGGGTTCCGTGGGCGGTGCCACCGGCATGAACGCCTGGATCGCCGATGTCGTGCTTCCCAGCTCCGTGCCCGAGAACATCTTCCTGTTCGCCCTGCTTGTCGCTGCGCTCTCCATGATCATCCACATGTTCATGGGTTCGGTCATGGCCGTGCTCGGCGTGTGCGTGCCGGCGTTCATCAGCTTCGCGGCCGGCTCCAGCGTGAGCCCGCTCGCCGTGGCGCTCATCGTCTTCACGTCCATCAACATCCACTACATCCTGCCGTTCCATAACCTGCCGATCCTTATCGGCGAGGGCAAGGACGCCGGCGGCTACACCTCCAAAGAGGCCATGCGCATGGGCATTCCCCTCACCGCGGTCGTCTTTATCGTCGTGCTGGTCGAGGCCGCCTGGTTCCACCTCTTTGGCCTGACGTAAACGGTTGAGCGCTTGGGCTGTAAGCAGCCGAGTGCTCGAACTGCGAGTGGCCGAGCGCCTCATCTATGAGCGCCGCGGCCCCACTACGTTACCCAGCCCGGCGGCATCCCCGCCGCCGGGCACTCTCCCGAAAGGAGCATGCTATGTCCACTACCGATGCTTCCCAGATCCACGACCTGCGCTCCGCGCTCGACTTTTTGCGCGAGATGCCGGGCCAGCTGCTCGAGACCGACACCCAGGTCGACCCGGACGCCGAGGTCTCGGGTGTCTATCGTCACGTCGGCGCCGGCGGCACCGTTATGCGTCCGACCAAAGAGGGTCCGGCGATGGTCTTCAACAACGTCAAGGGCTTTGACGATGCCAAGGTCTGCATCGGCATGCTTGCCAGCCGCAAGCGCGTTGCCGCCCTGCTCGACCTGGACGAGGAGCACCTGGGCCTCGAGATCGGCAAGCGCTTCGAGAACCTGATCGCGCCCGAGCAGATCGCCGAGGGTGCGCACGTCGACTGCCAGGAGGTCGTGTACAAGGCGACCGACGAGGGCTTTGACCTGCGCAAGATCGTTCCCGCCCCCACCAACACGCCCGTCGACGGCGGCCCCTACATCACCATGGGTCTCGCCTATGGTACGAGCCCCGACGGCTCCCAGTCCGACGTGACCATCCACCGCTTCTCCTGCGTCGACAAGGACAAGCTCGCCATGTGGATTACCCCCGGCAGCCGTCACCTGGGCGCGTTCTTTGACGAGTACTGCCAGCGCGGCGAGGACATGCCCATCTCCATCTCTATCGGCCTGGACCCCGCCGTGTACATGTGCTGCGGCTTCGAGGCTCCCACCACGCCGCTCGGCTTCAACGAGCTTCAGATCGCCGGCGCCCTGCGCGGCCACGCCGTCGAGCTTGCCGACTGCGTCACCGTTCCGCAGAAGTGCATCGCCAATGCCGAGTACGTGCTCGAGGGCTACCTCATGCACGACGAGACCATCAACGAGGACGTCAACGGCCACGGCTACGCCATGCCCGAGTTCCCCGGCTACACCGGCGGCGCCAAGGTCTGCCCGATGATCAAGATCACCGCCGTCACCACGCGCGTCAATCCCATCATGGAGAGCTGCATCGGTCCTTCGCACGAGCACGTTTCCATGGCGGGCATCCCCACCGAGGCTTCCATCTACAAGATGGTCGAGACCGCTATCCCGGGCCGCCTGCTCAACGTTCACGCCGCCCCCTGCGGCGGCGGCAAGTTCGTTGCCATCATGCAGTTCAAGAAGTCGAGCAAAAATGACGAGGGCCGTCAGCGCAACGCCGCCATGCTCGCCTTCTCGGCATTTTCCGAGCTCAAGCACGTCATCCTTGTTGACGAGGATGTCGATATCTTCGATATGAGCGACGTGATGTGGGCCATGACCACGCGCTTCCAGGCCGACGTCGACCTCATCACCATCCCCGGCTGCCACTGCCACGTGCTCGACCCGTCCAACGATCCCGCGTTCGACCCCACGATCCGCGAGCACGGCATCGCCTGCAAGGCCATCTTCGACTGCACGGTCCCGTTCAACCTCAAGAAGAGCTTCATCCGCTCGCAGTTCATGGAGATCGACAAGGACAAGTGGGCTAGGGAGATTGCGGCGTTTTAACAAACGCCGCACCGGTCGACGCTGCGCCCGCGCCTGGCGGACAATCTGCCCCTCAGCTGCGAAGGCATGGGCATAAGCCCTATGCCTTCTTGTTTCGGGGCACCTTGTCTCGCCAGGCGCGCGCTCGCTGACATTGCCCGACCTATAGCCGCCATTTTGTTGTTGCTGGTAAGCCCTACCAAGTAGTCAAGGAGTTGTCATGCCTGAGTCTTCTGTTCGTCCCCGTCGCATTGTCGTTGGCGTTTCTGGTTCCAGCGGCGCTGCGCTGGGCCTCGAGTGTCTCAAGTGCCTGCGTCAGGCCGGTGCCGAGTCGGCGCTTGTCGTCACGCGTGGGGGAGAGATCACCATCGAGCAGGAGCTCGGCATGACGCTCGACGAGTTTGCCGCGCATGCCGATGTGGTCTACGACAACAAGAACATCGGCGCCGCCATCGCAAGCGGCACCTATCCGGTCGATGGCATGATCGTGGCCCCGTGCTCCATGAAGACGCTCGCCGGCATCGCAAGCGGCTACAGCGAAAACCTGCTGCTGCGTGCGGCCGACGTGCAGATGAAAGAGCAGCGCCGCCTGGTGCTCATGGTGCGCGAGACGCCCTTCAGCGCCATTCACGTCGACAACATGGCGCGTCTGGCGCGCGTACCGGGCGTCATGCTCATGCCGCCCATGCTCACGTTTTACAACGGCCCCGCCACGCTCGACGACGCGGTGCATCACATCGCCGCCAAGGCGCTCGAGGCCGTCGGCGTGTCATGCGCAAACTATAAGCGCTGGTCATAGGCGTCTTTAGGGTAGGATACGAATAGTGTTTAAGCCCGCTGCCCCTGTGGGCGGCGGGCTTTGGTGTGTCGGGAGGATCTATGCAGACGGGCATGTATGCGATCAGCGAGATGGCGAGCTTGTTTAACGTTTCGCGCCAAACGCTCATCTACTACGACAAGATCGGCCTGTTTAAGCCCGCCGTGGTTAACGAAAAAGGCTACCGTTTCTATTCGCCCACGCAGATCCCGCTCATGCGGCTGATCTGCATGCTGCGTGACCCGGGGCTCGAGCTCGACGAGATCGACCGTCTGACCTCGACGTTCGACATTGGCGAGATGACCGATCACCTGCGCTCGCGGGTGCAGGCGCTCGACAAGCAGATTGCCGGCCTCAAATCCGAGCGCGCGAGCGTGCAGGAGCGGCTGAGTTTTTACGACGAGGCGGTTTATTGGCGCGAGCGCGAGGGCAAACCGGAGCTCAAGCAGTTCGAGCGCCGCTTCGTGGTCTTTGAGGAGTTTCCGGGCGATATTGAGCGTGGCCGCTCAATGCTTCACCCCACGCTCATGCGGGCCATCCTGCGCATGCGTACGTTGACGGGCACGCGCCCCATGCGCGGCTGGGGTGCCATGCTGCGTCGCGAGGCGCTGCATTCCGACGACCCTATTGCCGGCGCCGGCTCCTTTGCCGTGCTGCCGCGCGGTGCCGAGGAGCTGCTGCCGAGCGACGCTGCCGAGCTGGCAGAGATCGGCATCGAAGTGCTGCCCGAGGGCACATACCTGTGCATGAGCCGCTGGGGCATGCCGTACGAGCCCGAAGGCATCCGCGCCATTGTGGCCTGCATGGACGAGCACGCGCTCCAGCCCGTTGGCAACGCCTTCGACTTTTGCTACCTCGATACCACGAGCTATGACGAGTCCCACCAAGAGGACTTCTGCTGCATCCAAATCCCCGTCGCCCTCCAGATGTGACAAAGGGACAGTCCCTTTGTCACATCCGAATAGCATCGCAAGCTTGTTTTGAAGCGGAGGAGGGTCGCTCATTTCTTATAAACTTGCGAAATCTGCAAGTTTATAAGTTGTCACGTCTGGCCGTGGGACAAAGGGATGGTCCCTTTTTCAAATTCCAGGCGAGCCGCCGTGCCATCTGGGGGTATAAGGCTGGCAAGTGTTAATTTGCGAGGCTTAAGGGGCGCCCCGTATGGATATCGATAACTTTGAATGGTGGTATAGCGAGGGCGAGGCTCCGGACGAAGAGTGGGACGAGCCCGCTCCGTGTGACGTGTCGAGCGACGAGGACGAGGTCGGCAATGACGCCGGTGTCGAGCCTGAAGCCGCCTCCGATGCCGCCGAGCCCCTGACCTTTGAGCAGGCTTGGGCCCAAGCCGAGGCCGATGAGGCTAAGGCCGATGCCACGGCCACACTCGGTGAGCCGGCGGACATGTCCATCTCGCCGGCCAAGACCCCGCAGCCGCGCCATAACATCGACCCCGGCAGCACGGCATCCTTCAGCATACTCGACGTGCCCGCGCAGGGTGCCCAGGCGCCCGCCCCCACGCATCGCCCCAACCTGGCTCGCGAGGAAGACGCGGCCCGCCGCTCACCACTCGGCCCCATCCTCATCGCCTTCATGGCCGGCGTCATCGCTTGCTCGGCAATTGGAAACGTCTGGAGCCATGTTGAACAACAGCGCAAAGACGCCGCCAAGGTCGAGATGTCCGTCGAGCAATCGCTCAGCCGCACGCGCTCGGTGCATGTGTCGGTCGAGGTTAAGGACGGCGCGACGTGGGATACCGCGCGCGGCGATAGCCAAATGCTCGTCCATATCGTGGGCCGCACGCTCAGGGGACAAGCAATCGACGAGTATCAATACGTCAATTCCGAAGGTGACGGTATCGAGCTCAAGCCCGGCGACTACGAGCTCACGGTTGATGAGCCGCCCGTCGCCACCGACGGCACGCGTTACCGCGCCTCAAAGCGCATGGTTCCGGTGAGTTTTAATTCACGGGCGCCCGATACGGTCGATAGCACGCCGCAGGGCGGGTTTGACCTTTACGCTATTGCTCAATAACTGCGCCTGACGCTCAACCCCGCCGCCAAGAGTGGGACAATAGCCCTCGATACTGTTGTTTATTTTTGGAGGAAGTAGCATGTCCACCGTCACTACCATCAAGCGCGGCGGCCTCACCGCGGCCATCGATTCCATGGGTGCCCAGCTCACGAGCCTTGCCCTCAACGGCAACGAGTATCTGTGGCAGGGCGACCCGGCCTTTTGGGGCAAGCACGCGCCCATTCTGTTCCCCATCGTGGGCTCGCTGCGCAACAACACTGCGACGTCTGCGGCCGGTACCTGCGAGATGCCGCGCCACGGACTCGCGCGCATCGTCGAGCACAAGCTGGTCGAGGTCTCCGAGGACGGCTCGTCCGTCACCTACGAGATCACCGACACGCCCGAGTCGCTCAAGGCTTTCCCCTTCCACTTTAAGCTCAGCATGACCTATGCCCTAACCGGCGACGCCACGCTCACGCAGACCTTTGCCGTTATGAACACCGGCGACGTGGACCTGCCGTTCTCGGTGGGCGGCCACCCTGCATTTAACGTGCCCGCCCCCGGTGCCGAGGACGAGGCATTCGAGGATTACGAGCTGGCGTTTACCGAGGCTTGGACCAACGAGGCCCCCATCATCACGCCCGATGGCCTCATGACGTTTGAGGGTAGCTACAAGGCCCCCGATAACTCTGACGTGCTGCCCATCACGCACCGTAGCTTCGATAACGACGCCATCATGTTCACCGATACCCCGGGCTCCACGCTCACGCTGCGCGGTCGCAAGTCGGGCCACGGCGTCAAGATCGACTTTGAGGGCTTTAAGTACATTGGCGTGTGGTCTGCCGCCAACGACGCCCCGTTTGTGGCGCTTGAGCCTTGGACCGGCCACACCACCATGGACACCGAGGACGACGTCTTTGAGCACAAGGTCAACACCATTGCGCTGGCGCCGGGCGAGACAGACGTCCGCAGCTTTAGCGTCACCTTGCTCTAGAGGTTCCGCCGTTCTGACGAACGGCGGGCCGGTCGACGCTGCGCGCCACCCAGAGCGACAATTTGCCATTCAAAAGGCACGGCATGACCAGAAGGTCTATGCCTTGCCTTTTGAATGGCAAATTGTCGCTCTGGGCGGCGCTCGCTGGCATTGCCAAAACATCGACGTTCCCAATGACTACCGTGTGTCTATTAATTTTTCGAGCTTGTGCTGCGCTGCTGGTCGCTGGCGTATATCCTGTTAAGTCGTCAGCATACGATTCAACAGGGAAGGCAGATTATGCATTCTCCCCATCAACGCGACGCGCATCCACAGCTGGTGTGCAGCCGTCGCATCTTTTTGGGTAGCGCTCTCGCTGCGAGTGCTTCCGTCGCCGCCGGCGCGCTTGCCGGCTGCCAGCGTCCGTCCACACTCAAGGTGGTCCAGCCCACGACGGGCGGCGGTCGCGATGACCTGTCCGATTCCGTTATCGGCAAGGATAAGATCCGCATTGGCATGGAGGCGGCCTACGCCCCGTACAACTGGCAGGTTTCCGAGGCCAGCGAGTTCACCATTCCCATCGACAACGTGCAGGGAGCCTATGCCGATGGCTACGACGTGCAGATCGCCAAGATCGTCTGCAAGGCCCTCGGCGGCGAGCCTGTTGCCGTCAAGCAGAGCTTCTCGGGCCTTATCGATTCGCTCAACAACGGCCAGATCGACCTCATCATTGCCGGCATGAGCGCCACGCCCGAGCGCGAGGAGTCCGTCGGCTTTTCCGACCCGTACTTCATTGGCTACTTTGGCCTGTTCGTAAAAGAGGGCTCGCCCTACCAAAACGCGACCAAGCTCAGCGACTTTAGCGGCGCCACGGTGCTCGGCCAAAAGGACACCATGCTCGACACTGTCATTGACGAGATCCCGGGCGTTGTGCACAAAAACCCGGTCGACTCCGTCCCCACGGTGTTTTCGAATCTGCTGCAGGGCACGTGCGACGCCGTGACCTACAACACCGAAAACGAGAAGGGCTATATGGCCCAAAATCCCGGTATCGTCCCCATCCATTTTGCCGAGGGCGAGGGCTTTAAGCAGGAGGTCGCAGCAAACGTCGGCTGCCGCAAGGGCTCGGACAGACTGCTTAAGCTCATCGATAAGACGCTCAAGGGCATTAGCCAAGAGGAACGCGACCAAATGTGGGACGCGTGCCTCGATCGTCAGCCGGCATAGGGAGGCAGCATGAAAGCCATCAATCGCCTGGCCTCCTTTGTCAAGGCCGACCACCGTTATGTGTACCTGGGCACGAGCGTTATCGCGGCGCTCGGCCTGGCATTTAGCCAACGCAACCCCACGCCGCTGAGCTTCTTGGCGCCTACGGGCGTGTTCCAAGACTGCCTCTGGGCGATTCTTTGGGCCTGGCTCGTCGTGTCGGCGGCGGCGCTCGTCACCAAGCTCATGCACTGGAACGACTATCGCGAAATGTCGCCGTTTGCTTCCGAGCGCTTCCGTCGCGGCGCGCGCCTGGGCAGCTATGTCGTTGTTGCTATTGCGGTGATCTTCTTTATCGACCGTTGCGTCATGTCGTTTATCGACCTGGTGCAGGTGAGCATTGTCTCGGACTCCAACCCCAGCGACTTTTTGTCGAGCCTGGTCTACATGACCTACAAGAGCGGGGACTTCTTTATCCGCGGTATCGAGATCACCATCGCGCTTGCCACCTTCGGCACCGTCATCGCATTCTTCCTGGCGCTGCTCTTTGTGTTCCTGCGCATTCAGACCTTCGACCGTGTGGACAACGATCTCACGCGCTTCTTCAAGAGCATCGGCCGCGGCTTTGCGACCATCTACTCCACCATCGTGCGCGGCACGCCCATGATGGTCCAGGGCCTGCTCATCTATTACGCGGGCTTCACCGTTTTGCGCGGCATGGGCTTCGAGACCGCCCAGGCCAACCAGATCTGGAGTACCTTCACCGCTGGCCTCGTCACCATCTCGCTCAACTCCACCGCCTACATGATGGAAGTTTTGCGTGGCGGCATCGAGTCCATCGACCCCGGTCAAGCCGAGGCGGCGCGCTCGCTGGGTCTGTCGCAGTGGCAGGCCATGCGCAAGGTCGTGTTCCCCCAGGGTATTAAAAACGCGATCCCCGCACTCACCAACGAGCTCATCATCAACATCAAGGACTCGTCGGTGCTCTCGGTCATTGGCGTGTTTGACCTCATGTACGCCACCACCACTGTCGCCGGCGTGTACTACCGCCAGATGGAGGTCTACTGCGTGGCGCTCGTGGTTTACCTGATCCTGACGCTCGTGGCGAGCCGCCTGCTCGAGGCCTTTGGCAAAAAGCTCGGCGCCGAGGCCCCGGCAACGCTGCCCAGCTCCAACTAGGCGCAAGACGAGGAGAATCATCATGGCAGATACCACTACCACCGGCGCTGTGGCCGCCGCACAAACTAAAGAGCCGCTCATCCGCGTCGAGGGCCTGCGCAAGAGCTTCGGTTCGCTCGAGGTGCTCAGGGGCATCGACCTGTCCGTTAACCCCGGCGAGGTCGTCACCATTATCGGCGCCTCGGGCTCGGGCAAGTCGACCTTCCTGCGCTGCCTCAACCTGCTCGAGACCCCGGACGCGGGCCACATCTGGTTCCACGGCCAGGACCTTACGGCCGAGCGCTGCAATATCAATAAACTCCGTGAGGACATCGGCATGGTGTTCCAGGGCTTTAACCTGTTCAACAACATGGATGTGCTCGACAACTGCACGCTCGCGCCCGTCACGCTCAAAAAGATGCGCAAGGCCGAGGCCGAGAAGGTCGCAATGGAGCATCTGACGAGCGTGGGGCTCGAAAAGTTCGCGCACGCCGCCGTGGGTCGCCTGTCCGGTGGCCAAAAGCAGCGCGTGGCCATCGCCCGCGCCCTGTGCATGAGTCCGCAGATCATGCTGTTCGACGAGCCGACTTCGGCACTCGACCCCGAGATCGTGGGCGAGGTGCTCGAGGTCATGCGCAAGCTCGCGGCCGACGGCATGACCATGGTCGTCGTCACGCACGAGATGGCCTTTGCCCGAACCGTGTCCGACCGCGTGGTCTTTATGGACAAGGGCGTGGTGCTCGAGGACGCCGCGCCGGCCGAGCTCTTTGGCAACCCCAAACACCAGCGCACCCGCGAGTTCCTCTCGCGTTATCTCGAGGACAAATAACCGACCGCAAACGCTTATGCGACAGGGCCGCTCCGGTGGGGCGGCCCTCGTCATCACAATCGAAAGGATGTCATGGCCGAGGTTTGGCGCTTCTTTGCGCATGAGGACGATTTTGCCGATATAGACGAGGCCGGCGCGTGCGAGCGCTTGGGCCGCGTGCTGTCGTTTCCGACCGTCTCGAGCATGGATGCCGAGGCGGTGGACTGGCAGCCCTTCGATGACCTGCGCGCCTATATGCAGCAGGCCTGGCCGCGCGTGTTTGCGGCGGGCGAGGTCGAGCTTATCGACCATTCACTGCTGGTGACGCTTGCCGGCAGCGATCCGGCCCTTAAGCCCGTTATGCTCATGGGCCACATGGATGTGGTTCCCGTGGTGCCGGGTACTGAGACCGACTGGACGCACGCCCCCTTTAGCGGGCGCGTGGACGACACCTACATCTGGGGCCGCGGCGCGATCGACATGAAAGACCAGGTCGCAGGCATTCTCGAGGCTGTCGAGTATGCGCTGGCGCACGGTTGGCAGCACGAGCGCACGCTGCTCCTGGCCTTTGGCCAGGACGAGGAGACGACGCAGTACGGAGCAGGCGCCATCGGCCGTGCGCTCAAGGGGCGCGGCATTGAGCTTGAGTACCTGATCGACGAGGGCGACTACCGCATCGTTCCGGCTGCCGAGTACAGCGCGGGCGAGGGTTGGCTCATGCACGCCGACCTGGCTGAGAAAGGTTATGCCGACATTGTGCTCAAGACAAAGAGCGCGGGTGGACATTCTTCCAACCCCTACGGCGGCACGTCGCTTGAGGTGCTCAGCCGTGCCATCACCGCAATCTGCGATATCGAGTGGCCGACGCGCGTGACCGACTTGCTTGCCGCCCAACTCGTCGAGTTGGGGCTCTACACGGCCGATGAAATTGCCGCCAACGGGGACGCCATTGTCCGTGATTGCCTCGCCAGCAAAAAGCTCTATCCGCTGGTGACGACTACCTGCGCGCCCACGCAGATCGAGGGCGGCAGCACCGGTGCCAACGTGATGCCACAGGACATGTGGGCCAATATCAACTTCCGCATGCTCGAGGGCACGGGCGTGGCCGATGTCGCTACTCGCTGCCGCGAGGCCGTTGCCGCGGCGGGCCTTGCCGGGCGCGTGGAGGTCGAACTCGGCCCCGGCAGCTCCGAGCCTTCGCCGTCTCCGCGTGTCGGCGGGCCGGGGCTCGAGGCCGTCCGTGCCATCGCCGCCCACTATTTCCGTGAGCCTTTGGGGACGGAGGAAAACGGATTATTCGAGCCGGTGGCAATTGTGCCCTCGACCGTGATCGGTGCGACCGACGCTGCCAACTACCAGCGTATTTGCCCTGAGTGCATTCGCTTCTCGGCCTTTGTGGTTGATGACGACGAGTGTGATCGCGGCGTCCACGGCACCAACGAGCGCATCACCCGCCGTGCCTACCTCCAGGGCATCCGCTTCCTCGTCGCTCTACTCCAAACGCTCTAGAATGTGATAAAGCGACAGTCCCTTTGTTAGCCGTTGGGGACGTTCTCAAACGACTAGTCGTTAAGGAACGTCCCCAATGGCTGCGTCCAATCATTCCGTGCGGGTTATATGCAGGTTTGCCTGCGCACGCTATCATGTATGGGTTAGACCGCAACTATGTACCCCATACGCGAAGGGATGCGCATGTATCTGAAGATCGACATGTTCTAGCCGGGCTTACCCCCGTAGTGGCGCCGCGCGCCCCATCAACTCTGCCGATTTTCACCTTCACGCATATAAAGGAGTCCCGCCATGCGCGACAAGCTCGAAAAGATTATCAAGGCCTACGAGGAGCTCGAGAAGAAGCTCTCCGACCCGGCCGTCGCCTCTGATATCAAGGAGTTCACGCGTCTCAACAAGGAGTACGCGCACCAGTCCGACCTCATCGCCGCTTCGCGTGAGTACATCGGCGCGCTCGATGACATCGAGGCCGCCAAGGAGATGCTCCACGATACCACCGATGCCGATGAGAAGGAGATGCTCCAGATGGACATCTCCGAAAACGAGGCCAAGCTTCCCCAGCTCGAGGAAGACATCAAGTACATGCTCATCCCGAGCGACCCCAACGACGACAAGAACACCATCGTCGAGATCCGCTCCGCCGCCGGTGGCGACGAGGCGGCCATCTTTGCCGGCGACCTGTACAAGATGTATCAGCGCTTCTGCGAGTCGCGCGGCTGGAAGACCACCGTGCTCGACTCCAGCCCCAGCGAGGCCGGTGGCTTTAAGTCCATCGAGTTCAAGGTCGAGGGCGACCGCGTCTACTCCGTCATGAAGTTCGAGTCCGGCGTGCACCGTGTCCAGCGCGTCCCCAAGACCGAGTCCCAGGGTCGCATCCAGACCTCCACGGCAACCGTCGCCGTGCTTCCCGAGGCCGAGGAGATCGACGTTCAGATCAACCAGTCCGACCTGCGCATCGATACCTACTGCGCCTCCGGCCCTGGCGGTCAGTGCGTTAACACCACCTACTCCGCCGTGCGCATCACCCACCTGCCCACCAACACCGTGGTGCAGTCGCAGGAGCAGCGTTCCCAGATCCAGAACCGCGAGGTCTGCATGCAGATGCTGCGCGCTCGTCTGTACGAGATGGAGCTCGAGAAGCAGCAGGCAGAGCTCGGTGCCGAGCGCCAGAGCCAGATCGGCCACGGCAACCGTTCCGAGAAGATCCGTACCTACAACCAGCCCCAGGACCGCGTGACCGATCACCGTATCGGCTTCAACTCCACCTACAACGGCGTCCTTCTGGGCGACCAACTCGGCACCGTGATCGAGGCACTCGCCGCCGCCGAGCGCGCCGAGAAGCTGGCACAGGCAGTCTAAGTTCCGCCGTTCTACCGAACGGCGGACCAGCCGACGCTGCGCGCCGCCCAGAGCGACAATTTGTCATTCAAAAGGCAAGGCATGACCAGAAGGTCTATGCCTTGCCTTTTTCATGCCAACTTGTTCGCTCTGGACGTCGCTCGCTGGCATTGCCAAAACATCGGCGTTTCCTTGGTTGTCAAATGATCCGTAGGGAGTCATTGGGGACATTGCTTTGAGATGTTATTCAATCGGTTTTGATGGCCTTTGAGCTGCTTACCTGCTTAAAGTAATTAACGGCATGCATCTGCAATTGAAAATATTGCTCGAAAAAACGTCCAAGAAATCGCGGGGCGATTTTTGACGCGTCGCGCGTCAAGCGATGTGGCAAGCGTTTGGTTAGATATTGGTCAGTTTTGGGGCAACCTTGCCAAAAGCTTGACGGATGCAGATTTAGACGTCGACGAATGAACACTTCAGGTGGGCTCCAAGCAAAAATCTGGGCTGATTCTCGATAATCGCCTTCAATCGTCCCTTGCCAAGCGCTGGTCTCGCTTACAATCTGCTCCGACATTCGCGCGCCGCCCGGCGCTTAAGAGGGGAGGGCCCCATGGCAAACGAGATCTGGACCATCAAGCGTTGTCTCGAGTGGACCAAGGAGTACCTGGCCGAGCGCGGCGAGGAGCACCCCCGTCTTTCTGCCGAGTGGCTGCTGTGCGCTGCCACGGGTTTGGCGCGCATTGACCTATATATGCGCATGGACGAGACGCTTAACGCGGCCCAGCTCGAGACCATGCACGCGGCCGTCGTTCGTCGCGCCAAAGGCGAGCCGCTGCAGTACATTACCGGCGGCACGCAGTTCCGCATGATTGACGTCGCGTGCGCCCCCGGTGTGCTCATTCCGCGCCCCGAGACCGAGATGCTCGTCGAGGAAGTCCTCAATTATCTGGATGCCGAGGTGCTGAGCCCCGAGGCTGCTGCCCGTCAGCGTGTTGAGCTGCCTTGGAACGATGAGGTCGAGCAGGCCCGCAAAGCCGAGGCGGCGCTGGCCGACGAACGCGCGACCGCCGAGCGCCGTGCCGCCAACCTGACGGCCGCCGATGAGGCTGCGCTGGGTAGCGACGTGCTCGGCAGCCGCGCCTATGCCGAGGAGCTTGCCGATCGCGAGGCCGAGGAAGCCGCCGCGCAGGCGGCAGAAGCAGAGGCCATGGAAACCCCCGAGCCCGAGCTCGACGAATACGGCATCGCCATTGAGGGCAACGACCAACAGACGACTCCCGCGCAAGATGCCGCCGAGGCCAACGCATCTGCTCCAGCCGAGCCCTGCATCGCCCGCGTTCTCGAGGTCGGCTGCGGCACGGGCTGCATCTCGCTCTCGCTTGCCTGGGAGCGTCGCGGCCACGTCACCTGCACTGCTACCGATATCGAGCCGCGCGCCATCGACCTGGCCACCAAAAACCGCGACGCGCTCGGGCTCACGTCCGATGAGGTCGCCTTCAGCCTCACCAACCTGGTGAGCTCCATTCCCCACGACGAGTGGGGCACCTTTGACGTGCTCGTCTCCAACCCGCCTTACATTCCGACCGATGTCATGCGCTCGCTGCCGCACGAGGTCAAGGACTTTGAGCCCGATCTGGCGCTCGAGGGCGGTGCCGACGGCCTCGATATCTTCCGCCGCCTGCTCAACGCGGCGCCCTACATGTTGCGCGCCGGCGGCCTCTTTGCCTGCGAGCTCTACGAGGGCGCGCTCGACGCTGCGGCCGAGCTCTGCCGTCAAGCGGGTCTGTCGGACGTGCGCATCGTCCACGACCTCACCGATCGCCCCCGCATCGTCCGAGCCATCGTCACCGAGCCCAAGCAGCGTATTTAAGCTGAACTAATAGACATTTGCTCAAGTTTGCTCTTGCAATATACCGTAAAACTTCTACTATAGAAGGAGGAAGGTATGTCGAATCAGCTGCATCGGTACCGTATTGTGCTTGATTACATTGAACCTTGGCTTGATGAGCAGGATGAAGCTACGCTGAAGCAGATTTATGCAGACCTTTTGGTGCTCGAGAAGGAAGGTCCCAGCCTTGGTCGTCCACTGGTTGATCGCGTTAAGGGCTCGAAGCTTCATCATTTAAAGGAGCTGAGAGTGACTTCGTGTGGTGGGCAGGTGATTCGCATCCTCTTCGCCTTTGACCCCAAGCGCCAGGCGGTATTGCTATTGGCGGGTGATAAGTCGCGAGCGGGATCGTCAAGGGCAAAATGGAACGGCTGGTATGCGATCAACATTCCAAAGGCCGAGCAACTATACCGTCGCCACGTAAGGAGGCTCGATCGAGATGGAACTGCATGAGTATATGGAATCTCGCGGGATAACGCGCGAATCCATTACCGCCGAGCAGGAGAGGACTCGCGATCGTATCGAAGCCTATAAGCTTGCTGAGATTCGCAGGCTAAAAGATCTAACACAGGCGTCGGTCGCCCAGTCGATGGGCGTTTCTCAAAAACGTGTATCCGAGCTCGAGCGCGGGGAGTTGGGGTCGATGAGGCTCGACACGCTGAGCAGGTACGCAGAGAGCCTCGGCGGAAAACTGGTTGCAAGCATCGAGTTTCCCGATCGTACCGTTACGCTTGCGCGCTAATAATCTTCAATTAACCCCCTCACTTTCACCGACTACTAGAGCCGCTCACCAAACCAACATGCGCTGTGGGCAAATGGATTGAACGTTTCGTGCGAGAATGCCCCTCAGTAAACAAACTTGCACCAGAGCGTAAGGGGCTGGCATACACATGCAGACGGTCTATCGGGTATACGAGGGAGCGCGCGAGCCGCATCGGCTTGCCGTTGAGCGTACGGCCGAGGTACTCGGCTGTGGCGGACTGGCCCTGATCCCGACCGAGACCGTCTATGGCGTCGCCGTGGCAGTCAATGCCTTCTCGGACGCCGTACCCCAAGACACAAGCGAATCCCCCTCGTGGCCGCGCGACCCGCAAGCCACCGTCAATGGCGCCGCGGTCCCTGCGCTCGGTACCGGCTACCGCCGCATCTTCACTCTCAAGCAACGTGAACTCACGCAAACCGTCGCTTGGCTGGTCGATGACGTCGAAGCGCTCGACCACTATGGCGTGGATATCCCGGAAGATACCCGCGTACTCGCGCGACGATGCTGGCCGGGAGCCCTGACTATCGTGATTAAGGCAGCCCCCTGCGTGCCGACCTTTATGCGTGCTGCCGACGACACCGTGGCCCTGCGCGCTTCGGCCTCTCCCGTGGTCCAGGCGCTCATCCGCGCCTGCGGCAGTCCCCTTGCCTGCACCAGCGCCAACACGCACGGTGCGCCCTCGCCGGCAAGCTTTGCCGCCGTCGAGGGTCGCATCCTGGAGGGGGTCGATGTTGCCGTCGACGCCGGTGAGACCCCGTGTCGCGACGCCTCGACCATCGTGTCGTTCCAGCACGGCGGGCTCCAGATCCTGCGCCAAGGCGCACTTCCCGCATCAGAGATCGAACGGGTCCTGTCCGACCCGATGCAATAGAAAGGTGTAAGCGATGTCGTTGAATCTGGGCAGCCTGGGCATGGAAGATGCCTCGTTTAACTTTGGCGGTTCCTACATCATGGCGCTCGACTGCGGCACCACCTCGGTACTTGCGACCATCGTCGACGAGTACGGATGCATCGTCGCGCAGGCACGTCGCAGCGTCAAAACCAGCTTCCCACGTCCCGGTTGGGTAGAGCAAGACCCCATGGCGGTCCTTGCCAGCCAGATCGCCGTCATGATGGAAGTCCAGTTTAAGAGCGGTATCCACTCCGACCGCATTGCCGCCATCGGCATCTCCAACCAGCGCGAGACCACGGTGGTCTGGGACCGCGTGAGCGGTCAGCCGATCTATAACGCCATCGTATGGCAGTGCCGCCGTACCGCGCCGGCAATCGACGCGTTGGTTGAACAGGGTTGCGAGGAGCTGGTGCGCTCCCGCACAGGACTCACGCTCGACCCGTATTTCTCGGCCTCCAAGGTACAGTGGATTCTCGACAACGTCGACGGCGCACGCGAGAGCGCGGCGGCGGGCGACCTCATGTTTGGCACCATCGACACCTGGCTCATCTACAACCTCACCGGCGGCCAGGTCTTTGCCACCGACTACACCAATGCCAGCCGCACGGCACTCTTTAATATCCATACGCTCGATTGGGACGACGACCTGCTGGCGCTCTTTGACGTTCCACGTTCCATGATGCCCGAGGTTCGCTGGAGCTCGGGTGACTACGGCCGCGTCGCGAGCGACATCATGACCAACATGCCGCCCATCATGGGTGTGGCGGGCGACCAGCAGGCGTCGCTGTTCGGTCACTGCTGCTTCCATCCCGGCCAGACCAAAAACACCTATGGCACGGGCTGCTTTATGCTCATGAACACCGGCGACGAGATCGTCGAATCCAAGAACGGTCTGGTCTCCACCATCGGTATCGCCGCGGACGGCAAGATCAGCTATGCGCTCGAGGGCTCCATCTTTGCTGCCGGTTCCACCATGAACTGGCTTCGCAACAACATGGGCATCATCTCGAGCGTGAGCGAGTCGGCACAACTCGCCGCTTCGATTAGCGACAACGAGGGCTGCTACTTCGTTCCCGCCTTTGCGGGTCTGGGCGCTCCCTGGTGGGACCCGCATGCCCGCGGTATCGTGTGCGGTCTGACCGGCGCCTCGAGCCGTGCGACCATCGTACGTGCCGCCTGCGAATCCATGGCATATCAGAGCTACGACGTGCTGCGCGCCATGGAGCAGGACGTGGGGCTTTCGATCGAGCGCCTGTCTGTCGATGGCGGTGCCTCGCGCAACGAGTTCATCATGCAATTCCAGGCCGACCTGCTGGATATCCCCGTGCTGCAATGCGAGACGGTGGAGACCACGGCAATCGGTGCCGCGTACTTGGCGGGTCTTGCCGTCGGCTATTGGGAAGACCTGGAAGAGCTGGAGCAAAATGCCCAGATCGTTAGGACCTTCCTTCCCCACATGTCCGCCGAGCGCCGCGAACAAAACCTTGCGGGCTGGTGTGATGCAGTCAGGCGCTCGCTCAGTACCGCACAGTAGGGCTGCGATGGGCTGCTCGATACAACAAACCGCTAAACTAATGCATGGCGTGCGGCGGCAACATTGCTGCGCGCCTTGTCAGCAAGGCCGTTTTGCGGCCGCAACGAAAGGGGCAATCAACCCATGACCGTCACCTACGATACGTCCCGTGTGACGCTTGTCGATCACCCGCTCGTTCAGCACAAGCTGTCGATCCTGCGCGATAAAAACACCGGCACCAACCAGTTCCGCCAGCTCGTGCGCGAGCTTGCGCTCTTTGACGGCTACGAGGCCATGCGCGACCTGCCTATGGAAGACGTCGAGGTCGAGACCCCCATCACTACCGCCACGTTCAAACAGCTTGCCGGCAAGAAACTCGCCATCGTGCCCATCCTGCGTGCGGGCCTTGGCATGGTCGACGGCATCCTCGACCTGGTGCCCTCCGCTCGCGTGGGCCACATCGGCATGGAGCGCGACGAGGTCACCCACGAGCCGCATGAGTATTACTGCAAGATGCCCAAGGATATCGACCAGCGTATCTGCCTGGTTGTCGACCCCATGCTCGCCACGGGCGGTTCGGCCGAGATGGCTATCAGCTACCTGCGCGAGCGCGGTGTCAAGGACATCCGCATGCTGTGCATCGTCGCCGCGCCCGAGGGCCTCAAGTCGCTGACCGAGAAGGATCCTGACGTACATATTTATACGTGCGCCATCGATGACCATCTCAACGAGGCCGCCTACATCGTTCCCGGCCTGGGCGACGCCGGCGACCGCATCTACGGCACGCTCTAGTCGCTGGGCTAAACGGCCGTGGCTGCAAATACGAAGAAACGGTGCGCGCGGACGAACAAAAGGCGACCGCGCGCACTCCTGTTAACGGACGTTTTGCCCTGCAGGGTTCGAGAAAAACGTATTACCGTACCTGCGGCATAAAGAAGGTCTTAAGAAAACGAACAGGTGCGTATTAACCGATGCTTTTTCGGTTGTACTTTAGCGATTGGCTCGTACAATATTCACCAATGTTTGGCGGGAACTGTTCTGTGAGGCGTTAAAGAGGAAAGTGAGGACGCCAGTGTTTCAGATAGCCGATCTGCTCGCTATCGTTGCAGGCGCCATCGCGGGCGCAATTGCCTTCCTTCCCTTTGTCTTTACGCTCAAGCCGGTTCTTGACGATAAACAGAATGCGGACATGCTCAAGGGTATGGTGAGTCTGGCGGTCTCGGCAATCGCCCTGCTCGTCTTTACCTTGGTTGTGTTTGTGTTGTTCGGAGAGGCATTTCGCATGTTCCTCCTGGGCGAGGCGATCGGCTTCGTGGCCTTTATGGCCGCCTGCGCGGTTCGCGTCGCCAAGGCGCTGCGAGATCCTCATGAGGTCGAAAGGTAAGTCGTGGAAATTTTTGAAAAGCTGCCTGATGAGATTAATCATCTGGTCAGCGAGTTCAGCTCCACCCCTGTCGTGGGCGATCTGAGCTGCGGCATCACGCAGTACTCGTTTTGGCTGATCGTCTCCACGATCGTGCTCCTGATCGTCCTGGCCGTGTTCAAGAAGAAGCAGACCCTGGTTCCCAAGGGCTTCTTCGTCAACGGTTTCGAGTACATCATCGAGTACGTCGAGAACGATATCGGCAAGGGTGTCGTGGGTGAGAACTGGAAGAAGCACTTCCCGTTCCTGTGCTCGCTTTTCCTGTTCATCCTGATCAATAACATGATCGGCCTGATCCCGGGAATGAAGCCCGGCACCGGCGCAATCGGCTCCACCGCCGCACTCGCCATTTTCGCCTTCGTGTACTTCATCTACTACGGATGCAAGGCTCACGGCGTGATCGGCTACATCAAGAGCCTCGCCCCGCAGGGCGTGAGCTTCCCGATGAACGTGCTCGTGTGGGTCGTCGAGCTTTTCTCGACCTTCCTGCGCCTCATCACGCTCGCCGTCCGTCTGTTCTGCAACATGTTCGCAGGACACGTGGTCATGGGCTCGTTCGCCATCATGGCGAGCATGTTCATGCAGCCGCTGCTTCAGCAGGTTTCCGCGGCGCACGCCGTCGGCGCCCTGCCTTCGCTGGCCTGGCTTGCCATCCTCATCCTGATCTATGCGATCGAGCTTGTGGTCGGCGCTATCCAGGCTTACGTCTTCACGGTCCTTACCGCCGTGTATGTCTCTGAGGCAGAGGAGGTCGCGGAGGAGGAGTAGGCTTCCGTTCGCGTCTTCAAGGTAAGGCAATTCGTTAAACCGCCGGTGCCCGTACCCATGGAGCCCGGCAGTTATAAAAAGGTTATCCTGCGTGAAATAAGACACGCACGACAAAGGAGGAATCGTGGGAGTTATCGGTTACGGTCTCGGTGTTATCGGCGCTGGTCTTGCTATCGGCCTGTCTGCTCTGGGTGCTACGGGTGCTATGGCCCGTCAGCCTGAGGTCCAGGGCCGCGTGTTCACCGTCTTCATCATGGGCTCCGCCTTCGGCGAGGCTCTGGCTCTGATCGGCTTCGTTGTCGCGCTGATCGTTAAATAGCACGGAGCGTCAAGTATGAATCTTTCATCCCAGAAGAGCGCGATCGCACTCTCCGCGTCCGCGGCCGCGCTGCTCATGCCGGTTTCCGCGTTCGCCGAGGACGGCGCTGCCGGTGCGGACATCCTCATCCCTAAGATGGCGGAGTTCATCCCGGCGCTTATCGCCTTCCTGATCATCTGGATCGTGCTGGCCAAGGTCGCCCTGCCGGGCATCATGAAAACCATGGAGGAGCGCGGCAAGAAGATCGAGGAGAGCCTCGACGAGGCCGAGAAGACCAAGCAGGAGGCTATCGCCAAGCGCGCTGAGTCCGACTCGATCGTCACCGACGCCCGTCGTCAGGCTGCCGACATCGTTCTCGAGGCCCGTAAGGACGCCGAGTCCGAGCGCGCCCGTATCATCGAGGCTGCTCACAAGGAGGCCGAGGAGATCATCGCCAAGGCCCATACGACCGTCGAGGACGAGCGCAAGTCCATTTACGCCGGTGCCGCGAGCTCCATCGCCGACCTGTCCGTTGCCGTCGCCACCAAGATCGTGGGCGAGGCACTCGAGGACGAGACCGAGCAGAAGAAGCTCATCGAGCGCTACATCCAGGAAGCAGGTAGCCTGAATGCCGACTAGCCGCTATCAGGACAAGGTGCTCGAGACCTACGCGCGCTCCCTTCTGGAAGCCGCTAAGGCCGAGAACCATGTGTTCGAGGATCTCGAGATGATCGAGCGCTTGGCTTCTGCCAGCCCCGAGATCATCGCCGTGCTCGACACCATGTCCAAGCGCGACCAGCTCGACCTTCTTCCCAAGGTGGCAGCTGCCTTTAAGTATGTTGCCGAGGAAGACGAGGATGTAGTGGGCGTGACCGTCACCACGGCGATCCCGCTCGACGACGAGCTGCGTCAAACCATCACTAAGAAATGCGAGCAGGACTTCGGCCGCAAGGTATTCCTTATCGAGCAGGTCGACCCGTCTATCGTGGGCGGCCTGGTGCTCGAGGCCCGCGGCGAGCGTCGTGATATTTCCGTCAAGACGCAGCTGCGCATCGCGCAGGAGACCCTCGCAAACTCTGCTAATTCGTACGGAGGTGAAGCCTAATGTCCGAAACCCTCAATGCCCAGGATATCGCCAAGAAACTGCAGGAGCAGCTCACGAGCCTCTCCGCGACGGTCGATACGCATGAGGTTTCAACGGTCGACGAGGTAGGCGACGGCATCGCGCGCGTCTCCGGCCTCAAGAGCGCCATGGCAGGCGAGCTTCTGGAGTTCAAGAGCTCCGATACCGGTGAGACCGTCTTCGGCCTTGCCCAGAACCTTGACCGTGACGAGGTCGGCGCCGTTCTGTTCGGTGCCGTCGACTCCATCAAGGAAGGCGACGAGTGCCGCACCACTGGCCGCATTATGGATATCCCCGTGAGCCGTGCCATGCTCGGCCGCGTCGTCAATCCGCTCGGCCAGCCCATCGACGGCCTGGGCGACATCGTCGCCACGCACCGTCGCCCCATCGAGTTCAAGGCTCCCGGCGTCATCGATCGTACCCCGGTGTGCGAGCCGGTTCAGACCGGTCTGCTCGCTATCGACTCCATGGTGCCTATTGGCCGCGGTCAGCGAGAGCTCATCATCGGCGACCGTAAGACCGGTAAGACCGCCATCGCCATCGACGCTATCCTCAACCAGCGCGGCAAGGGCATGGTCTGCATCTATGTCGCCATCGGCCAGAAGGCCTCCACGGTTGCCAACATCCGCGAGACCCTCGCTCAGCACGGTGCGCTCGACTACACCATCATCGTTTCGGCCACCGCTGCCGATTCCGCCCCTATGCAGTACATCGCGCCTATGGCCGGTGCCGCTATCGGCGAGTTCTTCATGTACAACGGCGAGGACGGCAAGCCCGCCAGCGAGACCAACCCCGGCGGCCACGTGCTCGTCATCTACGACGACCTGTCCAAGCAGGCTGTGGCCTACCGTCAGATGTCGCTGACGCTGCATCGTCCGCCCGGACGCGAGGCCTATCCTGGCGACATCTTCTACCTGCACTCTCGTCTGCTCGAGCGTGCCGTCAAGATGTCCAAGAAGAACGGTTACGGCTCCATGACGGCACTGCCGATCATCGAGACCCAGGACGGCGACGTCTCGGCCTACATTCCGACCAACGTCATTTCCATTACCGATGGTCAGATCTACCTGCAGTCCGAGCTCTTCTTCCAGGGTCAGCGCCCGGCAGTCGACGTGGGCATCTCCGTGTCCCGCGTCGGTGGCGACGCTCAGACCAAGGCTATGAAGCAGGTTGCCGGCAACCTTCGCCTGGACCTCGCTTCGTACCAGGAGCTCGCTGGCTTTACGCAGTTCGGCTCCGACCTCGACGAGGCTACTCAGAAGCAGCTGACCCATGGTGCTCGCATGACCGAGCTCCTGAAGCAGCCGCGTTACAAGCCGTTTGAGGTTGGCGAGCAGATCGTTACGCTGTTCGCTGGCAACGAGGGCTTCCTGGATGACCTGGAGATCGCCGACGTGCTGCCCTTCCGTGCCGAGCTCATCGAGTACATGGACAATGGCTTTGGTTCGCTGCTCGACAAGGTTCGCGCCAAGAAGATCGATGATGACACCAAGGCTGAGCTCTTGCGCGTCATCGGCGACTTCAAGCAGCAGTTCATGGCCAAGCACCATTCGGATGTTTCTGGATCAGAGGAGAACTAAGCCCCATGGCCAACCTTCGCGACATTAAGAAGCGAATCTCCTCGGTTACCACGACCAAGCAGATCACGCGCACGATGGAGATGGTCTCTACGGCCAAGATCCGTCGTGCCCTCGATCGCTCCAAGCAGGCCGAGCCCTATAAGGAGGCGCTGACCGACGTCATGTTGACGGTCGCCGGCGACGCCTCCTGTTCGGGCACCGATCCCATGCTGCAGAAGCATGAGAGCGTCAAGCATGGCCTGATTGTCGTTATTGCCTCGGACCGCGGCCTTGCCGGCGGTTTCAATACGACGGTGGAGCGCACGGCCGAAAAGCTCGCCGCTTCTTGGGCGAACGACGGCATCGAGTGCGAGATCATCGCGTGTGGGCGCAAACCGGCCACGTATTTCCGTGACCGCGCAAACGTCGTCATGCACTTTGAGGGCAACTCCTCTGAGCCCGATTTCAATCAGGCCCGCATGATCTCCTCTCATATCTGCGATGCGTATCGTGCCGGTGAGCTTGACCGTGTCGAGCTTGTCTACCACCACGCCAAGAACCGCGTGGATCAGGAGCTTCGCGTCGAGCATCTGTTGCCGCTCGACCCCGAGATGATCGCTATGGCCCACGGTCCGCGTAAGAACGAGACCGACGCCCCTAAGCGCATCTCGTCCACGTTCGAGTTCGTGCCCTCTCCCGAGCATGTTCTCGGCAAGCTTGTGCCGTCTTATATCCTGACGGTCATCTACCAGGCCCTGATCGATTCGGCGGCTGCCGAGCAGGGTGCACGCCGCAAGGCCATGCACTCCGCGACGGAAAACGCCACCGCGATCATCTCGACCCTTACCCGCACGTATAGTCGCGTGCGCCAGGCTTCGATCACGACCGAGATTAACGAGATCGTCGGCGGAGCCTCAGCATTGGAGGAACAGTAATGGCTAATAACACCGTAAAGCTTGCGGTCGAGGAAGCCACCAAGAAGACGACTGCCGGTGATGGTCGCATCGTGCGAATCATCGGCCCTGTCGTCGACGTCAAGTTTGACGGCGCGGTGCCCCCGATCTACAACGCGCTCACGGTCGAGGCCGAGACCCCGATCGGTCATCTGAGCACGATCCTCGAGGTCGAGAGCCAGCTTCCGGGCGGCGTCGTCCGCACGGTCGCCATGTCCTCGACCGACGGCCTGCAGCGCGGCCTCATCGCCACCGATACCGGTGAGCCCATGAAGATGCCCGTTGGTCCCAAGACGCTCGGTCGCATTTGGAACGTCATGGGCAAGCCCGTCGACGGCAAGCCCATGCCCGAGGTGGAGGAGTTCTACCCCATCCACCATGCAGCGCCCCGCTTTGACGAGCTCACCACCAAGACCGAGATCTTCGAGACCGGCATCAAGGCCGTCGACCTGCTCGAGCCCTACATCCGTGGCGGCAAGACCGGCCTGTTCGGCGGCGCCGGCGTCGGCAAGACCGTTCTGATTCAGGAGCTCATCAACAACCTCGCCCAGGAGCACGGCGGCACCTCGGTGTTCACCGGCGTCGGCGAGCGTACCCGCGAGGGCACCGACCTGTTCCTCGAGATGAGCGAGTCTGGCGTTATCGACAAGACCTGCTTGGTCTATGGTCAGATGAACGAGCCGCCCGGAGCGCGTCTGCGCATCGGTCTGGCCGGCCTTACCACCGCTGAGTACTTCCGCGATCGCGGCCAGGACGTTCTGCTGTTCATCGACAACATCTTCCGCTTCTCCCAGGCAGGTTCCGAGGTTTCCGCACTGCTGGGCCGTATGCCCTCCGCCGTTGGTTACCAGCCCACGCTGGCAACCGAGATGGGCGACCTCCAGGAGCGCATTACCTCGACCAAGACGGGCTCCATTACCTCCGTCCAGGCTGTCTACGTCCCCGCAGACGACCTGACCGACCCGGCGCCTGCCACGACGTTTACGCACCTCGACGCCACCACGGTTCTTTCGCGTAGCATTTCGTCGCTTGGCCTGTTCCCGGCTATCGACCCGCTCGCATCTTCCTCCGACGCTCTCGATCCCTCGATCGTCGGCGAGGAGCACTACCGTGTCGCCGTCAAGGTCCAGGAGCTCCTGCAGGAGTACTCCGACCTTCAGGACATCATCGCCATTCTGGGTATGGACGAGCTGTCCGAGGAGCAGCGCCTTACGGTCAACCGTGCCCGTAAGATTCAGCAGTTCCTCTCGCAGTCCTTCCACGTCGCCGAGAAGTTCACCGGCAACCCCGGTGTCTACGTCCGCGTCGAGGATACCGTCCGCTCTTTCGCCGAGATTGTCGACGGCAAGGCCGATGACCTGCCCGAGCAGGCTTTCCGCTATGCTTCCACGATTGAAGACGTGCGCGAGCGCGCCCGCAAGATGGGGGAGAAGTAGGTTATGCGTATCCGCATCGTGTGCCCCGTGAGCTGCGCCTATGAGGGCGACGCTGCGTTTGTGTCGATTCCGTCCACGGATGGCGAGTTTGGCGTCCTGCCTGCTCACTCCAGCGAGATCTGCACGATCGACCGCGGTTACGTTCGCGTTTCCGATAAGGCCATGGGCACTGTCGACCACACGTTTGCCGTGGCCGGCGGCTATGCCCAGGTTGCGGACGATGTCGTGACCGTTCTCGCCGAGCGCGCTTGCGATTTGGCGACCGTCGATGCCGACAAGCTTAAAGCTGATATTCAAGGTTTTGAAGAGAAGCTGGGTAATTTGTCGGAGGATGATGCACGCCGCGCCTACCTCTATAATGAAATCGCATGGTGTAAGCTCAAGCTTGCCCAATAGTCAAACGATTTAGCGTTCGACCATTTGCGAACACATCATGCCCGGGATGGCCCAGCCACCCCGGGCATGCTTTTTGAAAGGGTAGACCTTGGATATTATCCGCGTTGAGGGTGGCCACGCCATCGGAGGCTCCGTGCCCGTCTCGGGCGCCAAGAACTCCGCGCTCAAACTCATGGCGGCAACGCTTCTGGCGCCGGGCAAGACGACGCTGCAGAACGTGCCCGATATTTCCGATGTGCACGTGATGGGCAAGGTGCTCAAGGGCATGGGCGCTACGATCGATGTTCTCGACGAGCACACGCTCGAGATTGATACCTCTCAGGTCGATTCATGGGAGGCCCCCTACGAGCTCGTTGCCAAGATGCGCGCTTCCACCGCCGTCATGGGGCCCCTGCTGGGCCGCTTCCATCGCGCCAAAATTGCCATGCCGGGCGGCTGCAACCTGGGTGCTCGTAAGATCGATATGCACATTCTTGGTCTTGAGGCCCTGGGCGTTGAGTTCGATACCGCCCACGGTTACATCAACGCTAATGCGCCCCAAGGTCTGCGCGGTACCACCGTCACGCTCGAGTTCGCCAGCGTCGGTGCGACCGAGAATCTCATCATGGCCTCTGTGCGCGCACAGGGCACCACGGTTATCGACAATGCCGCCCGCGAGCCCGAGATCGTCGATCTCGCCAACATGCTCAACGAGATGGGCGCCAAGATTGTTGGCGCCGGTACGCCCGTCGTGACTATCGAAGGCGTGGAAGAGCTCCATCCCGTTATCCATCGCGTGGTGGGCGACCGCATCGAGGCCGGTACCTTTATCGTCGCCGGTGCGTTGATGGCGGACGATCGCGGTGTCGATGTCACGGGCTTTTGCCCCATTCATTTGGGCATGGTGCTCAAGAAGATGGAGCTCATGGGTATCGACTGCGAGCGCGTCGAGGATGGCGTCCATGTGAACCGTGCCGAGCGTATCAAGCCGGTCGACATCCAGACGCTTCCGTTCCCCGGTTTCCCGACCGACATGCAGGCACAAATTATGGTGCTCTCCGCCCTTGCCGACGGCAGTTCCGTTATTACCGAGAACATCTTCGAGAATCGCTTTATGTTTGCCTCTGAGCTGGTGCGCATGGGTGCCGACATTCGTATCGAGAGCCATCATGCCATGATTCATGGCGCCAAGGGCTTCTCGGGTGCACAGGTTACCTCGCCCGATTTGCGCGGCGGAGCGGCCCTCGTCGTAGCGGGCTTGATCGCCGACGGGACGACCGAGGTTTCGGCTATCCATCACATCAAGCGCGGCTACGAGCAGTTTGTCGAAAAGCTGCAGGCGCTCGGCGCGCATGTCGAGCATGCTACCGTCCCCGATCCCGTCATCTACTAATACAGGTTGCCTATGTTTAATAAAAAGCCCCTCGCGGATACCACCACCCGAAGACCCTCAACTGGTGCGCAGGCCAAGATCTACAGTCGCGATAACGTGGCTCGCTATTCCGAGCGCGCTCGTCAACGCCGCCGTAGCCACACGATTCGTCACGTCGCGCTCATTGTCGTGCTTGGCGTGCTGCTGAGTGCCACTACCGCTGCCGGCCTGTGGTTTGCCACCATTATGGGCAAGCTCGGCGATTCTAATGTCATTACTGACAATCTGCGTCGGGTTCTGGTTGACACCGATGAGGCAAAGGATCCGTTCTACGTGCTGCTTCTTGGCACCGACGGCCGTCCGGGCGAGGATACGTATCGTGCCGACTCGATTATCCTGGCACGCATCGACCCCACGCAAAAGCAGGCGACGCTCATTTCCGTTCCGCGCGACACCAAGGTCGAGTACAAGGGCGAGACCATGAAGATCAACGCCTGCCATACCGTTGGCGGCGCCGAGGCCATGGTCGAGGCGGTCAACGAGCTGTGCGGTGTTCAGATTTCCCACTATGCCGAGGTCAGCTTCGACGGTATGCAGGCGCTGATTGATTCGGTTGGCGGTATCGACATTAACGCAACCGATGATGTTGACGACCCCGAGCACCTGGATATTAAGATTACCGCTGGCCAGCAGCATATGGACGGTGCCACCGCCCTTACCTATGCCCGCTGCCGCTACACCTATGCCGACGGCGATTACACGCGCATGCGCCACCAGCGTCAGGTGCTTGGCGCCCTTGCCAACCAGATTCTCAATAACTTCGATGCCACGAAGATCTTTGGCCTGGTTAATTCGCTGTCCGATATGCTTGTAACCGATATGAGCGTTCAGGATATCGTGGCTACGGTCAACGCCATGCGCGGTATGGATGTCGACGGTATCTACTCGGCCAACCTGCCCTCGTACGCCGACGACAGCACCATGATTGACGGTGTGAGCTACGTCTTTGTCTACGAGGACGTGCTCAAGGAAATGATGGAGCGCGTCGATGCCGGCAAGGATCCCAAGGGTCCCAACACCATGGGTCTTTCCGACGGCTCCAGCTCTACGATCGGCGACCTCAGCAACAACACGTCTGACGACTACGCAAACGGCACCGCAACCTCATCGGTCAGCTCTGACGATTCCGATGGCTCAAGCGATTCGAGCGATTCGGACTACTACGAACAGCCCACCGGCGACGGCAACGGTTACGAGGCCAACTACTAAGTTACGGCGTTTTACCAAACGCCGTAACGACTCGACGCTGCGCGCCGCCCAAGGCGACAATTTGTCATTCAAAAGGCAAGGCATGACCAGAAGGTCAATGCCCTGCCTTTTTCATGCCAACTTGTTCGCCTTGGACGTCGCTCGCTGACGTTGGCTCAACCTGCGATGTTGACTACTCCCCTTGTATCAAAAACCGCCCCGTTCTCTGTAGAGGACGGGGCGATTCGTCTTTTGGGCTTATGCAGCCAGGCTTATGCGAAACGGGCGACGAGCTCCTGCAGGACGTCGGTCATCTTGACGAGCGAACTGACCGGGACAAACTCGTTGACGCCGTGGTAGCAATAGCCGCCGGTGGAAAGGTTGGGGCAGGGCAGACCGCGGAACGACAGCTGCGCGCCGTCGGTGCCGCCGCGAATCGGCAGCACTTGGGGCTCAACGCCGCAGGCAAGGTAGGCTTCCTTGGCAACATCAATAAGCTCGGGATAGTCACGAACGATCTCGGCCATATTTCGATACTGCTGCTTAATCTCGACCGTCACGCGCTTGTCACCCAAGCGCTGGTTGAGCATCGAGGCGGCGGCATCAATAAGGTCGAGTTTCTGCTGGAACTTGGCTGCGTCATGGTCGCGGACGATATAGCGCGCTGTGGCGTGATCGACGGTTGCAGATACACCCTCAAGGTGATAAAAGCCCTCGTAGCCTTCCGTATACTCCGGGCGCTGCACGTAGGGGAGCAACGCGTTGAAGTCGCAGAACAGATTGCCTGCGTTAACCATACGGCCTTTGGCGTCGCCCGGGTGGATGGACTGGCCCTCAAAGCAGACGGTCGCCTCAGCGGCATTAAAGCACTCCCACTCCAGCTCGCCGATGGGGCCACCGTCGACCGTGTAGGCATACTTGCAGCCAAAGGTATCGATATCCAACAGCTCGGCTCCGTGGCCGATCTCCTCGTCAGGGCAGAAGCAAATGCCGAGTGCGGGATGGGGCAGAGAAGGGTCCTGAGCGATACGCGCGACAAGCGACATGATCTCGGCGACGCCTGCCTTGTCGTCCGCGCCCAGCAGCGTGGTGCCATCGCTGCAGACCAGGTCCTCACCCGCGAGGTCGTTCAGGGCGGGAAGCTTGGCGGTACTCATGGCAACGGGCTTACCGTCAACCGTGCCGCAGACCAGGTCGCCGCCTTCGTAGTGCACGATGTGCGGCTTCACGCCGGCGCCCGGTGCAACTTCGGTGGTGTCGAGATGGGCGATCAGGCCCAGGGCGGGCTTGTCCTCAGCGCCCACACTTGCGGGGATATGCGCGCAGACATAGGCGTGCTCGGTCACGTGGGCATCTTCCGCACCAAGCTCGCGCAGCTCTTCAGCCAGCACGTTGGCAAGGTCAAACTGAACGGCGCTCGAGGGTACCTGGTCGCAGTTTGCATCCTCGGACTGCGTGTTGATCTGGACGTAGCGCAAAAAGCGCTCGAGGACATCGGGGTTCGTGGTGGTGTTTTCCATAAAGACCGCTCCAATCTTGGTCGTCGTGTGCAACAAGAACTCTAGCACGGTATGCCACGGCATACCGCGACGCTTGGATGGGGTAGAATCAGCCAATGAATGCAGAAGGGACGGAAGATCATGGATACGACAAATAGCTCGCGCGAACTACATCTGACGGTGGCGAACGAAGACTACTTGGAGTGCATGGTTCGCATTGAAAGCGAAGAGGGGGAAACCAACGGCGTGCGATCGGTCGACATCGCGCAGCGCCTTGGCGTCTCCAAGGCATCGGTCAATAAAGCGGTTTCGGCGCTCAAGGCATCCGAGCTTGTCGAGCAATCGCACTACGGCAAGGTAGTCCTGACCGATCGCGGCCGCGAGGTTGGCACGGCTATCTGGTACCGTCATCGCCTCGTCCGCACGTTTTTGGTTCAGGAGCTCGGTGTCGAATTTGAGCGAGCCGATTCCGAGGCCTGCATGATGGAGCATGCGCTATCCGAGGACACGATGAACCGCTGGCTCGCCTATCTCGAAAAGCAGGGAATCAGCGTCGAGGAATAGCGGGATATATATGGATACGAGTTATTACAATCGCTTTGGTGCCGAGGAACTTACGCGCCGCTTGTCGAGCGAGACCTTGTTGGCGCAGGGCCCCATGGGCAGTGTTCTGTTGAGTGAGTACGACGCCGCCGATATTCCACCGGCGTTTTGGAATCTGGCAGAGCCGCAGACCGTTTCTCGTATCCATCGCTTGTATGTCGCCGCCGGCGCGCAGGTACTCATTACCAATACCTTTCAGGCATCAAGCTATGCCCTCAAGCACGACCAGATTGCGCCGTCCGTGGCGGAGGTCAATCGCGGGGCCGTCGACGATGCCCGCCAGGCGCACCCTCAGCTGCTGCTGGGCTCGATGGGTCCGATCGGTATTGAGTGGTTTGCCGAGGACTCGGCCGAGTTTCGTGAGATCCGAGGCATTGCGCGCGAACAGGCGCACGCCTTGCTCAATGCTGGTGTTGACGGTCTGCTGATCGAGACGGTGACGTCTATCCGTAATTTGCAGCCCATGCTTGCCGGCGCCCGAGATGCCGCCGACGGCATGCCTGTTCTGGTGAGTTTTGTCGTTGACGATAAGGGCGACCTGTTGGGCGATGGCCTCAACATTGAGGCAGCCGTTTTGTACGCCGAAAAACACGGCGCAAACTCGGTTGGTGTTAATTGCTGTTCGCTTGCGGCCGCGAACGCGGCGGTGCGCAGGATGGTTGCATCGGCGACTACTCCCGTCACGGTGCGTCCCAACGTGGGCGATCCGGTCCAGACTCAGGATGGCCCCGTATGGCACGAGAACCCCGAAGCTTTCGCGCGCGCATGCATCGAATGGAGACATGCCGGTGCCGCAATGGTGGGCAGTTGCTGTGGAACTACGGCAATCACTACGGCAGCGATGGCCGAGGCGCTCGATATATAAAGGGCAAAACCGCTCCATACGGGGCGGTTTTTTTATTGCCTGCATGTCCTCGGCAGCATTTGCCCAAATGGTGAATGCTGGTGCCGGCAGGTTGCCGAGCGTGTATCGCGGGTATACCTCATGCGTACCATGATCCAAACACTGTGAGGTGTCTGCGCGTGTGCGCGATAATTCATTTTGGAACTGACGGTTGGCGTGCTCGCGTCGATGAGGACTTCACTGCCGATAACGTTGCCCGTATCGCCGATGCCGTCGGCGAGTTGTGGCAAAAGACCAATCCGGGCAAAACGGTATATATAGGGTTCGACACTCGGCCCCTGGCGCGCGAGTTCGCTGAGCTTGCGGCGGGTGTGCTAGCAGCGCACGGGCTAGACGCCGTGCTCGCTTCGCGACCTGTTCCGACCCCTGCCCTTACGTGGGCGGCGGCTTATGACGGTGAGGCGTGCGGCGCGCTCATGGTGACGGGGTCCCATCATCCGCAGGGTTATCTGTGTCTCAAGATTCGCATGGGTGACGGCTCGACCGCCAACCAGGATGTCATCGAAGAGCTCGAAGAGACCATGGCTCCCGAGCCAATGGGGATCGAGGGGCAATATCGCACCGCGGATATCATTCCTGACTATATGCAAGCGGTGGCATCGTTTGTCGATGCCGAAGCCATCCGCGCCGCGCACCTGCGCGTGGTTGTTGACCCCATGGGCGGCGCAGCCCAGGGCTATCTAGCCGACTTGCTGCGCGAGCTTGGCGTTGAGGTGCACGAGATTCACGCCGGGCAGGCGCCTGACCAAGAAGATATCTGCCCCGACCCCGTTGAGCCGTGGGTGGACGCTTGCGAGCATACGGTTATCGAGGACGGAGCTTGCGCTGGCCTGGTGACCGACGGCGACGCCGACCGTATCGGCGCGGTTGACGAGCGCGGCAGATATATACATCCGCATCAGATCATGGCGCTCGTTTTGGGCGACTTGGTTCAATTTCGTAATTTGGAGGGACGCGTCGTCGTCAATCTTTCGTGCTCGACGCTCGTGCGTCGCATTGCCGAGGCGCTTGGCTGCCGCGTGACCGTCAAACCAGTCGGTTTCAAATATATAGCGGCAGAGATGAAGAAGGGTGGCGTCCTCATAGGCGGCGAGGAAGCCGGTGGTATCGGCATCGCCGCGCATATGCCCGAGCGCGATGGAATCCTCGCCTGTCTGATTCTGTGTGAGCTTATGGCAAAGACGGACGCGCCTTTGGGCGTTCTGGTCGACCAACTCGAGGACAGTTTTGGTAAGACGAGTTACGGTCGACGCGATTTGCGCCTTGAGGCCGAAGATGCCGAAACGTTACGAACCCTGCTGCCGGGCGTAAACCCCAAGTCGATTTGTGGCAAGGTGCCGCAAAACGTTAGTCATATGGACGGCTTGCGTCTGTCATTCGAGGATGACACGTGGCTGCTGGTCCGTCCTAGCGGGACCGAACCAGTGGTGCGCGTCTACGCCGAGGGGTTCTCGGTGGAAGAACGTGATGAGTTGCTCGATGCTGGCTGTGCTTTAGCTAGGGGAACGTATCCGCTTTAACCATGAGACTGCCTTATATAAAGAGATGCTCGGTGAGCGGTAGTTAACGGCTGGCAAACGTTAGTCGGATCCCAAATTGTGTAGGAAATGTGTACACCCAGATTCCCGCCCCCGGCGCCCCTCCGGTCTGGCAATATATCTCCTTGCCGCGCGGC
>CAUGNQ010000008.1 GCA_959600835.1 uncultured Collinsella sp. | reverse complement strand
GCGCCGAATGCTCGCCATCGAAATTTATCGGTGGCCCACTTCAGACTGTAATGGGGTTCCTCAAGTGAGTCTACTGGTATAGACAACAGTACTAACGGGGATGCCGGCACAGACGCCGATAACCAGAACAGCGACGATGCTGCGAGCGACGACGATGCTCGGCCGGAGGAGCAGTCCAAGTACGAGTCGCAGGCGGAAGATAATGATGCGATGGATGTTAACGCTGTCGCGTCAGCCGAGGAGGCTGCAGAGAGCGAAGAGACAACCACAGCTATTACTAACATTACTAACGCCGATGATTTGTCAGCTAAGCTTCAAGGCGTTGGGGAAAACCAAACTGCCTGCTTCGAGCTTACAGCTGATATTGACTATGCTGGTGAAATCAAACTTGAGAAGAGCGGCAGCAATATAACGCTGAACTTAAACGGTTATAAGATCAAGTGCTTGAACACCGAAATGCCGTTATTTGATGTTGCTAACGGCGCAACACTTACAATTAAGGACGAAATTAAGGACTCCGCGCCGGTGACTGAGACGGTCAACGATGTCCAACAGCTGACTAATCAGGGGCAGAACCCGAATCCCAATAATTATGGCAAGAAAGTCGAGCTAAATTACGTTGGTGGCATTCCGTCTAATCTTACCTACTACGTGACCAAATCGACTCCGAGTGGTACAGGGACAATCGAGACGCTTGTCAGACATAACGTCGATATTAAGGGCGCCATCGTGGCGTGCGACGGCAACGCAAATCTAAAGCTCATCAATCTGTATAACAACAACGGCAAGGGTGGCACGTTTAACCTTGTGAGCGGCGTGATCACGCAAAAACAAGGCAGCAGCGTTAGCAGCTTGGTCTATGCCGAGAACGGCTCTACCGTCAACATGCGCGGCGGCTATGTGTGTGGAGCTTCTGGCTCGGGTGCGGGCGGCGGAATTGAAATACACGGTAATTCGACCCTCGAGGTTTCCGGTGGCGTAATTGCCGGCAACAGTGCTCCTAGTGGCGGTGGTGTGTATGCTAAAGACTCCACGGTCAACATAACTAATGGCGTAATCTCCGGCAACAGCACGCTTGCTACTGGTGTTGGTTTCGGCGGCGGCATCATGGCCGAAGGCGGCAGCGTTACTGTTTCTGGTGGCTACATTACTAACAATAAATATGCCAATTACTGTGGTAACGATGGTAATGGCGATCATGGCGGTGCTGGACTTGCCGCTAAAAACGGTACTCATGTCACCATTTCTGGTGGCCAGATTACGGGCAACTATTCTGAGGAAGCTGGCGGTGGCGTCTATGTGACCGACATCGGACACCAAGGGGGGAGAACGGCATGGCTCAACATTACGGGGGGAACTATTGCCTCTAACGTGAGTTTTCGCTCTGAGGGTGCCGGCATTCGCGTGGGCCAGATGGTTGACGCGATGATAAAAGGAGCGTCAAATTCAAATCCAGTCTATATCACTAATAACCACTGCATGTCTCGCTTTGACTGGGGTGGAGGCGGCATCTTCGTCCAGGGCGATTCTAAGGTCGCGTCTAATGCTGGTAGGCTATTTGTCTATAACTCCTATATAAGCAGCAATGAGGCCGGTGGCTACGGTGGCGGCGTTGCGGTTTGCCCGACGGGTAAGACTTTGGTGACAGGCACCGACGGCACGGCGATTTTCGGTAATACTTCTGCCGGAAATGAGCAAAACGCGAACGATTACGAATCCGTGAGTAATACAGGCAATAACGGCACCCCCCATCTTTCCGGCGGTGGTCACGGTAAGGACCAGGACTCCGACGCCTACAATGCCGAAGTGTTTCGCGAAAACGGCCACGCGGACTTCTTCCTTGCGGCGGAGGGTCATACGACTCCGATCGCGGCGGTGATTGGCAAAATGCTTGGCGGCGGCGATGCTAAGTATCGGGGAAGCTTAGAGCTTCAGAAAGCCATTACTGTCCCCGCTAACGGTGGCGTGCAGGTATATAACAGCATCGGCCTGAGTTCGAATGTTAAGGCTCAAGACCCCGAGGCGATCAATGCGCGAAAGGCTGCGCTAGAGGCGGGCGCGACGTTTATCACGGGCAATTATTCCTGGAACCATGGCGGCGGCATCATGTCGAACGGCGACCTGTACATGGGCGCGCCTGAGGACACGTATGTCTATCCGAGCCTCAAGCTCAAGGCGACCAAGAAGCTGGAAGGCCGCAAGCTCAATGATGGGGAGTTCTCCTTTACGGTGTATCGCAAGGATTCAGACGACCCTTTGGCTGGCACGACAGCTGGCACGACATTCAATCGCGACGTTTGCACCGAGGTTGGAACAGCAGCAAATGATGCAGAAGGCAGCATTACGTTTGACCTTGGTGAACAATTCGCATCGAGTGGCGCGGGTAACGAAATCACATACTACTTGGTCGAAGATCCCGGTGGTGATTCTGACATCACGTACGACTCCAGCGTGTATAAGATTGTGGTGACGGCCGAAGATACCAAGACCTTGCTCATGTCTGTTCCGAGTAAAGAAAACTCAAGCCAACTGAAGGATCTTTACATCCATAACTACACGATTAAAAACGTCGGTGTAACCAAGTACGAATTCCGCGAGTCGTCTGGGAAGTGGGAGAACGTAAAAGCGAGGAGCAAGGTGCAGAAGAGTGGAGACTATTATCCAATTATCTGTGAGGGTGACTCCACGACTTTCACTAACAAGTTCACTCCGTACGACTCGAAGGGCTCCTGGACGCCTATGGCGACTAAGGTCGTTGAGGGTGGCGAGATGAAGGGGTTCACGCTCCAGCTTGCGACCGACACAGATTTTACGGATATCGTTAGCAGCAAGTCCACCACTGCCGACGGCGACAAGTCCCAGACCCTGAGCTTCGACAAGATTGATTACAAACTCGATCAACTCGACCAGCTCGCGTCTGGCCCCACTGGCCGTGGTGCTTCCAAGACCTTCACGTACTACGTGCGCGAGAAAGACGACGGTTCGCTGTTCTCGCACTATACGTACGACAAGTCGGTCTATCAGATTACGGTTAACGCGACTGACGACTCTAACCACCATATCGACGTCACTGCGACCTACAAGCAGATTCAGGATCGTGATGGCAGTGAAGTGACCACTGACACGCCCCACGACCTCACCGGCAAGTCCACTCCCACCTTCACCAACACCTACTCCACCTCTTTGCCCCTTTCTGGTATGTCGGGCGTCACTCTGACGTACCTTGCCGGCGCGGCGGTGCTTTGCGCTGCTGCGGCCTGGATGCACATTCGTCGCAAGGCGAATGCGAAGGGAGGTGAGCGTCGTGAATAAGAAAGTTTGCTCCTTCCCGATCTTGTTTGCGCTGCTTGCCCTCCTGATCGGCATCTGCGCGGTTGTGTTCCCCGCATCCGCGCAGGCCGCGCCGACCTCGACCGGTTCCATCACGGTGAGCGGCGCCGTGGCGAGCAACTACGACGCCTACCAGGTCTTTAGCGCCAACGTCGTCGACGGCGACGGCGACGCCAAGACCTTTACCGACCTCGCTTGGGCAAGCGACGCCGCGCGCGACGCTGTCCTGCCTGTGCTGCACAGCGCCGGCATGCCCGATTCCCAGACCACCGCGCAGGACGCTGCCGAGTGGCTCAACACCGATTCCCACCTTACGAGCGCGCTGAGCGCACAGCTCGCTCGTTCCCTCCAGAGCTCTGGCGCCGTGCCCGTGGCCCTTAACGCGGGCACGGCGGCCGAGCTGCCCTGCGGCTACTGGCTCATCGTCGCCAGAGACGACGCCATCGCCCAGGGCGAGGCCGGCACCGCGCCGATCATGGCCCTGGTGGGCGGCAGCGCCGTCACCGTCAAGCCCAAGGCGGCGACGCCCAAGGTCGCCAAGCACGTGCTGGAGGACAGCACCGCCGCATGGCAGAAGGCCGCCGACGCCACGGTCGCCGACGACCTGTACTGGCGCCTCTCTGCCACGGTCCCGGCGGGCCTTGCTGCCTACGACACCTATACGGTGCGGTTCGTCGACACCATGAGCGCGGGGCTCGACCCCTCCAAGGTGGCCGCGAGCATGCGCGTGTACGTGGCGACGGGCGCGGACGGCGGCTTTGACGCCGTCTCGGCCGACAAGGACGGCCGCGTCGGCACCGAGCCCGCGAAGGGCTGGACCGACATCACGGCCCAGTGCGCCACCAAGGTAGCGGCCGACGGCAAGACCTTCACCGTGCGCACCGGCGACCTGATCGCCGCGCTCGGCGGGGCCGACGCCTTCACCGCGGGCGTCCGCGTGGTCGCCGTGTACAACGCACCGCTCAACAGCGCATGCAACCACGGCATCGCGAAGGGCAACCCCAACGAGGCCTACCTGCGCTACCCGCGCTCTCCCTTTGCCGACCAGTCCGGCGACGCCGGCTTCACCCGCACGCCGAGCGACGACGCGTGCGCCTACACCTGGGATCTCGCGCTCACCAAGCGCGGCAGCGACGGTGACAAGCCGCTTGCCGGGGCGGTCCTGAGCATCGCCGACGACCGCGGCCGCACGCTGGCGGCCGACGGCACGTGGGATGCGGAGGGCAAGGCCACCGTCACCACGGGCGAGGACGGCCGCGTGACCGTCTCGGGCGTGGACTCGGGCAAGCTGGAGGTCCGCGAGCTCAAGGCGCCCAAGGGCTACACCGCCTTCGAGGGCACGCGCTCCGTGACGGTCAAGGCCGAGGGCCTGGACGTCGACCAGGTGGCCGCCGCCAAGCCCAAACTCACCATCACGGCCGAGTCGCCCCTGCGCGCCGACAGCGCGGACGGGTCGACGGGCAGCCTGGAGGCGTCGCTCATCAACACGCCCACCGGCACACCCCCTAGCATTATCACCGGAGGCTTTATGCCCTCGACTGGCGATATGGCAATGTACGCCGCGGCCGCCGCAGCGGTCGCCGGAGCCGCGCTCATCGTGGCCGCGCTCCTGGTCAAGCGGGGAGGTGGCAGCCATAAAGAGTAGCTGGCAGCCCCACAGAGAGCGGGGCGAGACGTAGCGAAGCAGATGCTAAGACACAGACAGATGATGACCGATCGAATGAGAATCAAACGGAAAACGGAGGAAAAGAAGATGAGCATGAACAAGAACATTGCACGCCTGGCAGTAACCGCCGGCCTCACAGCAGCGCTGAGCTTCGGCGGCGTGATGGCCCCGGTGACCATGGCGTTTGCAGCGGGCAACACGACCGTTACGTTCGATTACGGTGACTACGCTGGATCAACGACTTATAAGGGCATTCAAATCTTCGCTGCTGACGTAAATGGCTCCACTGTAAAGAACATTCAGTGGGCGGGCACAAACGTGACAGAGCAACAGGCAATTCAGGACGCAGTTGTTCGTGCAATTCAGAAAAAAGAGCCTGCCTACAACAAAACGACTGCCCAGGATGCCGCTGATTGGCTGAACGAGAAGTCAGGCGTGACTGGGAGCACTTCTCAGGTCGCAAGCGATAATGTTCTGAGCATGATCGCCGACAATTTGAAGAACAATGCAACGTGGCAGAGGACGTCTGCCGCACAGCCGTCTCTTTCCAATCTTGACGCCGGCTACTGGCTGTTCCTCACTGATACGACGGTAAAGCCCAGGGACAAGTCGACCGATGCTTATTCAGCTCCGGTGTACGCTCTTATTGACGGTGCGGACACAACTGTGAATATTACCCCTAAGAAGAGCGTCCCCACGGTTGAAAAGAAGATTCTTGATGATAACAAGGCGGAGGATGACCTCACGACCGTGCCTGTGAAAGATTGGGATGACGTCGCCGATTCGCAGATCGGCCAGGAGGTCAATTACAAGCTCACCGGCACGATCGCCAGCAACTACGCTACTTACGATAGCTATACCTATAAGTTCACTGACACCCTTTCCAAGGGCCTCAGCTATGTTGATGGCCAAACTCAAGTTTTTGCTGTAAACAAAGATCAGAACAACATTGATCAATATGCCGACATTACAGAGAACTTTACTGTGACGCCAACCACCAATGCTGATGGAACTACCACCTTGGCTATTAACGCTAATGCGGGAGAGCACGGTAAGTATCTCAAGGAGATTTCAAAGGTAGACGCCAGCACTCAGATAGTCGTCTTCTACAAGGCGGTGCTCAACGGCAATGCCGTGATTGGTAACACTACTGACAATACTCAGAAGGGTGGCAACCCCAACACCGTTAAGCTTGAGTACTCCAACAACCCGTATGGCGTTGGCACGGGCACGACGATCGAGGACACCGTCGCCGACTTTGCGTTCAAGCTCAACCTCAAGAAGGTCGACCAGGGCACCGAGCAGGGCCTTGAGAATGCCGTCTTCACCATCCAGTCCGCGGACAAGAATACCGAAAACCAGTATATTGCCTCGACGGAGGGTACTGTTGATGGCGTCAGTGTCGTCGCGGGTCAGCTCGTGACCGTCACCAATACTGAAAACCTTCCCGAGTGTGTGAAGTTCACGTCCGACAAAGAAGGCAAGATCTCCGTTTCCGACCTCGACGCCGGCTCCTACAAGGTGACTGAGGTCCAGACCCCCGACCCTGCCAAGTACCCCACCAAGGCCGACCCCTTCACCTTCATCATCACCGCGACGTATAACAAAGACACGATGAAGGTGAAGACCCTTGAGGCAAAGGTGTCTGAGGCAGACGAGAAGCGCACCGACATCGCCTCCGGCAAGCTTGACGGTAATGTCGGCGACAATGCTCTTCATGGTCAAGAAAACACCGGCACCAACGCTGATGCCGGCGAGGTCACCATCAATGTCGGCAACACCAAGTCCGTGGGCCTCCCGCTGACCGGCCTTAACGGCGTGACTTTCACTTGGATCGCCGGTGGCGCGGTGCTGTGCATCGGCGTGGCGCACCTCATCCGCAGCCGTAAGCAGGCTGAGGAGTCCGAGCAGGAGTAACGCTCGCTCATCCATCCCTTTGGCAGGTGGGATGTGTTGGCCATGAGACTTGCGGACACTTTTCTCGTCCATCCACGTTCTTGCTTTGCCATTCTCTTTTCGGGGCAGACTCCGCACTGGAGTTTGCCCCGTTTTTTTGGGATAACGCAGCCAGCCTCCATTGCCCGTTGGATCAAGCGTATGAATATCGAACAGATGTTTGTCAAAATCGCGTTTACCAGGCGTGGGTGCATACACTCGCAGTAAAATACCCTTGCGACGCATTCCGTGCGCGGGCGGCCGACGACTCGATCGGAGGTCACCATATGCTGAAATTCCTTAACGCGCTCGCCGCCCTCGCGGCGGTGGGCACGTTCGTCATCGCGTTTCTTGACTCGTATGAGGTTCGGTTTAAGGTCCGTAGGCGCACGCGCGGTGCGGACGGTGGACGGCATTTGCGCCGAAAGCGCAAATAAGAATGCCCGGGGGTCGGATCCCGGGCATTTAACAAAAACTGAAAACTAGGCCGCCCGCGCTCTCGTACACTTACGCGGGGTGCGTCGTTTTCTATTGACATTGTATCCCGAATCGCCCCGCCGATTCGGGACATTTTGAAAACTCAAATGCTGGCTTATCCTCGACTGGACGGTGCGGTCTAGCTGTGTTGTCGGGCGGGGGAGCCTGCTAATCGGCTATTATTTGTTTAGACAACTTGAGTTGTAGAGGAGTGACTGGCGATGGTGCAGGGCGCCAAACATATGAAGAGCAATAACGCCGCGGACAACGGCGGCTCAAGCCCTCAGCCCAAACCTCAACCAAAGCCCAAGCGCCGCCGCAAGCGGCTGCCGCGCTGGGCCGATCGGCTCATCACTATCGTCATCATCCTTATTGGCGTGGGCCTTATGACCTGGCCGTGGATTTTGGACCGGCTCGAGGCCTCGGGCGTGTTCAACCAGATCAGCACCGTGTCCAGCACCGTGGACGCGCTATCTGCCGAGGAGCGCGAGCGCATCCTGCTCCAGGCGCGCTCCTTTAACGAGCAGCTGGCGGGCGAGGCCACCGAGCTTCCCGCCGACCAGATCGAGCCCTACGCCCAGCAGCTCATCTTTGACCGCGACCCCATGATGAGCTGGGTCGAGATCCCCTCCATCGACGTGAGCATGCCCATCTACCACGGCACGAGCGAAGAAGTCCTTATGGCGGGCGTCGGGCACTTGGAAGGCACGAGCCTGCCGGTGGGCGGCACCTCGACGCATTGCGTGCTCACCGCGCACTCGGGCATGCGCAACCTGAGCATGTTCGACGACATCCACTCGCTGGAGCCCGGCGACCTGGTGCTGCTGCACACCATGAACAAGACGCTCGCCTACAAGATGGTGGACTCCGAGGTGGTGCTGCCCGAGGAGATGGAGTCGCTGACCATCGAGCCCGGCGCCGACAAGGTGACGCTCGTCACCTGCACGCCCTACGGCGTGAACGACCATCGCCTGCTGGTGCATTGCGTGCGCACCAAGTACAACAAGAAGGACGTCGACAAGCAAAAGTCGCTGGCTGGCCGCCACTGGGGCAAGCGCGAGTTTGCCGTGCTCATCGTGGTCGTAGCCATTGTGCTGTTGCTGCTGGATATCGTGATCCACGCGGTCCGCAAGCGCCGCAAGGTCAAGGCCTCGGCATAAGACATTCTCCAGAACCACCGCAATGGGGACAGGCATTTTTGTGGTGGTCGGGGGCTTCCAAACCATCACAACATTCGATGAAAATCGCGATTTTGGCGAAAAGCGTCGAATGTTGCGATGCTTTTCGTTGCGGGCGGGACGGTTTTCGTTGTGGGCGGGACGGTTTTGCATTGTGACGATGCAGATTTTGCTGCATAACCGCCGGGACGCATCCGCCGCCCTCGTTACGTTTTCGCTGCATTTGGGTAAAGCACCTGCTCCAAGCGGCGTTGCCTTGTATACTAGAGCGGTTTATCTGTTATGCGGAAGGGAGCGCCTATGGCACTCAGCGAGAAAGACGTGCGCGGCATCGCCGAGTACGCAAAGATCGCACTGACCGATGACGAGCTCACCCAGATGACGTCCTACCTGAACGACGCCGTCCAGATGCTCGAGCCCGTCTTGCAATATGACTTGCCCGACGTGGAGCCCACGTTCCATCCTATCGGAAGCCTGTCCAACGTGATGGGCGATGACCTGCGCGAGCCCGAGCGCGACCTGCCGCTCGACGTCGCGCTCGAAAACGCCGGCAGCGCGCGCGACCGCTACTTCCGCGTGCCGTCCATTTTGGGAGAGGGGGAGAGCGAGTAATGAAGCTCAATCTCGATCGATTCACGGCCGCGCAGCTGGCCGCGCACGTTGCCGCCGGCGATTTTTCGGCCACCGAGGTCGCTCAGGCCTCGCTCGAGGCCATCGAGGCGCGCGAGGGTGGGGTCCAGGCATTCCTGCAGGTGGCGCCCGAGCTTGCGCTCGAGGCCGCCGCGCGCGTGGATGCCGACCGTGCCGCAGGCAAGCCGCTGCCCCCGCTTGCGGGCGTGCCGCTGGCCATTAAGGACAACATGAACCTCGTGGGCACGCGCACCACCTGCGCTTCCCGCATGCTCGAGGACTACCAGAGCGTCTACACCGCCACCTGCGTCCAGCGCATGCTCGACGCCGGCTGCCTGCCCATGGGCAAGGCCAACATGGACGAGTTCGCCTTTGGCAGCTCCACCGAGAGCTCGGCCTTCCACCGCACCAACAACCCCTGGGATACCGAGCGCGTGCCCGGCGGCTCCTCGGGCGGCTCCGCTGCCGCCGTCGCCGCGGGCGAGGTTGCGCTCTCGCTGGGCTCGGACACCGGTGGCTCCATCCGCCAGCCGGCGTCGCTGTGCGGCGTGGTGGGCTTTAAGCCCACGTATGGCGCCGTGAGCCGTTACGGCGTGGTTGCCTTTGGCTCGTCGCTCGACCAGGTGGGCCCCTTTGGCCGCACGGTCGAGGATGTCGCGCTGGCCATGAACGCGCTTACCGGTGCGGGCCACGATCCGTACGACTGCACCAGCCAGGATTGCGCCGTCGACTTTACCGAGCATCTCAACGACAGCATCGAGGGCAAGCGCGTGGGCATCATCCCCGCGTTTATGGAGGCCGAGGGCCTGACGCCCGAGGTCAAGGCCGCTGTTCAGCGCGCCGCCCAGGAGCTGCAGAACCAGGGCGCCGAGCTGGTCGAGGTCGACCTGCCGCACCTGGACGCCGCCATCGCCGCCTACTACGTCATCGGCCCGGCCGAGGCGTTCTCCAACCTGGCCCGCTTCGACGGCATTCGCTACGGCTACCAGGAGGAGGGCTGCGCCAACCTGTCCGACCAGAGCTCGCTTTCGCGCGCCCACGGCTTTGGTGCCGAGGCCAAGCGCCGTCAGATGCTCGGCGCCTACCTGCTGAGCTCGGGCGTGTACGACAAGTACTACTACGCTGCGCAAAAGGCCCGCACGCTCATCACGCAGGACTACGACGCCGCGTATGCCAAGGTGGACACCATCCTCATGCCCGCCTCGCCGCGCACGGCCTTTAAGTTTGGCGAGATCAGCGACCCCACGCAGATGTACCTCTCCGACCTGTACACCATTTCGCTCAACATCTGCGGCAACGGCGGTATCTCGGTGCCGCTGGGCCTGGGCGAGGATACTCAGCTGCCCGTTTCTGCCCAGCTGGTGGGTCCGGCCTTTAAGGACCGTCAGCTGCTCACGTTTGCCCGCGCCCTGGAGCGCGGCTTTGCCGATGCCGCCACGGGTGCGCCCGCGCTTTCCGTCGCGCCCGCTTTTGCCGGGAAGGGAGGCGAGCTGTAATGAAGGAGCTTTCCGAGGTCCTGCAGGATTGGGAGGCCGTGATCGGCCTGGAGATCCATACCGAGCTCACCGCACTCGATACCAAGATGTTCTGCAATTGCAAGCTCAGCCACGATGACGAGCCCAACGCCAACGTGTGCCCGGTGTGCCTGGGCCTGCCCGGCGCCCTGCCGGTGCCCAACAAGCGCGCCATCGAGAGCATCGTCAAGGCGGGTCTGGCCACCAACTGCGAGATCCAGCGCCACTCGATGTTCTACCGCAAGCACTACTTCTATCCCGATATGGCCAAGAACTTCCAGACCACGCAGGGTCCGGTCGCCTTTGCCATGTACGGTCACCTGGACCTGGACGTGACCGGTCGCGGTGCCGCCGAGCGCCCCGACTGCGCGTTTGGCGAGGCCGAGGCCCAGAGTCTGGCAAGCGCCTCGGCCAACGCCGAGGGCCTGTCCACGTCCATGACATCGACCATGCGCGAGGGCAACCAGCGCGCCGGCCATCTGGCCAGCTACGATGCGTCCAACCTGCAGATGCCCGAGCGTCGCGAGGACGGTTCCTACACGGTGCCCATCCGCATCCTGCGCATCCACATGGAGGAGGACGCCGCCAAGATGGTCCACGTGGGTGGCGCCGAGGGCCGCATTACCGCCGCGGCCGAGTCGCTCGTCGACTACAACCGCTGCGGCACGCCGCTCATCGAGCTTGTCACCGAGCCCGACTTGCGCACGCCCGAGGAAGCGCGCCTGTTTATGGAGAAGCTCCGTCGCATCTTTGTGACGCTGGGCATCTCGGACTGCTCCATGGAGAAGGGTTCCATGCGCTGCGACGGCAACGTGTCGCTGCGCCGCCGCGGCGAGACCAAGCTGGGCACCAAGACCGAGCTCAAGAACCTCAACTCGTTTAAGAGCCTGCACGACGGCCTTGCCTACGAGATCTGCCGCCAGGCCGAGGTGCTCGAGGAGGGCGGCATCATCTATCAGGAGACCCGCCACTGGGAGCCCAGCCGCAAGCGCACCGTGGTCATGCGTGTGAAGGAAACGGCAGACGACTATCGTCTGTTCCCCGATCCCGACCTGGCGCCGTTCGATTTGGACGACGAGTTTATCGACCGCTGCCGTGGCGAGATCCCCGAGCTGCCCGATGCCAAGCGCGCCCGTTTTGAGACCGACTTTGGCATTAAGGCGGCCGATGCCGAGCAGATCGCCGGCGACCCGGAGTTTGCCGAGTTCTTTGAGGCCGCTGCTGCCGGCATGGCTGGCAAGGAGGCCCAGACGGTCGCAAACCTGCTGGTGAACGAGATGATCGCCTACCTTAAGGGCGCGGGCGTGTCGCTCGCCGAGTCCGGCATCGTGCCGGCTCAAGTGGCGGCACTCGCCAAGCTGCTGGCGACCGATGCCATCAGCTCCAACCAGGCGCACGAGGTCTTTGAGGCCATGGCCCAGACCGGCGACGACCCCAACAAGATCGTCGACGAGCGCGGCATGCGTCAGGTGAGCGATGCCGGTGCGTTGCAGCCGATCGTGGACGAGGTGCTGGCAAACTGTGCCGAGCAGGCGCAGCAGTATCGTGACGGCAACCAGAAGGTCATCGGCTTTTTGGTGGGCCAGTGCATGAAGGCGAGCTGCGGCAAGGGCAACCCGAAACTCTTCAACGAGTTGCTGAGAACGTCGCTCTCGTAGCTGCGAGGCCGGGGAAGCCCCGAGTCGCCGGGGTATTTCCTCCAAATTTCAAACAGTCCTATGCAAGACGAAGGCCACATTTAGTGGCCTTCTTTGCATGCGGAACTCATTTGGAGCAAACACCCCGGCGACTCGGGGCTTCCCCGGCCAGACGACTCGGCCGTTCGGGTCAGGCGGGGCTGAATGGAATAGAGTGAATGGGCGCGCCGTTGGCGCGCCCATTGTTTTGGAGGGAACTCATTTTGAGCAAGCACCCGCCCTGCCGGGGCTCCCGGGTTCTGCAACGACTCGGCCGTTCGGGTCAGGTGGGCTGGATTGAATTTGGTGAATGAGGGCGCCGTTGGCGCCTTCATTCTTTATATATGTTGGGAGCGCCAGGTGGTGGGGGTGGTGCCGGTGTATTGCTTGAAGGCTTGGGCGAAGGCGGCCTGCTGAGGGTAGCCTAGACGCTCTGCCACCTGCGCTATCGTGAGCGTGCTATCGGCCAAAAGGTCCTGTGCTCGTTCCATACGGCGTCTGCGAGTGTAGGCGCCCAGGGACTCGCCAGTTTGGGCCTTAAAGGTGGCGCATAGTTTGGAGCGGCTTGTGTAGAGCCTCTCGGCCACCTCGTTGATACCCACGCGTCTGCCTTTGTCGAGCGTGCGCTCAATCATTGCCGTTGCTTCTTCGGCAATGGTTATGCTGACACGTGTGTCTGCCGCCTGCTGCGCCTGCTTGTGGGCCGCGCGCGAACAGGCGAGCTCCGCGACCATGGTCTCCACGATGCCTTGCATATAGACGTGTCCGCCTACGGTGCGGGCGCGGTCCTCGTTAATCCGGTGCAGTGTGTGGCAGATGGCGGACGTCGCTTCCTCGTGCCATGGCTCGGCAAACGCCTCAAAGACCCCTGCGAACTCGGTGGGATAGCGGTGCTCCAGTTCGTCAAAATATCCAGGCAAAAAGAGCACCGAGCGCGAGTGATAGAGTCGCCCTGCAAACAGTGGGCTTAACTCCTCGCCACAGTTATCTTGGATAAAGCTGCACACGGCATTGTTTGGCCACGGTCCATGCAGGGGTTTAAGGTTCGCAGGCGTTATGCCGGCTTCGGGCATGCACATGAGCGTGGGCGCGCTGACCTCGCTCACGCACGCGTACGGTTCGGGTGTGTATTCGGCCAGGTACATATCGTGCGTCGGGGTAATGAAATGCTCCATGACGATGCAGGCGGGGGAGAGAGGCATGATCCATGCGCGTCCGTGCGCCCGATCGTTTGTCACCTCGCCGGTAAAGACGGCGCCCTTGCCGGTAAGCTCCAGGCCAAACTGCTCAAACTGCGGTGCGTAGAGCTCGGTTATGTCGGTCGCTGCCCGCCGTATTTGCAAAAGCGTCCCTTTCCTTTGCAGAAACGTCCACGCCTGGCTCGATTGTGAGCCATGGCTAACACATCAATGATAAGTTCATTACGGTTAACTCTCAAGCCGTTAGAAGGGAATCTCATGGCAAAGGGGTCAAAAAGGGAAGGCGGCGGTATCGGCGAGCTGCTTGCATATGCCGGCGACCGCAAATTCCTAACGTATTTGGGCATGGCTCTCTCGGCGCTCTCGCAGCTGCTGAGCTTTGGCCCGTTCGTGTGCATTTGGCTTGTCGCGCGCGATCTGATCGCCGTGGCGCCTAACTGGAGCGAAGCCTGCGGCATCGCGACGTATGGCTGGTGGGCCGTGGGGTTTGCGCTGGCAAGCATCGTGGTCTATTTCGTGGGGCTCATGTGCACGCACCTGTCTGCGTTTCGCTGCGCGTCCAATATTCGCAAGACTACGAGCGAGCACCTGCTTAAGCTGCCGCTTGGCTACTTTGACACACACGCCACCGGTGAGCTGCGCCGTATCGTAGACGGATGCGCCGCCTCCACCGAGACCCTGCTCGCGCACATGCTACCCGATATCGCCGGCGCCACCGCCATGGTCGCAGGTCTGCTCGTGCTGCTTTTCGCCCTCGATTGGCGCTTGGGCGCGGCATGCCTTATCTCGGTCGCCGTTTCGCTTGGCGCCATGGCCACCATGATGAGCGGCAAGGGCGCCGAGTTCATGAAGGCCTACATGGGCGCGCTGGTCAAGATGAACAAGACCGGTACCGAATACGTACGCGGCATTCCCGTGGTCAAGGTGTTTCAGCAGACGGTCTATTCCTTTAAGGCGTTCCACGACGCGATCGCCGAATACGCCGACATGGCGCAAAGCTATGCGGGCACGTTTTGCCGAGGTCCGCAGGTACTCAACCTTACCGCGCTCAATGGTCTTGTGGCATTCCTGCTGCCCGTGGCGTTGCTGTTGGCGCCGGGCGAGACGGACTTCGCGCATTTTATGGCAAACTTCACGTTTTACGCGATCTTTTCGGCCGTGGTACCGACGGCCATGACCAAGCTCATGTTTGTGGGCGAGGCCTCTCAGATGAGTGCCGATTCGCTGGCTCGCATCCGAAGCATCATGGATTCCAAGCAGCTCTCCGTGCCTGTCCAGCCCAAGCACCCCGCTGGCAGCGATGTGCGCTTTGAGGACGTGAGCTTTACCTACGAGGGCGCCGAAGCGCCTGCCGTCAACCATGTGAGCTTTAGCGTTTCCGCAGGTAGCACCCTCGCGCTGGTGGGTCCCTCGGGCGGAGGTAAGTCAACCTGCGCAAGCCTGATCCCGCGTTTTTGGGATGTTTCCGCAGGTCGTGTGCTCGTAGGCGGTGTGGACGTTCGCGACATAGATCCGCACGAGCTTATGGACCAGGTCGCCTTCGTGTTCCAGACCAACCAGCTGTTCCGGCAAACACTTGCCGATAACGTGCGTGCCTCCAAGCCCACGGCCACTGATGACGAAGTGCGTGCGGCCCTCTCCGCAGCTCAGTGCGACGACATTGTGGCCAAGCTCCCGCAGGGTATTAACACCATGCTCGGTGCTGGAGGGGCATATCTTTCGGGCGGCGAGGTGCAGCGCGTGGCACTCGCCCGCGCGATTCTTAAAGACGCACCTATCGTGGTGCTCGATGAGGCCACGGCGTTTGCCGACCCCGAGAACGAGGCGCTCATCCAGCGTGCCTTTAGCAAACTGGCGGCGGGTCGCACGGTCATTATGATCGCGCACCGGCTTTCGACCGTGGTGGGGGCCGACAAGATCGTGGTGCTCAACCAAGGTAGCGTGCAGGAGACTGGCACCCATGCCGAGTTGCTGTCCCAAGAGGGTCTGTATGCCAAGATGTGGGCCGAATACGAACAGGCCGCGAGCTGGAAAATCACTGCAGCGACCGCGGATGCCGCCGTCACGAAGGGAGGCGAGGCCTAAATGTTCGCCTCATTCCAAAAGAAGTATTTCCTATCCGATAAAGGCGTCGCCGGCGTAAAACGCGGCATTTTCTGGACCACGCTCACCAATCTTGTGACCATGGCCGGCATGGGCTTTTTGTTCCTGGTCATGGCCGGCTTTGTCGAACATCTCGCCACCGGTGCCGACCTGCCGGATGCCCTGCCGATTGTGGGCGGCCTCCTGGTCTTTTTCGTGTTGCTCTTTGCCTCTAACTGGCAGCAGTATTACTACACCTACTGCATCTTTTACGAGGAGTGCGGCAAGCAGCGTATGGAGATTGCCGAGCGCTTGCGCAAACTGCCGCTGTCGTTTTTTGGCCGTCGTGATCTGGCCGATCTAACCGAAACCATCATGGGCGACGTCCAGGCCATGGAGCACGCCTACAGCCACGTGCTGGGAGAGCTTTGGGGTGCCATCATCGCAAGCGCCATTGTGTTCGTGGCGTCGCTGTTCTTTTGCTGGCAGCTGGCGATCGCGGCGTTTTGGAGCGTTCCCGTGGCCTTTGCCGTGCTGTATCTGACACGCGGCCCCATGACCCCGGTGTTCGACCGCGTGCGTGCCGAGAAGGTCAAGGTCACCGAGGCGATCCAGGAGACGCTCGACTGCGTGCGCGAGATCCGCGCCACCAACCAGGAGGCCCATTATCTTGAGGGACTCAACGCCGTGATCGATGCCGAGGAGCGCGAGACCACCAGAGGCGAGCTTGCCAATGGGCTTTTGGTCAACTCCGCCTTTGCCATCCTGCGCCTGGGGATTGCCACCACGTTGGTCACGGGCGCCGCGATGGTCGCCTCCGGCCAGGTCGACTTTTTGATGATGTTTGCCTTCCTGCTCATGGTGAGCCGCATCTATGCGCCCTTTGATCAGGCGCTGATGCTGATGTCCGAGCTGTTTGCCGCCGAGTCGTCGGCCAAGCGCATGCGTTCCATCATGGAAGAGCCCGTGGCGCGGGGCAGCGAGCAGTTTGAGCCCGTGGGCCACGATGTGGTGTTCGATCACGTGGCATTTGGCTATGGTGCGGGCGAGGACGGCCGCGCCGGCGAGAAAGTTCTTACCGATGTGAGCTTTACCGCTAAGGAAGGCGAGGTCACGGCGCTGGTCGGTCCTTCGGGCTCCGGTAAGTCCACAGTGAGCCGCCTGGCCGCGCGCTTTTGGGGCGCCACCGAAGGCACGGTCACCGTGGGCGGCGTGGATGTTGCGAGCGTGGATCCCGAGGTGCTGCTGCGCGACTACGCCATTGTGTTCCAAGACGTGCTGCTCTTTGACGACACGGTGATGGGAAACATCCGTCTTGGTCGTCGCGATGCCACCGATGAGGAAGTGCTTGCTGCCGCGCGTGCCGCCAACTGCGACGAGTTTGTGAGCCGCATGCCGCAGGGTTATGACACCATGATCGGCGAGAACGGCTCCAAGCTGTCCGGCGGTGAGCGCCAGCGCATCTCTATCGCCCGTGCGCTGCTCAAAGACGCCCCGATTGTGTTGCTGGACGAGGCAACAGCGAGCTTGGATGTGGAGAACGAGACCGTGGTTCAGCAGGCGCTCTCCCGTCTGCTCGCAGGTAAGACGGTTATCGTTATTGCCCACCGTATGCGTACGGTGGAAAATGCCGACAAAATCGTTGTACTCAAGGATGGTGTGGTTGCCGAGCAGGGCACTCCGGCGCAGCTCAAGGCGGCAGGTGGAGAATTCGCCCGCATGGTGGCGCTGCAAAAGGAAGCAGCTACCTGGCAGTTGTAAGAAGGGGCAAAGGGACAGTCCCTTTGTCACATTGACAATCGGTTACTCCGCATCGTTAATTTTCAAAAGGTTAGCCATGGCTGACCTAGATAGTTAGATAAAATTGAGATATTTCAAAGCGTGCTCGAGCAAACTTGTTTACTCGGGTGCTGAGGCACCATGCCGCGTCCAATGCGGCAAAAGGGAGAGACATCATGAAGAAGTCCACGTTCAACACCCTGCTTGTTGGTGGCGGTTTTCTGCTTGGTACGGCTGGCATCAAGCTGCTCACCAGCGCTCCGGTAAAGAACGCCTGCGTGCAGGGTATCGCGTGCGGCATGCGCATCAAGAACGGCTACCAGGACATGGTCGAGCAGGCCAAGGCTAATGTCGACGACATGGTTGCCGAGGCGGCCTACATCACCCAGAGCGAGGCCGCTGCTGACGAGGCAGCCGAGTAACGCTCCCAGGCACAAACTATGAGATTCTCGATTATCAGCGAGATCCCCGGCAGGACCCGTCTTCAATTGGCGGGTCCTGTGCCAGAGAGCGATCTCGATGCACTTCTTAAGCTCAGCGGCGATATCGACGGCGTGCACAAGGTGCGCGTCTACGGCCGTATTGGCCAGATGGCGCTCGAATACGACGAGTCGCGCCGCGATGCCGTGCTGGCCGCCGTCGGTGCGCTCGACGCTCAGGCCATTGCCGACGCAAAGACAGGCTACGTGATGCAGCTTGAGCCACGCAAGCACAAGCTCGTCATGGATCTTGCCACACTTATCGGTGCCCATTACGCACGTCGCTGGTTTTTGCCCACGCCCCTGCGTGCGGTGTTTGTCGTGGCCGGTTACATGACCTTTTTGCGCGCCGCCCTGCGTGAGCTCGCGCAGCCGCGCCTGACCGTTCCCGTGCTCGACGCTTCGGCCATCGGTATCTCGTTTGTCAAACGTGATGTCGACACCGCGGGCCAGACGATGTTCCTGCTCAATGTGGGAGAGCTGCTCGAGGACTACACGCGCGCCATGAGCGAAAACGAGCTCATCAACTCGCTGCTCGATGTGCCCGACAAGGCGCAAAAGGTCGTCGGCGACACCGAAGTAAGCGTTGCTGCGACCGAGCTTGAGCCCGGCGATCTGGTCGCCGTGCGCACTGGCATGTCCATTTGCATCGACGGTGTTGTCGAGCAGGGGAGCGCTATGGTCAACCAGGCGACCCTGACCGGCGAGCCGCTGGCCGTCGAGCGCAGCGTGGGCGACGACGTGTTCGCCGGTACCGTCGTGGAAGACGGCGGCATCTTGGTGCGCGTGCGCGCCAATACGGCGCAAACCAAACTGCGCTCAATCGTCTCGCTCGTGCAGACGGCCGACTCGCTCAAGTCCGAGGGCCAGTCGCATATGGAGGACCTTGCCAACAAGATCGTCCCGTGGAACTTCCTGCTCGCGGGCCTGGTTGCGCTCACCACGCGCAGTCTCATCAAGACCTCCGCGGCACTGATGGTCGACTACTCGTGCGCACTCAAGCTCACGGGTTCCGTTGCCGTCATGACTGCCATGAGCGATGCTGCCAAGATGGGCGTTATGGTCAAGGGCGCTAAGTACTTTGAGTCGTTTGCCAAGGCCGATACCATTGTCTTTGACAAGACCGGTACGCTGACCGAGGCCCAGCCGCGCCTAGCTTGCGTGCTCACGACCGACGGCTGGAGCGAGGACGAGGTCCTGCGCCTTTCCGCTTGCTTGGAGGAGCATTTTCCGCATCCGGTGGCGCGTGCCGTGGTCAACGCCGCCCGCGAGCGCGGGCTCGAGCACCGCGAGCGTCACGCTGCGGTCGAGTATATTGTGGCGCACGGCATCGCTTCGTCCATCGAAGGGCGTCGCGCGATTATCGGCTCGGCACACTTTGTGTTTGAGGACGAGAGCGCGCAGCTCGAGGCCGACATTAAGGAGCAAATCGAGTCCCAGATGCAGGGCCTGTCGCCGCTGTATCTGGCGGTCGATGGAAAGGTCGTCGGCGTGCTCGGTATCGAGGACCCGCTCAAGCCCGGGGTCCGTGAGGCCATCGCCGACCTGCATGCGCTGGGCGTCAAGCATGTCGTTATGCTCACGGGCGATTCGGAGCGCACGGCCGAGCGCATTGCGCACGAGGCGGGTGTCGACGAGTTTAAGGCCGAACTGCTGCCCGAGGACAAGTACGCCTATGTGGAGCGCATTAAGAGCGAGGGGCGCCATGTTGCCATGGTGGGCGACGGCGTCAACGATTCGCCGGCGCTCGGTTTGGCCGACGTGGGCTTGGCGATGGGTGGCGGAAGCGACATCGCCAAGGAGGTCGCCGACATCATCCTGACCGATACGGATCTGGCCGCGATCGTGCGCCTGCGCCGCATGAGCCAGGGCCTCGTTGATCGTCTGACGAGCTCCTATTCTAAGGTGATGCTCACCAACTCAGCGCTCCTGGCGCTGGGCATTACCGGCGCGATTACCCCGCAGGCGTCGTCGCTGCTGCACAACGGCTCGACGATTGCCTACAGCCTGAGCAACGCGAAGGCTTACCTGCGTTAGCGCTTTTGCTTGAGTTAATGGCCTGCATTCGGACGGTGTTGCAGCCGCCAGAATGCAGGCCTTTTGCGTTTGACCGTGTGCTAGCAGCAATATATAGTTGTGCTAGCTAAGATAGCAGGAGTCGAAGGTGAGGTTGAGATGGGTGCTGTTAGCGGCATGGCGCAGGTGAATGTTCGCGTAGATCGCTCGGTTAAAGAGCGCGCCGAGGAAGCGCTGCAGCTTTCGGGCAGGTCACTGCCCGAGCTCATCAAAAAGGTGGTGGCCAAGGTCGCGCAGGGCGGTGGTTCGTGCGAGGAAGTGCTTGCGGCCGTCGACGACCGGCAGCAGACCGTCGCACCCGATACGCCGTTCGCCGCATCATGGGCGGTGGCGGATCAGCTTTACGCGGACCTGGGTATCGATACGTCGCCCGTATCCGACGATCGCGATTGGGACACAATCTATTCCGAGACCATGGACGATCGCTATCGCCAAAAGGGGATGATCCTGTGAGCGGAGCCCCTCTTAAGATCATGGTGGATGCCAACGTTTGGGTCGATTCGTTTTGCGTCGACCATGCCGAGTCGCTTGCCGCGCGTGCGTTTATTGGGCGGGCGACGGAGACGCGTGCGCTGCTGTTCTTCCCGGTGCATACCGCTAAGGACGTGCTGTACGTTGTACAGCACGAACTGAAGCGTAGCGTTCTTGCCAGCGGGGGAGCGCTCGACGAGGCTTCTGCCAGCGCGATTGGCGATGCGGCGCTGGCGTTTGTTCGGAACATGACCGAAAACGCCACGGCTGTGGGTGCAGATGCGTCGGACCTTTGGCTGGCTGACAAATACTTAGCGTTCCATCGCGATTACGAGGACAACTTGGTGCTCGCCGCGTGCAAGCGCGCGCAGGTCGATTACTTGGTGACCAACGATCGCAAGCTGCTCGAACATGCCGATCTTGCAGCAAAGACCCCGCGCCAAATGATGCCGATTCTGGTTTTGGCCGAACGCGGCCGCGCGGCTATCGGTTGACGCAAACTGTTTGCGGGCCTCTTGGACGACGATGCGCCAAGGGGCCCGCGTCTGCTATTTACAAAAGCTCGGCCTTAATGGCGGGACTTTCTGCGAGCTGCTCGGCTGCCTTTTCGTTGGAGCTATCGAGTGCTGCCAGGCTTCGGTAGACCCACTCGTTGACCTGGGTGTTCTTGACGCCTGCGGTCTGCATAAGGGCGCCTACCTCGCGGATTGCTGCGAACAGATCGGCCTTGGGACCCGCGAGCTCGACCTCGATACCGTGGTAGGCGGCCACGCCGCGGTTCTCACTCACGTGGTCGATAAAGCCCTCGACGGTCTCAAGCTGCTGAGTGAGAGCTGCATCATCGTCAACGTCCAGCGCGACGAGTGCGTTCGATACCGTGAGGGCGGGATGTCCGCAGGGGACAAAGCCCTCGATGACATCCATAGCTTCGGTAATGGTTGAGCCCAGGCCTGCGAGGGCATTGACGAGTTGCTGCTTGGTATCCATAACGGTCCTTTCGACGGGTCAATTTTGCTCGGCGAAAATATACGTGACGTGTCCGGTAGCAAAAGTGCGAAGTGCGGCGCACATTAGGGTCTTCACAGCTCGTGCATAGAGCAGCTGTCTGCCTTTAGAACGTGGTAAGATAGCTATCCACGAGCGGGGTTCACCCCGCGTGTTCCTTGAAAAGTCGACGGTTATCGGGTGTTTGCAGCCCCGATGCCATCCAGACTTTCCCGACATTCGGGGGCGACTGGTTTCGACACGATAGCTCTGAGAGAGGAAGCAAGCCGAGGTCTCCTCGCCTCGTTAAATAGGGGTACCGTCAAATTGAATTGACAACAACTCTTCTTTTGAGCCTATGGCTCTCGCTGCTTAGTTTATAGCGGCGCGTCAACCCGGTGATTTCCCCGACACCGGCGCGACGTCATGTTAGGGGAATGCTCCTGCGCACGTAATCGGTATGGCGCAGGCTAAGACCGAACCGCTTAGGACGCCGCGAGCGTGTCGCTGCGCGCAAAGCGTCCGAGACAAAACCAGCGACTGAGCTTGGAGATGCCAATCAGGGGGCTTTCGTGGACCGGAGTTCGATTCTCCGCGCCTCCACCAATAGTTACAGGCAGGTAGAGAAGTGTTTCTACCTGCCTTTTTTTATTACTTACAGATACCGCGGAGAATCGAACTCTGTGCAGGGCGCGGGCGTAAAGAAAACGCGTGAGCGTTTTTAGCCCGCGGGCGAGGACGCCGGCAGGCGGCCGAAGCCGGTGCGGATTTGCGAAGCAAATACGCGGATTCTCCGCGCAACCCGCCGACCCGGAAGGGATGCGATGCCGATCGAATCCCCGCCCCGAATTGACTACTCTGGGGAGGGTGGCTCGACTGCCCAGACCTCTCAACTCCCAAAACACATGCGCCCTCCGTTGTAAAACTGGGTAGAAGAAGGCCAAAACGAAACAGTAGGAGGTCAACATGACTGCAGAAGATAAGGCAAAGAACGCCGGAAAGGTCGCGCTCGTTTTGGAGGGCGGCAGTTTTCGCGGACAGTTTACCGCAGGCGTGCTCGACGTTCTCATGGAGGCCGGCGTCGAGATTCCGGCTGTTTATGGTGTATCGGCCGGCGCCCTCAACGGCGTGAACTACAAGTCGCACCAGATCGGCCGTGCCAACCGCATCAATCTGGCTTTCTGCAACGACAACCGCTTCATGGGTGCCGCATCGTTTGCGTCCACGGGTTCTATTGTGGGCTACGACTTTATCTTCAATGATGTCCAGGACCGCCTGGATCCCTTTGACAACGAGACGTTTGATGCGAGCCCCATCGAGATGTACGCCGTCGCGACGGACATGCTCTTTGGAACCGCCGCGTACCTGCCGGTCAAAAGCGCCGTGCTCGACCTCGATGCCGTGCGCGCCTCGACGTCGCTGCCGCTGGTGACGCCGCCGGTCGAGATTGACGGGCACAAATACGTCGACGGTGGCGTAGCCGATTCGGTTCCCATCGAGCACGTGCTGGAGGAGGCGGGCTTCGATCGCGCGGTTGTCATTGTCACGCAGGACCGCTCGTACGAGAAAAAGCCCTACGAGTTTATGCCCGCCGCGCGCGCCCGCTATGCCGACTACCCCTACCTGCTCGAGGCTATCGAGACGCGCCACGAGCGCTATAACATCCAGCGCATGCATCTGTGGAAGTATGAGCGCGAGGGCCGCGCGCTGGTCGTTGCTCCGCAAAAGCCAGTCGAGGTCGGCCACGTTGAGCACGATCCAGCAAAGCTCCTCGACCTGTATATTCAGGGCCGCCAGGAGGCAAAGCGCCTACTGAGTGATATCGAGGCATTTGTCGAGCGCTAGTGTCGCGACATCATGACCCATGGACGACATGTGCAGAAAGTCTGGTCAGAACCAAAATACCTGTTGACTCGGGCGACGAGCGGGGTAATATGGACGGGTTACTTGCAGAGCCCCGTGAATCTCTGGAACAACACGTACTGTACATGGAGGAGTCTAAGTGATTTCGAAATCGACTCACTACGCCAAGCAGGGCGAGGTCCAGCGCAACTGGGTTCTCGTCGACGCCGATGGTGCTGTCCTGGGCCGTCTTGCCACCCAGATCGCAATGATCCTGCGCGGTAAGAACAAGCCCCAGTTCACGCCCAACAGCGACTGCGGCGACTTCGTTGTCGTCATCAACGCCGATAAGGTCCAGCTTACCGGTAACAAGGCCGACACGAAGACCTATTATCGCCACAGCGGCTACAACGGCGGCCTCAAGGCTGAGAGCTTCCGCCAGGCTATGGAGAAGCACCCGGAGAAGGTCATCGAGCGCGCCGTTCGCGGCATGCTGCCCAAGACCACCCTCGGCCGTGCCCAGATGACCAAGCTTAAGGTCTACGCTGGTGCCGAGCATCCGCACGCTGCCCAGAACCCCACGAAGATTGAGCTGGAGGCTTAAAGATGGCTGAGAACACCGTTGTCTACCAGGGTACCGGCCGTCGTAAGAACGCCGTCGCCCGCGTCCGTCTCGTCCCCGGCACCGGCAAGGTGACCATCAACAAGCGTGACGCCGAGCAGTATTTCGGCCGTCATCAGCTCGTTGAGAACGCCCTTGCTCCCTTCAAGGTGACCGACACCGCCGGTCAGTTCGACGTTATCGCTCTGTGCGATGGCGGCGGCATCTCCGGTCAGTCCGGCGCTCTGCGCCTGGGCATCGCTCGCGCTCTTCTGAACGCTGGCGACTACCGTGCTGACCTCAAGAAGGCCGGTTTCCTTACGCGCGATGCTCGCGTGGTCGAGCGCAAGAAGTACGGCCTCAAGAAGGCTCGCCGCGCTCCCCAGTTCTCCAAGCGCTAAGGTTTTATCTCCTTACGAGATACAATATACAAGCGGGGCCTGCCGATTGCTCGGCGGGTCCCGCTTTTCTTTTTCGACTAGGGTGGGCGACTGCGTTTTGCCCACTTGGGAAGGAGCGATCCTATGCCCCAGAACATCTTCGGTACCGATGGCGTCCGCGGCGTCGCCAACGCCGACCTCTCGTGCGACCTCGCGTTTCGTCTTGGCCGTGCGGCGACCAAGTTCCTTGGTCCGGACATTTGCATCGGCCGTGACACGCGTCTTTCGGGCACCATGCTCGAGAGTGCTCTGACCGCCGGCATTATGGCCGAGGGCGGCCGACCGCACTGCTGCGGCGTTATCCCTACGCCGGCCGTGGCGCTGCTCACCGTCCAAAACGAGCTCGACGGCGGTATCGTCATCTCTGCTTCGCACAATCCGCCGGAGTTCAACGGCATCAAGTTCTTTAGCCGCAAGGGCATGAAGCTTCCCGATGCTGTCGAGGAAGAGATCAGCGCCTGGGTCATGTCCGAGGAGGCCATGGCTGCCGACACGCTGCCGACCGGCGCCGGTGTGGGTCACATCATCAAGATGAAGGACGCCCGCAAGGCATATGTCGATCATGCCATCAGCACGCTCGACGGCCTTAAACTCGATGGCCTGGTTGTTGCTGTCGACTGCGGCCACGGTGCTTCTTGCCAGACCACGCCCGCCGCACTGCAGCGCCTGGGCGCCACGGTCCATGCCATCAACACCGATTACTGCGGCACCGACATTAACGTCGAGTGCGGCTCCACTCATCTTGAGCCCCTGCGTGAGCTCGTGCTGCGCACCCACGCCGACATCGGTCTGGCTCACGATGGCGACGCCGATCGCGTGCTGTTCGTGGACAGCGAGGGCAACGAAATCGATGGCGACTACATCCTGGCCATCTGCGGCTCCGACTTGGCCGCTCGCGGCAAGCTCGCCAACTCCGAGATCGTCTCGACCGTTATGTGCAACCTAGGCTTCTCCATCGCCATGAAGGAGCAGGGCTTCGAGATGGTCCAGACCGCCGTGGGCGACCGCTATGTTCTCGAGCGTATGCTCGAGGACGGTGCCGTCATCGGCGGCGAGCAGTCCGGCCACATCATCTTCCTGGAGCACAACACCACCGGCGACGGCTTGGTGACGGCCCTGCAGCTTCTGGCCGTGCTCAAGCGCACCGGTCGCACCCTCACCGACCTTGCCGGCATCATGAAGAAGTACCCGCAGGTACTTGTCAACGTACATTCCGACAATAAGGCCGGCCTGGACGATTGTCAGCCCATTTGGGACGCCGTCGCTGCCGCCGAGAAGGAGCTCAACGGTCGCGGCCGCATTCTGGTACGTCCGAGTGGCACCGAGCCGCTGGTCCGTGTGATGGCCGAGGCCGAGACGCACGAGTTGACCCAGCGTGTGGTTGACGACATCGTCGAGGTTGTCAAGCGCGAACTTCCCTAATGGTCAAAAACGGGTGCCAAGTGGTAAACTGTTAAAGTTATTTTGATTGATTGGTATGTCCGAGGGGGAGCATGTTCACTAAAGTCCTGAGGTCTTTTGGTATGCGTGGTCGAGTCCTTACGCTGGATGCTCCCATCTCGGGCGACGTCATTCCGTTATCCGAGGTCAAAGACCAGACGTTTGCTACCGGCCTTTTGGGCCAGGGCGTGGCGATTCAGCCTACCGGCACGCGTGTGATTGCGCCGGCAGACGCCAAGGTCGAGGCCATTTTTCCCACGGGTCACGCCGTTGCGCTCAACACGGTCGATGGTCTAGACGTGCTCATCCATGTTGGTTTGGACACTGTCCAGCTTGAGGGCAAGCATTTTAGCGTGCATGCACAGGTGGGTGATGTCGTCCATAAGGGCGACGTGCTCATCGAGTTCGATCGCGAGGCAATTGCTGCCGAGGGTTACGATGTGACGGTTCCCATCTTGGTGTGCAACTCTGTTGAGTTCTCGAGCATCAAGGGCTCCGTTGGCGAGCATGTCGAGGAGATGGATCAGCTCATCGTTGCTCGCGAGCGCTAGTCGCTCCGCTTGGCCTTTAGCCTACAATTCAATCACGTTTACGGAGGGCGCCCTTGAAAGAGGGCGCCCTCCGTGGCAAGATGGGGATTGTCCGAAGCTAAACAGCTTTGGGTCACCGTGGACGGGCAGGGGCCTCGACGCGGTTAGACACGAGACACATATATTACGCGACCTCGCCCTGGTGGCCGCACACGTTGGTTGCGGCCGACGCGGGCCGCGGGCAAGTGCTTGTAAGGGGAGCCTTGCCTCTCTTGTACGAGAAAGGACGCGTAATGAAAATCATTAAAGCTAAAGACTACGAGGATATGAGCCGCAAGGCCGCTAATATCATCTCGGCTCAGGTTATCCTCAAGCCCGATTGCGTGTTGGGTCTTGCCACCGGCTCCACCCCGATTGGCGCTTACAAACAGCTCGCTGCTTGGTACGAGAAGGGCGACATTGACTTTGCCGAGGTCAGCACCTATAACCTGGACGAGTATCGTGGTCTTTCGCACGACGATCCCCAGAGCTATCACTACTTTATGCGCAAGAACTTCTTCGATCACATCAATATCGATCTGAACAACACGCACGTGCCCGATGGCTCCAACCCCGATGCCGCCGCTGCCTGCTCCGAGTACGACAAGATCGTCGCTGCCGCCGGTTACCCGGATCTGCAGCTGCTCGGCATTGGCAACAACGGTCACATCGGCTTTAACGAGCCCGATGACCACTTCTCCAAGGGCACGCACTGCGTCGACCTCACCGAGAGCACCATTCAGGCCAACAGCCGCCTGTTCGACAGCATCGATGACGTGCCCCGTCAGGCTTACACCATGGGCACCCAGACCATCATGTATGCCCGCATGATCCTGGTTGTCGCCAACGGCGAGGCCAAGGCTCAGGCCGTGCACGATATGTGCTATGGTCCGGTTACGCCCAAATGCCCGGCTTCGATCCTGCAGCTGCACACCAACTGCGTTGTCGTTGCTGACGAGGCCGCTCTTTCGCTCTGCGAGTAACGCGATCAAGCGATCTTACATAGTTTCTCAAAAGGCCCTCGCTTTGCGGGGGCCTTTTTAGTGGACATACGCCGTGGCGTATACATGACGGAAACCTTGCCGCGTGCTTGACTGGAGGGTTTTAAATTTTTGTGATTCATTCTATAGCAGATTCTATGCACATTTGCCACCATAGAGTCGCAGGCGGTAGCGAGGAGTAGGCGAGTTGCGCAACTCAAATAAAAACAGCCGACTGCGCTACACTGCAAATGGGATGGGACATGCTGGCAAGCGCATTGACCTGCGCAAAGACCTATTGGTCGGGGGATAAGTTACCATCGGGCCTCGCTGTACAAAAACTTGCCAAACACGTACCGGCAGACAGCCAAAAACTCTAAGTCACGCTATTCACGGGGTGGCTCATATGGTCCTGCAGCTACGGTGTCCATATGGTCGAGTTGAGGAGCAGGTATGGTAAACGATCTGGGCAATACGGACGACCTCGAGTTGATGCCGACGGGCGGCGGCTATATGGTGCGGCGCGATCGCTTGATGAACGAGCTCATCGTTAAAGGGCGCAAGGCGGGAATCGTTCTGCTTTACGCGCCCGACGGGTTTGGTAAGACGTCGGTATTGCTGCAATACGTGCAGGAGGTTAAATCGGACCCCACGCGAGGGCCGGTTCGGATTATCGAGGCCGACCGCGCGATTGGCCGCGAGCTCTTTATGCAGCTCGAGGTTGTCGCCGATGAGCTTAAGGACAAACCCCATTCGCTCGTTGCGATCGACAACGTGCCCAATCTCGAGCAGCGCGAAACCGAGGACCTCATCGATCGAATCCGCAGCTTACGTGCTACGGGGACGGGGGTCTTTATCGCCTGCCGCCCCTCAAACCGATTGCTTATCCACGGGCTGGGCGATTCTGTAAAAGTCAATGCGCAGATGCTCAAGGTGCACGCCTATGAGTATTCGTCATGGGCCACGGCGTTCTCGATCAGCACATCGCTCGATTTTTATCGACTCACGCAGGGTGTGCCAGAGCTGGTATCTGCCCTGCAGACGGGAATGTATGGACAGGGCGATGTTGCCGGGTTGCTCGAGAATGAAATCGTCAACGTGTACGGTGCGGCGCTGGCCGATCTTGCATCGCTCGAGAATAACCTGTTGTTTACCGTTGCCTGTTTGATGGTACTGATGGGCGAGGGCCGCATTGCGGAGCTAGAGGCGTGCGGTGTGAGGCTTTCGATGGTCGACCAGTCCATCTTTGTACGCGATTATCCGATTTTTGGCGTGGATCCGTCTGATCGCACCTTTAGGTGTTTGGGTGCTAAGGACAATGCGCGCCTGAGGTTGCGAAAGCTTGTTGCCGAGATCCGTCCCGAACTTGTATCGCGGGCTGCTCGCATTTTGATCAAGGCAGGCCGATGTGATTTGGCCATGGACCTGGCCGATGCGTTCTTGGACCGTCATGTGGTGTTGGAACTTGCCGGGCAGTATGGGGCCGATCTTGCCTTGACCGGGCATGGAGGGGACATTTGCCGTGCGGCGTCGGCGATGATCGATGCAGAAAGGCAGGAGCAAGAGCCGGCACCCGCCGAGGCACTCGGCGTGTATCTGGCGGCTGTCAGCGTGTGCAATACAAAGCTCGCAAGGTATATGGCGTCCGTTATCGAACGTGCGGGCGATCAGGCGGCGCGCGAGCTCGACCCCGCTACCTGGAAAATAGCCCAGGCGCTCACTATCGCCTTTTACGGCGACAATGACCTGGGGCTTCCCGCCAACCCTGTTTTGCAAGAACAGACATCCTGCGAGGTGCTCGACATGCTGTCCGCGCATATCGAGGTCAAGCGCCACCTAACCGAGCGAGCGGAAGACGGCAATGTTCTCGCGAAGCTCAAGGTATGCAAAGCCTATGATTGCGAGCTCGACATCGCGGGGATTCTCATGCAGGCCGACCATATGCTGGTGGAGCTGTTCGACGGCTCGTTTACAAAAACCGACGAGCGCGATGACAAGATGGCTCAGATACTCGAGGCGCTCGATATCCGTGGGCTTAAGGCGCCATCCATTTGGTTGCGCATGGTGTTGGCAGCGCGGCGCCTGCTCGCGGGCTTGCCCGTGACCGACGATGCGGCGTTTGGCGAGCTCGACCGCTTTGCGGTGCGTGTTCGCGACAATCAAATTCAGCTGTTTGGGTTATTGCTGGAGGGTTGGCAATCGCTGGCGGAGGGGCGGCCGGTTAATGCAAAGTTCCGCGCGGTCCAGGTGCTCAAGCTCGCCGACGAATCGATTGCGTACATGCGCGAAAACGCTTTGCTGCTGGAGCGCGTGGCATATCTGCGCAATACGTCGCTGGTATCGGTTCGCGAAGAGGCAGAGCTGCTCGATATTAGCAAGACGCAGGTCGGTGGCTCAGAAGCCTGGATCGTGGCGCTGCATCTGGCCGCTGCAGGCCGCGATAGCGATCTTGCTGCCTGGATGTCTATGAATCGCTCGGGGATTTTAGACCCATCGTATCGTCTTTTTGCACGTCTTGCGATGCATTGCCTGGGCGAGCCTGCCGTCAGGATTCGCAAGAAGCTTCCGGTGCGCGAGCTGTCGCGGTATTCACTACGCGATGACTTTGAGGGCGAAAGTGAGCACCTGTTTCAGGCGGGCGAGGTTGAGGCTGTCGATGCTATCGGCCATATTGAGATGCGCATGTTTGGCGCGTTTCGCGCCGAGCGCGACGGTTTTCCCATCACGGATAAGATGTGGCGTCGCAAAAAGGCGGCAACGCTTGCCGAACGCCTTGCGCTGGGTATGGATGCCATGGTCGACCGCGAGACAATCGCCATGGAGTTGTGGCCCCATGCCGAGTTTAACGCCGCGCGCAACAATCTGTATTCGACGGTATCGCGCTTGCGCTCGGCTTTGGGTCCAACTCCGGATGGCAAGTCGTGCGTGGTCATCCAAAACGAGTGCATTGGGCTCAACGGCGACTACGTTAAGACCGATGTAAGACTCTTTGATCAGCTGAGCCGCGAGATTCTGGGAAATCGTATGGGTGCGAGAGGGCCTCACCTGATTGAGCTATGTCTTAAGGTTGAGCAGCTCTACGCGGGTCCGCTGTATGTTCCCACCGGTTGCAATCCCACGTTCTTTACGCGCATGCGCCACATTATGCAATCCAAGTACATCGACTGCATGATTAGGGGAGCGAATGCCGCTCTCGAGGAGAATGACCTGCAATCGGCAATTTGGCTCGTGGAATCGGGGCTTCGCCAGGAGACGGCGCGCGAGGACATGGTTCGCTGCGCCATGCGCGTTTACGGCGCGGCGGGACGACGTCGCGATGTCGTTGAGCTGTACAGCGGCCACATGCACCACCTGCGAGAGCAGGTACAGGGAGTGCCCGAGCCGGAGACAAGGCGTCTGTATGAGCACTTGGTCGAAGGCAGGCTCAAGCGCGTGCTTGTCGAGCGATAAAAAACGGGCGCCCGAATCAATCGGACGCCTGCAGGCTTGCTCGGTATGACCAGTCGGTTTTAGACGAGCTTGATCTTCTCGATATCCTTGCGCGAGGACTCGCGATACAGCGAGAACTTGCGGCCGATAACCTGAACGACGTCGGCGTGGCAGCGCTCGGCGAGCTCCTCGGCGGCCTCGCGGGCAGAAAGGCTGGAGCCGTCCAGCACGGAGCACTTAACGAGCTCGTGCTTCTCCAGGTAGGCGACCGTCTGCTCGACGGTGCCCTCGTTGATATCGGACTTACCGATGATGATGGCGGGGTTGAGGTGATGGGCCATGCTGCGAAGCTGCTTGACCTGGGCTCCTGTCAGTGCCATGGGTTCTCGCTTTCTATGTATGGGGCGCCCCGCAATGGGGCCTTAATCTACGTGAGCTGTCCCACGATAGCGCAGGAACGGCGTGGTGTGGAGCGCGTTTGCCCAGTTCGCAAAGAATGCGGATGCCGGGCGGGAAGACGATGCAAGCTTTAGATGGGCTTCGGGCGGGGTACGGAGACCGGCTCCCAGGCGATAAACGCCCATCGGACTTTGCGGATGTGGTCGAGCATGTAGCGTCCCTGCGGTACGCCCTTGGATCCCGGCTCACCGGCATGCGGGTTCTCGATCATGTGGTGGGCGATATAGTTGCGCAGGCGGTCGATCTTGTCCTCGTTGCCGTGCTCGAGCATGCGAGAAAAGTCTGCCACGCCTGCCTCGAGACTATCGAAGGTGTCGCGGCGGGGTGATTCAAAATACGTGACCTGTGGCAGTGCACCCATCTGAATAAGGATGTTAAAGGCGTACACAAAACCATTGCTGCAGGTAACCGAGGCGCCGATGGCATTCATCAAGTGCAGGTCATAACGCGGGCTCGAGTTGGCGACCATCGTAACGGCACAACGCCGACGAGCCGTTCGATCAAGCTTGGCAAGTGCGCCTTTTAGGTTGGTCGTGGTGACAGAGCGACTGGCAAAGGCAACATCCACCGCTTTTGCGACCGGTCCAACCAAATCCCAATCATCATCCCAAGCAAGCTCAAGCGGTGTAATAAGATCCTCGAGCCCGTAATACTCAACGCCGGCATCAAGGGTGCCCAACATAGCGGGGGAGAAGTCGGCTGCAATCACAGGATGCCCAGCCTGAGCAAGCGGAATAGCAATCGACCCAGCCCCACACCCCATATCGAGCACCGACTCACCAGGCTCAAGCGCCAGCAGTTTTATAAAATCCCGAGCATACGGGGCAGTCTCCGATGGCCGAAAATGCCGAGCCCGCTTATCCCATTCAAAAGAATCATCAGCCCGCCGCCGATCAGCTTGCAGACGTATCCATTCGCCATTCCAATCCGCAGAAAGCAGCTCAGATTGAATTACACCATCAGCCACGGGCCATCCCCCTCACAACAAAAAAGCGACTCCTCCCAAAAGAAGAGCCGCAACCAGCATATATCAGAAAGAACCGATCCAACGCCAAACCGCCGTATCAACCATGTGGTGCAGGAGCGAAGCAACTGCAACATGGGACAGAACTCAGCCAAGGTTGAGATGTGCGGGAGCCCCGCCGCCGGGCGGCAGACATATAAGGTCGATCGCGAGTTCCGCACGAGCCGGAGAGCACTTAATGTGCTCTCCGTGCGAGTCAGGACTGTCCGAGCAGGCGACCTTATATATTTGCCCTTTCCGGGGTTCCTCGCCTCGTATCCCTGGGCTAGTTCTTGAGCGAGTTCAGCGGAGCCGGGAAGCGTCCACCACGGTGGGCGAGCACGGTGCCGGCGTTGGGGTTCACCGGCATGATGGGCGCACGGCCGAACAGGCCGCCGTACTCGACGCAGTCACCCACGCCCTTGCCGATGGCAGGAATCACGCGGACGGCCGTGGTCTTGTTGTTGATGACGCCGATGGCCATCTCGTCGGCGATGATGCCGGCGATGGTCTCGACCGGGGTGTCGCCGGGGATGGCGATCATGTCTAGGCCAACGGAGCACACGCAGGTCATGGCCTCGAGCTTCTCGAGCGAAAGCGCACCGGCCTCGACGGCGGCGATCATGCCGGCGTCCTCGGACACGGGGATAAAGGCGCCGGAAAGACCGCCCACGCTGGAGCTGGCCATGACGCCGCCCTTCTTGACGGCATCGTTGAGCATGGCGAGCGCGCAGGTCGTGCCCGGGCCACCGCAGGTGCCCACGCCGATGATCTCGAGGATGCGCGCGACGGAGTCGCCGATGGCAGGCGTGGGAGCCAGCGACAGGTCGACAATGCCCTTCTCGACACCCAGACGATGGGCGGCCTCGCGGCTCATGAGCTCGCCGGCACGGGTGATCTTAAAGGCGGTCTGCTTAATCTTTTCGGCGACTTCCATCATCGAGGCGGAATCGGGCAGCGTCTCCAGGGCTGCGGCCATAACGCCGGGGCCCGAGACGCCTACGTTGATGACGGCGTCGGCCTCGCCACCGCCGTGGACGGCGCCCGCCATAAACGGGGAGTCCTCGACCATGTTGGCAAAGCAGACAAACTTGGAAGCGCCGACGGAATCCTGGTCGGCCGTGAGTTTAGCGGCATCGATGATGGTCTGGGCGGCCATGAGCACGGCATCCATGTTGATACCGGCGCGCAGGCTGGCGACGTTGACGCTGGAGCAGACGCGGCTCGTGGTGGCGAGCGCCTGGGGGATGGACTGGATAACGCGGCGATCGGCGTCGCCGATGCCCTTCTGGACGAGTGCGGAGAAGCCGCCCAGGTAATCGATGCCGAGTGTCTCGGCCGCGCGGTCGAGGGCGTGCGCGATGGGGGTGAGGTCCTCATCCTTGCAGCACGCGGCGATCTGCGCCACCGGGGTGACGGAAACGCGCTTGTTGACGATGGGGATACCGTACTCGCGCTCGAGGTTCTCGGCGGTCTCGACCAGATGCTCAGCCGTGTGCGTCACGTGGTCGTAGATCTTCGTGCACATGCGGTCGAGGTTCTCGTCGCCGCAACCCATGAGCGAAACACCCATGGTGATGGTCCTGATGTCGAGGTTCTGCTCCTCAACCATGCCGCGGGTTTCCGCGATTTCTGCAGGCGTGATCGCCATCCTTGCGCTCCTATCTGCCAAAACGAGCATAGTCTTATCTATTCTAACGTGCCGCACGTGCCAAGTGGCGCGTGCGGCACGTTTTAGTGCTCGGTTGTTTCCGTTGTGTTACTGCCCAAAGACCTCTTCGGCAATGCGCGCGCTTTCGGCGGCATCCTTGGCGTAGTAGTCCGCGCCGATCTGCTTGGCGTATTCGGGGGTGAGCACGGCGCCGCCTACGATAATCTTGACGCCCGGAACCTCGGCATGGAGCAGCTTGATGGTCTCCTCCATGGCGACGACGGTGGTGGTCATAAGCGCCGAGAGGCCGACGAGTTTGATATCGCGCTCCTTGACGGTCTTGAGTACCTCCTGCGGATCGACATCGCGGCCCAGGTCAAAGACGGTGTAGCCGTAGTTGTCGAGCAGCATTTTGACGATGTTCTTGCCAATATCGTGGATGTCGCCCTTGACGGTGGCCACGCAGATCTTGCCCTTGTCGGCGATCTCGCCGGCGGGCATCAGGCGCTTGATGGTGTCGAAGCCCACGCGTGCGGCTTCGGCCGAGGCCATAAGCTGAGGCAAGAAGAACTTGCCCTGGTCAAAGAGGACGCCAACTTCGTCGAGGGCGGGGATAAAGTGATTGTTGATGAGGTCCATGGCGTCGTGGTCTGCCAGCAGACGCTCGGTCTCGGCAGCGATCTCGCCTTTGCGGCCCGAGACGACCATGCGACGAATCGGGTCGTCGTTGCCGTCGGTGCCGGCGGTGCCGGCAGCGGGCGCGGCGTCGGTCGATGCGGTCTGAGCCGCCGCCGGGTTGGCGGCGATCTTATACGGATCGGTCCAGCCGGCATAGCGCTCGATGTATCCGGCCGAGCCCTCGTCCTCAACGCTCAGGACGCGATAGCTGTAGACGGTATCCATAAAACGCTTGGAGCCCGGGTTCATGATGGGGGCATCGAGGCCCGCGCCAAAGGCGGCGGCCAAAAAGACCGAGCCCAGCAGCGGGCGGGCAGGCAGACCAAAGCTGATGTTCGACACGCCGAGCGCGCATTTGACGCCCAGGCGCTCCTTGCACAGGGACATGGCGCGCAGGATCTGCTCGGCCTGGCGTTGATTGGTCGAGGCGGTCATGACCAGGCAGTCGATGAGGATACGGTCCGGGCCGATGCCGTAGCGGGCAGCCTCGGCCACGATGCGCTCGGCGATGGCAAAGCGGGCCTCGGCGGTATCGGGGATGCCGCCTTCGTCGAGCGTAAGGCCGACAACGTTGGTGCCGTAGTGGGCGACCAGCGGGAAGATCTCGTCCATGATCTGCTGCTTGCCGTTGACCGAGTTGATGATGGGCTTGCCGGCGTAGCGACGTACGGCGGCCTCGACGGCGGCGGGGTCGGTGGAGTCGATCTGCAGCGGCAGCAGCGTGGAGCCTTGGAGCTGCTCGGTGGCCTGTTGGATAATCTTGACCTCGTCGATCTCGGGCAGGCCCACGTTGACGTCCAGGATGTCGGCGCCCTGCTCCTGCTGGCTGATGCCCTGGCTCACCACGTAGTCCAGGTCGCCGTCGCGCAGGGCCTGCTGCAGGCGCTTTTTGCCGGTGGGGTTGATGCGCTCGCCGATGACGGCGATCTTGTGGCCGTCGCAGGGGAGGTCCACCACGGTCTGGGCGCTTGTGACCGACATGCTGGGCTTGCGGTGGCGCGGACTGGGCGTGTGGTTATCGATAAGCGTGCGCAGCGCTGCCATGTGCGCCGGCGTGGTGCCGCAGCAGCCGCCCACGACGCTTACGCCGTCCTCAATCATACCGGCGACGGCCACGGCGTACTCGGGCGCCTGGATATCAAAGACGGTGTTGCCGTCGTCGTCCACGTGGGGCAGTCCTGCGTTGGCCTGCACCATAACGGGCTTGTCCGTAACGGTGAGCATGCGAGCGGCGAGTCCTCGGAGCTCGGCCGGTCCCTGGCTGCAGTTGATGCCCAAAACGTCGGCGCCGATGGCATCGAGCGTGATGGCGGCAACCTCGGGACTCGTGCCCAGGAAGGTGCGACCGTCTTCCTCAAAGGTCATGGTGGCAAAGACGGGCAGGTCGGAGTTCTCGCGGCAGGCGAGGACGGCCGCCTTGATCTCGGCCAGGTCGGTCATAGTCTCGATAATAAAGAGGTCCACGCCCGCGGCGACGCCGGCGCGCACTTCCTCGGCAAAGAGGTCGTAGGCCTCGTCGAAGCTGAGGGTACCCAAGGGGCGAAGCAGCGCGCCGATGGGGCCGATATCGCCGGCGACGTAGTGGGCGCCGGCCGCGCGGGCGCAGGCGACAGCGGCGGCAAAGACATCTGCCACGGTGGCGGTACCGTCGAGCTTGTGGGCGTTGGCGCCAAAGGTGTTGGCGGTGATCACGTCGCATCCGGCTTCGACGTACTGACGCTGGATGTCGGTAATGACCTGAGGCTCCTCAAAGTTGAGCAGCTCGGGCAGGGCGCCGGCCTTCATGCCGGCCGCCTGCAGCATGGTACCCATGCCGCCGTCGAACAGCAGGTGTCCCGTGCCCTCGATGGCGGCGCGCAGACGATCGTCCTTAATGCGAAGGTCGTCGATCGTGCGCGTCTTGTACGTGGCACCGTTGCGACGTGCGGCATCAACGGGTGCCGCCAATGCAGTGCCGTCAGAATCATGAGTGATAAGCGGAGTAAACATTGAGGGCTCCTAATGGCTGGAATAGCAGGTGGTGTGGGCGGCGCGGAAGCGGCAGTGCTCGCGCATGCGGCAGATATTGCAGGTGGGGCGGGTCTGGGCGTCGTGGACCTCGCCGTCGAACAGGCCGATCATCGCGGTCACGCTTTTGGTGGGCATAAGCAGGCTGGTGGGCGTGACGGTAAGCCCGATGAGCCGCGTGGCGTTGAGCGCATTGACGATCGAGCGCTGGGCCGAGAGCGGGCAGTCGCCGTAGCCGGGACTAAAGCGCCAGTTGCCGGCGAGTCCGTGTGCGGCAGCCGCAGCCTTGACCTGTTGGTCCATCTGCTCGACGGCGGCTTCTACATAGGCAGAGCATGCGGCGTCGAGCACGGCGCCCTCCAGGGGATGTTGGGCTCCCGTGGTGCGCAGGCGACGCTCGGCGTCCATGCCTAGGGTGCATGCAATGAGTGCGGCAAAGCGGGCGTCTTTGAGATGGCGATAGATGTCGCGACCCCGCAGCTCAACATTGGTGCCAACCAAGCGGATGCAAGGCTCTCCCTGCCCGTCTATGCCCGTGGCGTCGACGGCAAATACGCGGCGCACGCCACGGGGCTCAATGTCCAGCTCCAAGCGCTCGACCACAAGCTCAATACGTTGTGACAGCTCGGGCTCAATCTGCTGACCGCCGTAGCCCAGATAGCGCAGCATCTCAGCACGGTCGACTCGGGGGCGATGGGCAGCGTCGATACGGTAGAGCGCCGGCGACGCAAGGTCGGCTGGCACTTCACCAAAAACTGTATCGATGTGCGGTTTTTCCATTACCCCAGGCGCTCCATAATGGTTGCGGCGATCGCAGGACGGTTCATAGTGTACAGGTGCAGACCGTCGGCACCGTGATCTTTGAGGTCGCAAAGCTGACGGGCGGCATACTCTACACCGGCTGCCTGCAAGCTCTCGGGGTCGTTCTCGTACTTGGCGAGGATCTTGATGACGGGGGAGGGCAGCGACGCGCCGCACATAAAGACCATGCGGCTGATTTGCGACTTGCCCATAAACGGCATGATGCCCGCGGTGATGGGCACGGTGATGCCGGCCTTGTCGGCAAGCTCGCGGAAGCGATAGAAGCACTCGTTATCAAAGAAGAGCTGTGTCACAAAGAAGCTCGCACCGGCGTCTTGCTTTTGCTTGAGGTGCTCGACCGAGAGGTTGAGATCCTCGCAGGCAATGTGGCCTTCGGGGTAGGCTGCGGCGCCCACGCAAAAGCCGGCGTCGACGAGCTCGGGGATGAGGTCACGGGCGTAGGCGTAGTCGGAGGCGGGCTTGTCGTCCTCAGTCGCGCCAGCGGGAAGATCACCACGCAGGGCCAGGATGTTTTCAACGCCGGCGGTGCGATACTCGTCGATCTTGGCGGCGATATCGGTATGCGACCGGCCCACGCAGGTAAGGTGTGCCACCGAGGGTGTATCGAATTCGCTCGTAATCATATGCGCGATGGGGGCGGTGGTGGCACCGTTGCCCGAGCCGCCGGCCGAGCAAGTAACTGAGACAAAGCTCGGCGAAAGCTTGCACAGGTTGCCCGCCACCTCGCGAGCCGTGTCGAGGGTAAGCTCGCCCTTGGGCGGGAACATCTCAAACGAAACGGGTGCGGTGCCCTGGGATGCTGCCTGCTTAAAAACCTCGTCGACGCGCATATCGTGCTCCTTTAGATGCCTAGGTGCGATGTTTTGTTGCAAGGATTCTACAGCACCACTGCGCTAAGATGGAGTTTCTCTCGCGATTTGGCGATACTAATCGAAAATGCTTCGCTATCGACATTTCCTATAACAGGGTGGTCAATGTAGGATGGGGCTATATTGAATGGTATCTGATGCGAAATACCAGTTAATAAAGCCCCATCCCAAATTGACTACCCTTAAACCATGGGGAGAGGTCTGCAATTTATGCAGTTGATTGGCTGTTGAGGGTGGCAACGTCGCCTCGATAGGGTAACCTCATTGATTGGTTTCGCGACAGCAACATAACGGTAATGTCGCGGAAACACGGCGAGTCTAAGCTATGACTCGTTCGTTAGTAATCAACACCGCTTCTCACGCGGTGCCGATACGAAGGGAGTTCCGTATGGCCGAACTTACTGACCGCTTCGGGACCATGGTGTTCTCTGAGGAAGTCATGAAGGACTACCTCCCCAAGGACATTTGGAAGCGCCTTGCTGCAACCCTCGAGGGCGGTGAGCCGCTCGACCTGGATGTGGCCAACGCCGTTGCCCACGCCATGAAGGTCTGGGCCATCTCCAAGGGCGCCACGCACTACGCGCACTGGTTCCAGCCGCTTTCGGGCATTACTTCCGAGAAGCACGACAGCTTCCTCGAGCCCAACCACGACGGCACCGCCATTACCAAGTTTACGGGCAAGAACCTCATCCAGGGCGAGCCCGATGCCTCCAGCTTCCCCAACGGCGGCCTGCGTGCCACCTTCGAGGCCCGTGGCTACACCGCTTGGGATCCCACCAGCCCCGCATTCATTAAGGACGATGTCCTGTGCATCCCCACGGCTTTTTGCTCCTACACGGGCGAGGCCCTGGACAAGAAGACCCCGCTGCTGCGCTCCATGACCGCACTCTCGCGTGAGTCCAAGCGCGTTTTGGCGCTGTTTGGTAAGACCCCCAAGAAGGTCGTTCCTTCCGTGGGCGATGAGCAGGAGTACTTCCTGATCAAGAAGGACGCTTACCGCAAGCGCAGGGACCTGGTCATCACCGGGCGCACCCTCTTTGGTGCTGCTCCCTGCAAGGGCCAGGAGCTCGAGGAGCACTACTTTGGCGCTATCCGCCCCACCGTCTCGTCCTATATGAAGGACCTGGACGATGAACTGTGGGCGCTTGGCATTCCTGCCAAGACCAAGCACAACGAGGTCGCTCCCTGCCAGCATGAGCTCGCCCCTGTCTACGGCGAGGTCAACGAGGCCATCGACCAGAATCTGGTCATGATGGAGAAGATGAAGCTCATCGCCTCCCGTCACGACTTGGTCTGCCTGCTGCACGAGAAGCCCTTTGAGGGCATCAACGGTTCGGGCAAGCACAACAACTGGTCGCTTGGCACCGAGTCCGAGAACCTGCTCGACCCGGGCGACACCCCGCTCGACAACCTGCAGTTCATCGTCTTCCTCACCGCGGTGATCGAGGCCGTCGATAACTATCAGGAGCTCCTGCGTGCCTCCGTTGCCTCGGCCGGCAACGATCATCGTCTGGGCGCCAACGAGGCTCCTCCGGCGATTATGTCCATCTTCCTGGGCGACCAGCTTACCGAGGTTGTCGAGAAGATCATCGATGGCAAGGCTTCCGTCCATGCCACGCGCGGCGTGCTTGACTTGGGCGCCGATACCCTGCCCAAACTGATGCAGGACAACACCGACCGCAACCGCACCTCCCCGTTCGCCTTCACCGGCAACAAGTTCGAGTTCCGTGCCTGCGGCTCCGAGCAAAACGTTTCCGACTCCAACCTGGTGCTCGATGCTGCCGTGGCCAAGTCGCTCAAGTCTTTCGCCGACGCACTCGAGGGTACGCCCGAGGATAAGTTCCAGGACGCCGCGCTCGAGTACTGCAAGAAGGTGCTGACCGATCACCAGCGCATCCTGTTCTCCGGCGACGGTTACTCCGACGAGTGGCCCATCGAGGCCGAGAAGCGCGGCCTTGCCAACAACAAGACCACGGCCGACGCTCTTCCCGCCTTTGTTTCCGATAAGGCCATTGCGCTCTTTGAGGAGACGGGCGTCCTGACCAAGGCCGAGGCCCAGTGCCGCTATGACTGCAAGCTCGAGAAGTACAACAAGCTCATGAACATCGAGGCTACCACGATGGTTCGCGAGGCGCGTCGTACCTATCGCCCGGTCATTACCGCCTATGCCACCAAGGTCGCTAAGGGCCTTGAGACTATTCGTGCCGCCGGTGCTGAGGCCGCCATGCAGTGCGAGCAGAACACGCTCAACAAGCTCTGCAACGGTATCACCGCCATCAACGACTCCATCAAGGCGCTCGACGCCGTACATCAGAAGGCCGAGGCTCTCGATGGCCAGGAGCAGGCCAACGTATACGCGCACGAGGTCGTTCCCGCTATGGATACGCTGCGTGCCGCCGTGGACGCAATGGAGGAGATCGTGGCCGCCGACTACTGGCCGGTTCCGACCTACGACGACATTCTGTTCTACGTGTAGAACGTAACCGACATATCGTCACGGTATTGAGCCGGGGTCCGCATCGCGTGGGCCCCGGCTTTTTGTTTGCGAAGGACGCTTTGGATCCCGCTTTGCAACTGATTCGCCCACGCAATAAGGGGCCGTGGGCAAAAAACGTCAAATATGAGTACTGTCACAAGCCCTGTAGCATTATCTTTTTGCAAAATATGCAGTGTTACGCAACATATGTCCAAGTACTTAGCTGATAAACGCCTGCAATTCCTCCGCCGTAGGACGCCTTGTGTCCAAATCGCCTTCTGATGGCATGAAATCGCTGTTACTAAATTGGTAACAGTACTCATATTTGCTATTTTTTGTCCACGGGCCCTTGGATGACAGTGTGATTTTATGCCTTCGGGGTTCGAATCCCGGCGCATGGGTAGCAAAAAGCCCGCCGCCGCGAGGGCAACGGGCTTCTCAGATTCAGTGGTGCCCCCAGCGGGATGTCCGCGTGCGGCTGGCGCCGCCCGCTTTCGCTGCGTCGCTCCGCTCCTTGCGTGCTGCGCTGGAAAACGCTTACGCGTTTCCTCAGCTCCGCACCCTGTCGGGTTCGAATCCCGGCGTTGGAGAAGAAAAAAGCCCGTCACCACAAGGGTAACGGGCTTTGCATTTCAAATGGTGCCCCCAGCGGGATTCGAACCCGCGATATCCACCTTGAAAGGGTGGCGTCCTTGGCCGCTAGACGATGGGGACAGCGGGGAAGAGTATAGCAGACTTTTTTGCCGGCGCGTATATCGTTGGCAAACTGGAAAACCACCACAAAGGTGCCTGTCCCCTTTGTGGTGGTGAGGTGCTAGGAGAGGAGCTTCATGGCGGCGTCGTGGGCGGCGTGCTCGTAGGTGTCGTCGAGGGGTTTGAGCGGCAGCAGGGCGGCGGCCTGTGTGTCGCCACGGCGCTCGAGGGCGTGCGCGATGAGCCAGTCGGCGAGTTCGGGGTTCTTGGGCAGCGCCGGGCCATGCAGGTACGTGCCGATGACACCCTTGTAGATGAGACCCTCAAAGCCATCGTCGCCGTTGTTGCCGGTGCCCGTGACGACGGACGTTCCGAGCGGCGTGGCATCGGCGTCCAAAAGCGTGCGGCCACCGTGGTTCTCGAATCCCACAAAGGGCTCGGGTGCCAGGTCGGTCTTGACGGCGACGTTGCCGATCAGGCGGTCGGAGCCGCGTACGGTCTCGGCGGCAATGACGCCCAGGCCCTCGATGCGATTTTCGCCCATATAGTACGAACGGCCGAGCAGCTGATAGCTGCCGCAGATGGCGAGCAGCGAACCGCCGTCCTCAACATAGGCTGCGACCTTGTCTTTTTGGGCGAGCAGCTCGTGTGCCACGGCTAGCTGGTCGCGATCGGATCCGCCGCCCATCATGACGATATCGGCATCATGCAGATCGAGCACCTCGCCCATGCGGACCTCATCCACGCGAACGGGGATGCCGCGCCAGGCGCAGCGGCGCTCGAGGGCGATGACGTTGCCGCCGTCGCCATAGAGGTTGAGGGCATCGGGATACAGGTAGACGATGCGCAGCGGGCGCGAGAGCTCGACTGGCGCGATATCGGTGGGGACAGCGCTACCATCGGCGCGCGTTACGGCGTGGGAGGCGACCGAACTTGCATCGGTGCCTTTGAGCCCGTCGAGTTCTTTGACCAGCGGCGGGAAGGCCGTGTAGTTGGCGACGGAGTAGAAGGTGTCATCGGCGGCCTCGTCTGCCATGGCGCCAATTGCCTGCGCGACGTCCGAGATAATGGCGGCGTCGATGCCGGCGTACTTGAGGCGCACCTGCATATCGTGTGCACGCGTGCCGCCGGCAAAGGCGACAAGCCCCGAGGTATCGGCGATGCGCTCGAAGTCGACGTCGTAGATCCACGAGACATCGTGGCCGTCGGCGTCGTTGTCATTGAGGAAGAAAGCGCAGAGTCTGCCGTCTGCCGTCTTGATGGACTGGATTTGTCGATCGAAGCCTACGGGATTCTTGGCCAGGTTGGCCTCGACGGTGCGGCCGGCGATATCCCAGCGCCCCATACGACCGCCGGCAGGCACATAGGCATCGAGCGTAGGCTGTAGAAGCGCCGTGTTCACGCCCAACTCGTGTGTGGCAAAGAAGGCGGCGGCAACGTTATAGACCATGTACAGACCGTTGTAGCGCGTGGCGATGTGCGTTGCGGGTGCGTCGGTATCGGGTCCAAAGACAAGGTCAAAGCCGTAGCCGTCGCAGCCGAGTTCCACGCCCGTCACGCGACGGACAAGCGCAGGGCGGGCCCAGCCGCACGAGGGGCAATGGTAGGCGCCGAGTTGACCATACTGTACGTAGTCGTACTCCAACGGGGCGTTGCACTGCGAGCAAAAGCGCGAGTCGCTAATGCGGTCGGACTCGGTGCCCGTGGCGCCGTCGATGCCAAAGGCAATACTCGCGTTGGGAACGCGCGCGGCAATCGAGGCGCACAGCGGGTCGTCGGCGTTGTAGATGAGCGTCGTTGCCGGCGAAAGCTCCAACGCGTGGGCGATGACCTCCTGGGTGTGATCGATCTCGCCATAGCGATCTAGCTGGTCACGGAACAGGTTGAGCAGCACGAAGTACGTCGGCTTGAGCTTGGGCAGGACGCGCACAGTGTAGAGCTCATCGCATTCAAAAACGCCTACGCGCTTGCCACTGCTGGTGTGCTTAAGGCCGCCGCGGGCCTCGAGCAGAGCACCCACCACACCAGGCTCCATATTGTTGCCGGCACGGTTGCACACCACGGTAGCACCGCTGGCAGCAACGGCGTCGGCGATGAGGTTGGAGGTGGTGGTCTTGCCATTAGTACCGGTGATCACCACGCTGCGGTCGACCAGGCTCGCGAGGTCGCTTAGCAGCTCGGGGTCGATCTTCATGGCGATGCGGCCGGGAAGCACGCCACCCTGGCGTTTGAGGACAGAGCGCAGTCCCCAGCGGGCGATATCGCTCGAGGTGCAGGCAAGAGATGAGCGGAAGTTCATGAAGTCGTTCCTAACGTGAATGACATGGTCGGGGCGATCGCGTCGCTAAAAGCCGTAGCGGCGCGCAAATTCCTGGGCGAGCTGCGATACATCTTCGCAGGCGTTGGCCCAGGGGGCAAAGTCGGGGGTGTCCGAGATAATGCCGTCGGCCTCCCAAACTGCCTGGTGCGAAAGATCCCAGGGATCGCGTGGCTCGGGCCGGCAGGGAAGGTACGGTGTCTGGTACATGGGATTCAGCAAGAAGAACGCGCCACCCTCGCAACGGTTAGCGAACTCACGCAGCGCGCGCGTCGCCGGGCGCATCTTGTTTGTTTTGAACAGCAAGATCGTGCGGGCGAGCAGGTACCAAGGAGAGTTTTCGAGTGCGTCTGCCCCCACCTGTTCCTCGAGCTGATGCGCCAGGGCAAAAAAGCCGTCCTGGTCTTCCAGGCGGGCGAGGGCAAGCAATACGGTGCCGGCGGCCCGGGTGGGATAGCCCTCCGTCTTAAGGACACGGCGAGAATAGTTGGCGGCGGCGCGGTAACGAGCGCTCGCCATGCACAGCTGCGAGATGGCCTCGAGTGTGTGAAGCCACCCGATAAGGGCCGGCTCGCTCACGGTAAGGTCCGCTGCGGTGACACCGTCGGCCAAAACATTATTGGCCCAGTAGTGCGGGGCCTCCATATCAAACCCGGGCACGCTCTGTTGCAGGTAGTCGGCCGTGCTCGTCTCGAGCTTCATCAGGTCGCCCAGGCAGGCGTCGACGGGCGTGTCCGCCAAAATGATGGCGAGCAGCTGGGCATCGACGGCCAGCGCATCGATGCGGACGATCTTGAGCAGCTCATCACGCATATCGTCGAACAAGCGGTTGCGCGTCTGCTCAAACTCCTCGTCGCTGCCCATGTCCTCGATGCGATGGAGCTCGTCGAGCAGGTGGCGATGAACACCGGCATAGGACAGCAGCGCCTGAGCATGCTCGGACTGCGCATACTTTTGGGGATTCGCGCTAATGTCGTTATGGACAAGCTCGCGTGCTGCATCGGTGAGCTCGGGGTGCGACGCCAGATAGGTGCGCTCCAGGTAGGCGGGGATGTAGACGCTCGGATCCATTAGAGGTCTCCTCCCTTAAACGGCAAGCCCTGCTCGGCCGCCCGCAGTATGCGCTCGTCGATCTGGGAGCGCACGATGTCGTTGGTGGCGACCCAGGCGGCAAAGCTGGCGTTGTCGGGTGCGCCCAGGCCCTCCTGCAGTACCGGCGTCGCCTCGGAGAGTGCAAGGACGAGCTCGTCGGTGGAGCCTGCACCCACGTTGACGCGGGCATAGACGCCATCGGGAAACTCGGTTTGGAAGTAGAGCGCCTCGGCTGCGTGCGGGCACGAGCGCGCAAGGATACGCAGGTAGTGTTCGGCGCCCTCGTAATCCAGCTCGCGCCAGGCAGCGCTCATCAGCGCGATGAGCGTCCACGGGTCCAAGTCGCGTTCTGCATCCTTGGGACGACGGCGCAGCGGCGTGTTGGCGAGATAGGGGACGGAGTGGGCAGAGCGAAAGCGCTTGAGCTCCTCAGCGGGGTATTCGAGCTTTGCCATGGCGAGCATTGCGGTGTGGCGGACGCCGGCAGGATCGTTGGGGGCAAAGTCGAGGCTGCGGTTTGCGGCTTCGAGCGACATGCGGTAGCGGCCGCTAATGAGCGCGCGCGATGCCAAGGCGGCAAGCCAGCGCAGGTAGGGACGGCGGGTCAGGTCGCCTGCAGCCTCGCGCTCGTAGGGGTCCTGCGCCGAGGCGATCTTGAGCGCCAGGTCGTGCTCCACCTCGTCGCACTTGGACACCAGATATTGCACGTATTCCTCGTTGGAGTCAGCGGTGAGGGCGCACAACATGCGCTGCGCATCCCAGTTGGCCGGATCGAGTGCGGCGGCCTCGCGAAGCATGTTCTCGGCAGCGGCCTCTTCCTGCTCGGCTTGGGCATCGTCGGGGATAAAGGGAATGCGGTAGTCGACGGCCTCGACCACCTTGGCAATGAGGTGACCAGCACGGTCGCGGTCGTGCACGATGAGTGACGCAGGGTTACGGGTGAATTGTTCCATCAGGCGCTCTACGGCGGCACCGTCGGTGAGCGGGATATTGTCGCGGCGCAAGGCCTCAAGAACGAGGCGATGGCAATCCTCTTGAATGGGATCGAATGCCATGGGGCCTCCTTTGCTGCGGTTAGGGTTCAAATGTCTCTATATAAGGTTCTAGTTTACCCGCATGTGGCACACCGGGGGTGCCGCACTTGGACATGCACCTTTGCACCACGAAGACGGATGTCGCACAAATGTCGGCACCTTGGACGACTGAGTGGTATCACGGTGCCGCAAACGGTCGATTTTTGGCGGCGAACGGGGCGTATTTTGGAGGGGCACCGTCCTGTCCGGGATATGTGGTCAACCTTGATAAAACGTTTGCCCAGCTTGGGAGTATGAATGCCCCACAAGGGTCTTCAGGGATAGAAAAAACGTTTCATCATTGTCGGCTTTAGGTGAATAACTGACCAACCAGAACGGTAAAATAGTGTTTGTCTGAGCGTTGAGACGTTTAGACATCGCGCATTGTCATCGCCGGCAACGCGCAAAACGGTCCTAACGGAGCCAATCGGGTGCTCCGTTATATACGCAAGTCTAAGAGGGGCTTGTTTAGGAGGCACAGTATGGGACGTTTTACCAATCCTCGCGATCTGTACTTTGGTGAGGGCGCTCGCCACGAGGTGAAGAACCTCAAGGGCAAGAAGGCCATCATCGTTTCTGGCGGCAGCTCTATGCGCCGCGGCGGGTTCCTGCAGGACGTTGAGGCCGACCTCAAAGAGGGCGGCTTCGAGGTCAAGCTGTTCGAGGGCGTCGAGTCCGACCCGTCCATCGAGACGGTCATGAAGGGCGCCGAGGCCATGCGCGAGTTCGAGCCCGACTGGATTATCGCCATCGGCGGCGGCTCGCCCATCGATGCCGCTAAGGCCATGTGGGTCTTCTACGAGTATCCCGAGGAGTCCTTCGATAACATCATCCAGCCGTTCAGCTTCCCTGAGCTGCGTCAGAAGGCTCACTTCTGCGCCATCTCCTCTACCTCCGGTACCGCTACCGAGGTTACCGCCTTCTCCGTCATCACCGACTACGCCAAGGGCATCAAGTACCCGCTGGCCGACTTCAACATCACCCCTGATGTCGCCATCGTCGACCCCGAGCTCACCTACACCATGCCCGCCAAGCTGTGCGCTCACACCGGCATGGATGCTCTGACCCACTGCATGGAGGCCTACGTTTCCACCTGCGCCTCTATGTTCACCGACGCCAACGCCCTGCACGGCATCCGCGAGATCGTCGAGTGGCTGCCCAAGTCCTATGCTGGCGACCATGAGGCCCGTCAGCACATGCATGAGGCTCAGTGCATCGCCGGCATCGCCTTCTCCTCGGGCCTGCTGGGCATCGTTCACTCCATGGCTCACAAGACCGGTGCAGCCTTTGAGAACGGCCACATCATCCACGGTGCTGCTAACGCCATGTACCTGGGCAAGGTCATCCAGTGGAACTCCAAGGATCCCCGTGCTGCCGAGCGCTACGCTTATGTGGCCAAGGAGATCCTGCACCTTCCCGGCGAGACCAACGAGGAGCTCATCGCTGCGCTCGTCCAGAAGATTCGCGACCTCAATGACCAGCTCAACATTCCGCAGTCCATCAAGGATTACGCGAATGGTGGCGTGAAGGTCGACGCCGAGAACCCGCAGATGGTTTCCGAGGAGGAGTTCCTCGCCAAGCTGCCCGAGATCGCTGCGAACGCCGAGACCGACGCCTGCACGCCCGAGAACCCGCGTGAGACCAAGGCTGCCGACTTCGAGAAGATCCTCAAGGCCTGCTACTACGACACCGACATCGATTTCTAATCGACTCTTGTTATCGTAACGAGGGGCTCCGCACGTATCCGTACGGAGCCCCTTTCTTTTTTCTTTTAGAGAATGGGATAGTTATGGCTGCAATTTTCAATAGCCCCAGCAAGTACATCCAGGGTCCGGACGAGCTCGCCAAGCTCGGCTCCTATGTCGAGCCGCTCGGCGCTAAGGCCCTCGTCATCGTGACGCCTTCGGGCAAGAAGCGCGTCGGTGCCAAGATCGAGGGTGGTTTTGCCGAGGCTAAGGCCGAGTTGCTGTTTGAGGACTTTAACGGCGAGTGCTCCAAGAGCGAGGTCGATCGCCTGGTTGCGCTCGCGCGCGACAACGGCTGCGACATCATCGTCGGCGTCGGTGGCGGCAAGATCCTCGACACCGCCAAGGCCGTCGCCTACTACCTGGAGTCCCCGGTCATCATTTGCCCCACCATCGCTTCGACCGATGCCCCGTGCTCGGCGCTCTCCGTGCTCTATACCGATGACGGCCAGTTCGATAAGTACCTGTTCCTTAAGGCGAACCCCAATATCGTTCTTATGGATACGACGGTTATCGCGGCGAGCCCGGTACGCCTGACGGTGGCAGGTATGGGCGATGCGCTCGCAACCTACTTTGAGGCCCAGGCGACGCACGATGCCGACGGTGGCACCTGCGCTGGTGGCAAAGGCGGCATGGCCGGTCTGGCGCTTGCCAAGCTCTGCTACGAGACGCTTATGGCCGATGGCGTCAAGGCCAAGGTCGCGCTGGAGAAGGGTGCGCTCACGCCTGCCGTCGAGCATATCATCGAGGCCAATACGCTGCTTTCGGGCATTGGCTTTGAGAGCTCGGGCCTTGCTGCTGCTCATGCCATCCACAATGGCCTGACGATGCTGCCCGAGTGCCACGGCATGTATCACGGCGAGAAGGTCGCCTTTGGCACCATCGTTCAGCTGGTACTCGAGGATGCTCCGACTGAGAAACTCGAGGAAGTCTTGGGCTTCTGCATTGAGCTGGGCCTGCCGGTCACGATGAAGGAGCTTGGCGTTGCCGAGGTTACGCGCGAGCAGGCCATGGTCGTTGCCGAGGCCGCTTGCGCGCCCGAGGACACCATGTGCAACATGCCGTTTGAGGTGACGCCCGAGATGGTCGCAAACGCCATCCTGGGTGCCGACGCGCTGGGCCACTACTATCTCATGGATGAGTAAATCAAGCTAAGGAAGGGGCAAAGCCAACAGATGGCTTTGCCCCTTTTTGCTATGGTGCAAACTAACCTGACCCCATCGCACCAAGTTGGTGCAAAGGGGTCAGGTTACTTTGCACCAATCGTTGTTTGATGAAGGGCGGATTCTCGTATGGCGCTTCCTATGGTTTATGGCGGTCCCGGCCGGTATGTTCAGGGGCCGGGCGAACTTTCGCGTCAGGGCAGGTATTTGTCATGGTTGGGCTGTGCTGCCTATGTCTTGTTTGACCAGGGCACCGAGGATCGGCTGTGCAGGCAGATTGTCGATGGATTTCTGGACGAAGATCTAAGCGAGCCGTTCTTTAAGATTTATGACGGTCCGTGTACGGAAGAGGCCGTTGTCGAAATGGCTCAGGAAGCCCAGGCTGAGTATTGCGACATGGTGGTAGGCATTGGCGGCGGCAAGATGCTCGATATCGCCAAGGCCGTTGCGTTTTATGCCGAGCTGCCGTTGTGCGTATGCCCCACGGCGGCTTCGATGGACGGTCCGTGCAGCGCGATTTCGGTGCTGTATCACGAGGATGGGTCGTTCGACCGCTACCTGATGCTCGAGAAGAATCCAGACCTGGTCGTGGTCGATACCAACGTGGTCGCGGCGGCCCCACTGCGTATGACGGTCGCTGGTATGGGCGATGCGCTGGCAACGTACTTCGAGGCGCGTTCGTGCGCCGCGGCGCACGGCGCCAACGAGCACGGTGGCGCGCCGGGGCACTTGGCACTGGTCGCGGCACGTGCCTGCTGCGACACGCTTATGGAATGCGGCGTCGCTGCCAAGCGCGATCTCAAAAAGGGGCGTACATCGCCGGCGGTTGAGCGCCTGATCGAGTGCAATATTCTGCTCTCGGGCGTCGGCTTTGAGAGCGGTGGCTTGGCGTTGGCGCATGCCATCGCCAACGGTCTAACGATTCTGCCTGAGTGCAAGGCCATGCACGGCGAGGCCGTGGCGTTTGGCCTGGTGGTTCAGCTTCGTCTGGAGCGTGCACCCGAGCTTGATCAGGTGCTCGAGTTTTGCCAGCGTGTTGGTCTGCCGACGACGCTCGAGGATCTGGGCCTTGGCGAGATTTCCGATGCCGATCTGCAGGGTGTTGCAAATGCGGTCTTTAGAAACGAGCGTAATATGGCCAACGAGCAGGCCAAGGTGACCAAACAAAAGCTCGTGCAGCTCATGTGCGAGGCATAGTTTGGCGCTTGATTGACCTTGTGCAATCGAGGCGGCGATAGGCCATAGGCTATTTGTCCCAAAGGTGCTCCGCGTGTAATTTGCTCGAGGCACGGGCCGATGGCGTATCATTATTTCTTGCTTGTTTGCACTGCTCAGGGAGGGGCCGCGCATGGCGCAGGAACACGATCTGTTTGATGACATTATCGAGATCAGCAAGGGTTTCGACTTTCTTAAAAACCCGCTTGGCGGTGTGACCGACGCACTCGATCCGTCGGCGCCGCAGTGGAATCCTGCCGACTACAAGGAGCGTCCGCGCGGCAACACCATTCCATGCTTGACCTGCAAAAACGAAAAGAGCGGCTGCACCGCGTGCATGGACGTGTGCCCGGTCAACGCCATCGAGGTCGAGGAAGACGCCATCGAGATCCTCGATACCTGTCGCAAGTGCGGCCTGTGCGCCGCTGCCTGTCCGACCGAGGCGATCATCTCGCCGCGCCTGGCGCCCAAAAACCTGTATGACGACATCGTCTCTGCTGCTACGAGCCACGAGACCGCCTACGTTACCTGCACGCGTGCCCTTAAGCGCATGCCGCGCGAGAACGAGGTTGTTGTCGCCTGTGTGGGCGATATTACGGCCGAGACCTGGTTCTCGGTGCTGGCCGATTATCCCAACGTGAGCGTGTACCTGCCGCTGGGCGTGTGCGATAAGTGCCGTAACACCGGTGGCGAGGATATCCTGGGCGAGGCCATTGCTACCGCCGAGGAGTGGGCGGGCACGGGCATGGGTCTGGAGGTCGATCCCAAGAGCCTCAAGTGCCATAAGCGCCGCGAGTACGAGCGCAAGGAGTACATGGAAAAGATCGCCCGCACCACGGGTCTGACGGTGACCAAACTCAACCCGGCGACGGCGGCGCTGGCCTCGGTGACGCAGAAGTTGAAGGCCCATCGCCATCAGATTACCCAGCTGGAGCGTACGCTCAACACCATGTGCGGCACCACGACGACCAAGCGTCGCCGTTCGCTCACGCACGGTCGACAGCTGGTGCTCTCAACGCTGCAAAACCACCCCGAGCTTGCCCAAAACATGCAGGTGAGTACGCCGGAGTGCGACTTTGACAAGTGCACGTCGTGCGGCGAGTGCGTCAATGTATGTCCCACGTTCGCCTGCGATTTGGTGGGAAGCGGCCGCTTTGCGTTGGAGTCCACGTATTGTTTGGGCTGCGGTGCCTGTGTCAAGGTGTGCCCTGAGCATGCGCTCAAGTTGGTTGAGCACGACGCGTCCAATCTGGTCGTCGTCGATCCCGAAGCCGAGGAAAAGGCCGCCCAGAAGGCGAAGGCCCACGAAGAAGCCCAGAAGGTCATGGCCGAGGCAAAGGCCAAGCTCGATAAGATGCTCGACCAGGTTGAGAAGCTCGCGGACTAGCCAACGACCCCTATCTCTGCTTCATTCGTGCCGCCGTGGCGTCCGGGTTCGCCCAGATGCTGCGGCGGCGCTATACTTATGCAGTTTGAAATGCTTGTACCAAAAGGAGCTGTCGTGTCCCTTTCCATCGGTATCGTGGGCCTGCCCAACGTAGGCAAGTCGACGCTGTTCACCGCGCTTACCAAAAAGACCGGTCTTGCCGCCAACTACCCGTTCGCCACGATCGACCCCAACGTGGGTATCGTCGACGTGCCCGATAGCCGTCTGCAAAAGCTCGCCGACATCGTTAACCCGGGTCGCATTGTGCCGGCGACGGTCGAGTTCGTCGACATCGCAGGTCTGGTGAAGGGCGCCAACGAGGGCGAGGGCTTGGGCAACCAGTTCCTGGCCAACATTCGCGAGACCGACGCCATCTGCGAGGTCGTGCGCTACTTTAAGGATCCCAACGTCATGCGTGAGGTGGGCCGCACGGGCGAGTTCGTCGATCCCGCCGGCGATGCCGACACCATCATGACCGAGCTCATCCTGGCCGACATGGGCACGCTCGAGAAGCAGCTGCCTAAGCTCGAGAAGGAGGCCAAGCGCGACAAGGAGCTCATGCCCAAGTTCGAGGTTGCCAAGCGTCTGCTTGCCTGGCTCAACGAGGGCAAGCGCGCCGCATCCATGGAGATGACCGACGAGGAGCGCGCCGCTGCCAAGGGCCTGTTCCTGCTCACCATGAAGCCCATCCTGTATGTGGCCAACGTAGACGAGGACATGCTCAACGAGGACCTGGCACCCATCGACGGTGTCAAGCCGCTGCCGATCTGCGCCAAGATCGAGGCCGAGCTTTCCGAGCTCGATCCCGAGGACGCTGCCGACTACCTGGAGAGCCTGGGCCTGGAGCAGCCCGGCCTGGACGTGCTCGCGCAGGCAGCCTACAAGCTGCTCGGCCTGCAGTCGTTCTTTACGGCCGGCGAGATGGAGGTCAAGGCCTGGACGGTGCGTCAGGGCGCGACCGCCCCGCAGGCCGCCGGCGTCATCCACACCGACTTTGAGCGCGGCTTTATTAAGGCCGAGGTCATTGGCTACGACGATTACATCGAGCTCGGTGGCGAGCAGGGCGCCAAGGCTGCCGGCAAGCTGCGTATTGAGGGCAAGGACTATGTTATGGCCGATGGCGACGTCGTGCACTTCCGCTTTAACGTGTAAGGACGACGCATATGTTTAAATATGGCAAAAAAGCTGGCTACATGGGTATTGCGCTGCTCGTACTTGCGGTGATTCCGCTGGTGGTCGCAGCGTGTGTTATCCCCAACATTGGTCCCGAGGTGGCAACAAAGTTTAATGCTGCCGGCGAGGCGACGCGCTGGGGCAAGAGCTACGAGCTGCTGGCGTTGCCGGTGCTCAATCTGCTGCTGAGCGTGGCGACGTACTTTACGGCGGGACGCCAGGCAAAAAACAACGATGACTCCGCCGCCATGGCACGCATCGTGTGCGAGCGCTACCTGCGCAACGGTTGCATCACGGGTGTATTTCTCAACGTAATCAACGTCTACTTTATGTATTCGGCGATTACCGGTATGGGCTTTGGCCTGGGCTTTTAGCTTGCGCCTTTAGGCAACGAGCCTGCAAGCATATTCGATGGCTGCTGCGAGGCCGCCGCTCGATCGTGGTTGAAAGACCATGTCGGCGGCGGCCTCGTTTTCGTATCCGGCACCGCGAAGGGCGAGCGCGACGCCGGCTTCCAGGAGAAGGGGCAGGCCACGCTGGCTGGTTGCGATTACGGCAGCCTGATTGAGCGAGCAGCTGTGCGCTTGGCATTGGATGGCAAGTTCACCTTGCGCCGGGCAAGGGACCAGAACGGCGGCGACGCGACTTGATAGCAATGCAAATGCTGTGCGCTCATCGGGCGAAAGGCATTCAGCTTCAACAACGACGAGCTTGGGCGGTGCGCTGTTTGTGCGAAGCGTGGCTCGGTACGTGCGGACCGAAGAACCCGACATAGAAAACTCCTGTGTATTCGGCAAAACGTAAACTATAGTTTACGTTTATGTTCGGCTCCATTTCAAACTCGTCTGCATGGACGAACGTGCTAAACAGATTCTTGGCAGGCGGGTCGAAGAGACACGCAGGGACCTTGGTATCTCCAAGGTTGATTTTTGTGTGGCGACAGGAATCAGCCGACCCTACCTCGACCGAATCGAAGATGGGACGGCAAATTTCACGCTCAAGGTTCTATTTAAGATCGCGCCCGCCCTTGGCATGACGGTGTCAGAGCTTCTCGAGGGTATCGAATAGGGGATACCCGTCGACAACTGAATTAGGCCATCGGGATGCGGTCGTGGTTGACTTGGCTGTAGAACAGGCGCTGAATCTCGGCCGCATCACGTGACTGGCCGAGTGCCCACATGGTCTTGGCCACGAGCGTCTCGGTGGTCATGTCGTCGCCGCGCAGAATGCCCGGATGATCCGCGTAAGCACGGCCGACCTCATAAACGCCCAAATCGAGGCCCTCTTCGGGGACCTGCGTGGTCATAACGACAGTACGGCCCGAATCGACCCAGCGGAAAATCGCCTCCTGGAATGACTCGCCCGACTCACCAAACTCGGGGATACCGCCAATGCCAAAGGTCTCCAGAATCATGGCGTCGTAGCTATCGGCAAGGGCGTCCAGGATACCCGGGTTCACGCCGGGTGTCAGCTTAAGGACAAACACGCGCGGGTCGATACTGTCGTAGAAACGAACCGGATTCTCATTCTGGTGAGTGCCGTGAAGCCCGTTGCGCACAATGCGGTCGTTGCGGATGTAGGCAATGGGCGGATAGTTGACACTAATGAACGCGTTAAAGCTCATGGTGCGCTGCTTGCGGGCGCGCGTGCCGGCAATGGCGACGCCGCCAAACACGATCGAGACGTCGTGTGAATGCTCGTCGAGCGCATAGAGCAGGCTCTGGTACAGGTTGAGCTTGGCATCGGAAAAGGGGTTGCCCATGGGCTTTTGCGAGCCGGTGAGTACGATGGGCTTGGGACTGTCCTGAATCAGATAGGAAAGCGCTGCCGCGGTGTAGCTCATGGTGTCGGTGCCGTGAAGGACTACGAAGCCGTCGTGATCGGCATAGCCTTCGACGATGACGTCGCGGATACGCATCCAGTCGCTCGGGCGCATATTGGTGCTGTCGATGTTCATGGGCTGCACGACGTCGAGCTCGCAGAGGCCCGAGATCTCGGGAACGCTCTGGGCGAGTTCCTCACCGGTCAGGGCGGGGGAGAGGCCGTTGCCGTCCTCGGTCGATGCGATGGTGCCGCCCGTGGCGATGAGAAGGATGCGCTTCATGCTGGTATTCCTATCGTATTTGCCGCCGCGAGGGCGGAGTCGTTCGGCAGTATTGTGGCACAGGGCGTCCAATGTTCAAACGTATTACATCATCTGTAACGTTCGGTAACACTTCAATTGCCGTCAAATAGGGGTCCAGGTCGTGCGTTTGCCGTGCGCTGATGGTTGCGAGGGACGAGAAACCCCATATAACGTGTACACTATGAAAGCTATTTCGTTCATTCACGCGGGTGAGCATCGGCTCCCCGCCAACAAGAGGGGGAAACCATGGATCAAAAGGCTTCCGCAAAGGTCCTCGTACTCGACTTTGGTGCGCAGTACGGTCAGCTCATTGCCCGTCGCGTCCGCGACCTCAACGTGTATTCCGAGATCGTTCCCTGCGACATCTCGGCCGACGAGATTCGCGAGATGAACGCCTCTGCGCTCATCCTTTCCGGCGGCCCGGCTTCTGTGTATGCCGAGGACGCTCCGTCCATCGACCCCGCCATCTTTGACCTGGGCCTTCCCGTCCTGGGCTTCTGCTACGGTCATCAGATCACGGCCGTGACGCTCGGTGGCAAGGTCGGCCACTCCGAGGTGGGCGAGTATGGCCGCGCCACCATCACGCGCACGGCAGGCGCCAAGCTCTTTAACTCCACGCCCATGGAGCAGACCGTGTGGATGAGCCACCGCGATGCCGTCTCCGAGGTGCCCGAGGGCTTTACCGTTACCGCCAGCACCGACGTGTGCCCGGTTGCCGCCATGGAGTGCGTCGAGCGCAAGATCTTCACCACGCAGTTCCACCCCGAGGTCAAGCATTCCGAGTACGGTCAGCAGCTGCTGAGCAACTTCCTGTTTGAGATCTGCGGCCTGGAGCCCAACTGGAGCATGGACAACCTGGTCGAGACCATGACGGCCGAGTTCCGCGAGAAGGTCGGCAACGACCGCGTGATTCTGGCCCTGTCCGGCGGCGTCGACTCCTCCGTCGTGGCTGCGCTGGGCGCCCGCGCCGTAGGCAAGCAGATGACCTGCGTGTTCATCAACCACGGTCTGCTGCGCAAGGGCGAGCCCGAGCAGGTGGAGGAGGTCTTCACCAAGCAGTTTGACGTCGACTTTATCCACGTCCACGCCGAGGACCGTTATGCCGAGCTTCTGGCCGGCGTGACCGAGCCCGAGGAGAAGCGCCGCATCATCGGTACGCAGTTCTGGAAAGAGTTCTTCGCGGTTGCTCAGCAGCTTGAGACCGATGGTAAACCCGTGAAGTACCTGGCTCAGGGCACCATCTACCCCGACATCATCGAGTCCGGCGCTCGCAAGACGGGCGGCAAGACGGCCACCATCAAGAGCCATCACAACCTGATCCCGTTCCCCGAGGGCGTGCACTTCGACCTCATTGAGCCGCTCGACCACTTCTTTAAGGACGAGGTCCGCGCGCTTGGTCTGGCGCTGGGTCTGCCGGGTCACATCGTGTTCCGTCAGCCTTTCCCGGGCCCGGGTCTTGCCATCCGCATCATCGGTGCGGTCGACAAAGAGAAGCTCGAGATCCTCAAGAACGCCGACGCTATCGTGCGCGAGGAGCTCGACGCCTATAACCAGCGTCTGTTTGAGCAGACCGGCGAGCGCAACTCCGAGCACAGCTGCTGGCAGTATTTTGCGGTCCTGCCCGACATCAAGTCCGTTGGCGTTATGGGCGACGAGCGCACCTATCAGCGCCCGATCATCTTGCGCGCCGTGGAGTCCAGCGACGCCATGACTGCCGACTGGGCCAAGCTGCCCTACGACGTCCTGGCCCGCATCTCGGGCCGCATCGTGGCCGAGGTTCCCGGTGCCAACCGCGTGTGCTACGACATTACGTCCAAGCCGCCTGCGACCATCGAGTGGGAGTAGGCTGACAGGGTTTTGACCTGCTCTTTTGAGTATTGCACTGTGCTCCTGAGTTTCGTTTCGTACGAGAGTTACGGCAAAGCCGCCAGCGACGGCGGTGAGTAAAAACGATAATCTGGCCTCCGTTCCCGCGTTGGGACGGAGGCTTTTTCTTTGCCGTTTTACTCCCTTTCACCTGCGATTTCGCCATTTACTCCCCGTATTTCAAGATGACAAAGTACGGGTGGTATTCGGAAGAACGAGAGTAAGGATTTATCCCAAGTGAGTGGGCACGCGGTTCTCCATGCTATTTGGGACTAATAACCGCTAGAACATAAAGAGAGTGCTGGATGCGGGCCTTCAATTCGTCCCCGCGCTCTCTGGTCCTATCGTGCCGTCATCAAGCACCTTATTTACTCTGTGAAATATAATTCTGGATGCAAAAAGATATCCGCACGGAGGTTTCCAGCATGTCCAAGCTCAACATCGACCAGAAAACGATCAAGCTGCTCCTTACAGATAAGCATTCGGACTTCCTCATCCCAGATTACCAGCGACCTTACGCCTGGGGCGAAGACGAGTGTGCAACGCTATGGGACGATCTCTTCACCTTCGCGTTTCCCAACGACGACTGCGACGCCTTCGAAAGCACTAGTGATGAATACTTCCTCGGCCCCATTGTTACTTTCAAGAACGACGCAGGCCAGCTTGAAATAATCGATGGCCAGCAGAGACTTACAACCATCATGTTGCTGCTTAGGGCGTTTTACGACAAGTTCGCAAACATGAAGGACAAGCAGTCAATTAAAGTGCGTGACTCGATTGCTGGCTGCGTCTGGAAGACCGATGAGTTCGACGACCCCGACATGAATGCACTGAAAATCGATTCAGAGGTGGCGAGCGATTCCGATAAAGATGAGTTTCTAGATATATTGCGCCACGGCTCCGTGGGCCCCATGGCCCACAGCGCCTATTCACGCAATTACGCCTTCTTCTCTAAAAGAATGGCCGAAATGGCAAGCGAGTGGCCAAGCTACATCGCCCTATTTGCCGCTCGCATTCTCAATAACGTAATCTTGCTTCCCATCGAAGCGGAATCCCAGGACACCGCGCTCAGAATCTTCTCGACTTTGAACGACCGTGGACTCCCGTTGGCAGACGCTGACATCTTTAAGAGCCAGTTCTACAAGCACTTCTCCATCGAGGGTCGCAAAGACGAGTTCGTTGCGCGTTGGAAAGTGCTTGAGGAAACAGCCAACCTCATTTTCAAACCAACCTCGGGCACGCCGCTCGACGAGCTTTTCACCCGCTATATGTATTATCGCCGTGCAAAGAAGGGCATCCGCGACACGACAACCAAAAGTCTACGCGACTTCTACAGCGACAGCTCGTACGAAATCCTACGCGAGGACGCGACGCTCGACGATTTGGAGTCTCTGCTCGATTTTTGGAAACGGGTTGATGCGCAGGAGGGCTTTTCCGAGCGTGTAGCACGCCGTCTATTCGTTCTCAATTATGCACCCAACGGCATGTGGGCTTATCTGTTGAGTACCTGGTTCCTGGCAAAGCGCAATACCAAAGGCGAGCTAGACGACAAAGAGCTCTACGATTTCCTTTGCTACATCACTGGATTCATCTACGCCTACTCACTTGAGCGTCCCGGCGTAAACGCCCTGCGCGGTCCCGTCTATCCCGCACTCATAGATATCGTAGAAGGTCGCAAGGTCGACTTTTCAGCCCATCTGTTCGACCGTGAAACAATTACGGGACGCTTCAGAAGCTATCAGTTCACCAACCAGCGTCGCTTCACACGATCGATGCTTGTTTGGTGGGCCTATTCAGATCCTAAGCAACCTCTCATGGACTTGGACACAACGCTCGAGATTGAACACATCTATGCAAGAAAGCGTAACGAGGTGCACCCGCTATCCAATCGCTCAAATCTTGAAGCACTAGGAAACAAGGCGATGTTGGAGAAGCGCGTAAATATTCGCGCCTCAGATTACCAACTGACGGATAAACGCAAGTATTATGAGGGCTATGTGAACGATAAGGGCGTTGAGGTGTCGGGGACCGCTGTTCGCGAACTCGTGGAAATTGCGCGATGCGGCGACTTCGCCGAGAGCGACATCGAAATGCGCACCGAGCGGATCATCACTACTTTTGTCGAGTGGCTTGGCAAGTTGGGCCTGCTAAGGGAGTAAAACTTGATTCATCTTCGCTTATCGGTCTTGGACCCGGAAAAGCTCGTTGCTTTTGCTCAGTAGACGGACGTTGCCGTCTACTGCGGTTGCGTGCCAAACGTTGGTGTCAGCACCCCGGAAAAGGGGTGTGGCCACCGCCTAGAATCTTCAGTTACCACGCTGAGACGATAGGAGATGACCACATGGACACAATGTAGCGCACGAGGCGCCCTCGACGCCATTGCTTGCGTTTCGCCATCGCTGCTCGAAGCGTGCCACTTGGGACTCCTGGCCGGAGGAGAGATGGCCGTTCCCTATGAGATTACGGAACCACCTATATCCGCTTGCTGCGGGCTTGCTTGAGCCAGTTCCTCTTGAAAGAGCCGATACCACCGAAGAACTTGTTGTACGTCTCACCGTTCTCCTTGGCCTCGTACTTGACCAAGGCAAGTTCGATAGTGCAGAGGTAATCCGCCACTTGCTCGAGGCGGTAGTCGGTCATCGAGGTTTTACGGCGTCGGACGACCCCTTTTGAGAGGACCTTGCCCACCGAGCGGTCGAGCGCCTGCTTGACAATGTCCTGACCGTTGTCGTAATAGACCTTCACATCGTCGAAGGACTGGAAGAAGCCCAGGTGTTCAATCATGGCGGAGGAGATGTCGCGTCCCATGCGCTCCATTAGCCTTGCCGGGTCTTCGAACTGGCTGCGACGGTAGACGAACGTGATATAGGAAATGGGAAGTTTGCGGACGAACGAGGAGAAGTAGGCGAGCATCACCTTGCGCTGCTCGATGTCAAGAAACTCATAGTCCTTGTGCCCGTTCATGAGAGGCTCGGAGTGAAACGGAATGTTAGGGAGATCGGCCCTGGCAAGCTTGGCCTCATAGCCCGTGACCGCCTCGGCGATGCTGTCTGCCTGGTCGTGAAAGACGAGTGTGAGCAGGTAGTAGCGAGCTTTGCCGCCGCGGTCGCCGCTCTCGTCGACGAAGATGCTGAGCTCCTTGGCCAATGGGGACTCCTAATGGAATGGATAAAAAAATAGCCGGGGGACTCCCCCGGCACTTGGAGGTAGCTTAATGAGCCACCAATAATCTTATAGCATGCTCTGACGGTGAGTGCAAGGGGGGCGAGCCGGTACATTGCGTCGCGGCTGATGCGCAGCATCGCGCACGCCTCGTCGGCGCCGAATATCGCGTTGGTCGATGTGATGAGCCTCACCTGGCTCCTGCTAATGCTCTTGGTCATGGTCGTCCTCGAGCTCCTTTCGTCTCGAGGCTCCCTCGCGTGCCCGGCCGCGGGCGGCTCCCGGGGCGGTCGCCGCCGTCATTTCCTGCCGCTCCTCGACTCGATGTAGGCGTCCACTGACGCCCTCGACACCAGGAGCTTCCTTCCGAGCCTGTACGAGTCGATCTCTCCCGACCAGATGAGGTCGTACGCCTTGTTTCGGCTCGCCCTCATGTACTCCTGCATCTCGATCACCGTCATCCATTCGTCCCGATCTCGGCTTCCCTCGGGCGCGGCGCATTCGGCTGTGCGTGCCATGGTTCCTCCAATCTTCCCGTGCGGCACCGCGCGAGGACACCGCACGACACCGTGTGCCTTTTCGTCTGCACGACGATTGAACCGCCTGATGGCGATTGGTGAGCACGGCAGGAGCGGAGACGGGTCGAAGTGGGTCGAGCTGGTCGTGCCTTCACGAAACGGCCATGAGCCGCGTGCCTTAGCTCGCAGCTAAGTCCCTGAAAAGTAAAAGGCACCCATGCGGGCGCCTGCCTAGTAGCTGGAGTTGTTCGGTTGTGGTCGGAATGCTCGTCTTCCGCGGTGCTGTCGTCCGGAGTCCGGCATCTGT
>CAUGNQ010000007.1 GCA_959600835.1 uncultured Collinsella sp. | reverse complement strand
CCGACGCTTCATAAACAAATAGCTCGGTTCCAATACTGGTTGGAACCGAGCCATTTTGCTATTTGCAGGACCTGTTTTTGGGCTTACTTTTCATGGATCTGCTTGCCGCAAAGATGCTCAATCGAAATCTCGTAGAGTTGGACGCCCTTGATGTCTTTGGCGATTTCCTCTTCAACTTCTTCGGCAGAGGGGTAGTACTTAAGCGCGAGCTGGTGGACTTTGTCCTCGATAAACGCAGGTGTCTCATCTACCAGACGGCAACGACCAAAGACCACGGTGCTCATAACATAGGGAGCCCAGTCATCGTCCTTGTACCACTCGTTGCCGTAAACGGTAAAGCAGACTTTATCATCACGCCTGAGTGAATCGACCTTGTGGCCAGCCTTGGCACCATGGAAATAAATCTTGTCGTGCTCGGCGTCAAAGAAGTAGTTGACGGGAATGGCATACGGGTAGCCACCATCGCCGTTGACGGCAAAGACACCGCGCTTGCAGATAGCGAGCAACTCGCGCGCTTCCTCGTCAGTGATGGCGCGTTTCTTTCGACGTAAGGGCCTAAACATCGTTGGCTTCCTTTCTAACTGTGCATGGTGGGTGGGCACAAACTATAGCGAAACAGTTCCGTTTTTCTTGATGCGGGCGAGGATGTTTTTGAGCTTGTTAAAGTCGAGCGGTTTGGGCAGATGGGCGTTCATGCCGGCATCGTGTGCCGCCTTGGCGTCCTCGGCAAAGGCATTGGCGGTGAGCGCGATGATGGGGATGTCGGCTGCATCGGCCTTCTCGCTCAGACGAATCGCGCGAGTTGCCTCGTAGCCATCCATACCCGGCATCATGATGTCCATCAGGATCGCATCGAAGCTGCCGGCGGGACGACTAGTGTATAGTTCGACCGCTTCTTTGCCGTCGGCGGCGCGAGTTACGACGATGCCTTCGCTTTCGAGCAGGGCCTGGGCAATTTCGGCATTGAGCTCGTTGTCTTCGGCCAAAAGAACGTTCATGCCGGCAAGCGAGCAGCTGATCGCCTGCTCGTCCGCACCTTCTCTTGCCTGAGGGTTCTTGTCGATATCGAGCGGAATCTGGACGTTGAACGTACTTCCCATGCCGACCTCGCTCGAAATCTCAATCGTGCCGCCCATCATGTCTATGAGCGATTTGACGATCGGCATGCCCATGCCAGTTCCCTGAAATTTACTGCGGGCATCGTTGCCCTCTTGGGCAAACGGTTCGTAGATGTGCTTTAGAAACTCGGGCGACATGCCGATGCCGGTGTCCGAGACGCTAAAGCAAAACACGGCGTGCTCGTCGTCGACCGGCTTGATGGTCGATGAGAACGTGACGGTGCCTCCGTGCTTGTTGTACTTGATGCTGTTGTCGAGCAGGTTGACAAGGATCTGCCGAATATGGGTGGGGCTGCCGATCATATATTGGTCGACAGCGTAGGGCTCGCTGGTGTCGAGCATGGTTATGCCGCGGTCCGATGCGCGGAGCTTGCACAGTACGAGCGCATTGTCGCACAGCTCTTTAAGGTTGAATGATTCGTGCTCGAGCGTCACTTTGCGCTCCTCGATCCTGCCCATCTCGAGGATGTCGTTAATCAGTGACAGCAGGTGATTGGCGGCAACGCGCGCCTTGGCGCGGCTTTCGCGGGCGACCTGCATGTCGCCTTCTCTCAATTCCTCAATTTCGATAAGGCCCAGGATGCCGTTGAGCGGCGTGCGGATGTCGTGGCTCATGCGCGTGAGGAAAGCGGTTTTGGCGGCGTTGGCGGCATCGGCTTTCTGCCGTTCCTCCTGTGCGCGGTAAAGCGACCAGACAAGGATGACGATGCCGGTGAGCAAAATGCAGATGACGACTGCCGCAATGACGATGCGGTTGCGGTAGAGAAGTCGGAACGCATCCGATTCTTGCGCCGAGTACGATGTGGGGAAATAGCTGTTTGCAGAGAGCGATTCACCTGCATTGACGATGCCCTTATTGATGATTCCCAGCAGCTCGGGCTTGCCGCGCGAAATTAAACACGATAGTTGTGCCGTGTTGGTGAGTTCCTGTGTTTCGAAATCCTCGATGTCGTAGATGTCGCGGAGAGTTTCCAGGCGCGTGCTGGGGACAATGATGCAACGTGCCTTCCCCTCATCGAGGGCTTTGAGCACCTCGCCGTCATTCGAATACTCGGTTACCGTTGCGTTCGGAAAGAGACTTTCGAGCTCAAAACGGTTAACGATTGTGCTCTTTGTACAAGCGATGTTCTTAAGGTCGCTGTTCAGGTTTTTGCCATTGTGAATGGCGGTCAGCGAAACCGTTCCCATCGAGTTTGACTGGATGACCCCTGTCTGCTCGGCGAGCCAGTAGTCGCGAAACAACGGCAGGGCGACATCGATGGTTCCGTTGGAAAGGGCTTTGATCATTTGCTTGTTGTTCGAGAGTGCGATTGTTTTGACCGTAATGTCAAACTTGTCGTGCAACGTCGTTGCAAGCGAGGCGAGCGACCCTTCCATCTCGCCGTCGTCATTTTGCGTACAGTAGGGAAGTTGGTTTTTAAGATAGCCGAGCGTGATGGTATTGCCGTTTTCTTTGAGCCAGGTGGTCTCGGTGCCGGTGAGCGATGACGAGCCACTGTTTTGGGTCGAGTAACTCGTTTTGACTTCCTCGTTATAGCGCGGGTTATCGCGGGCGATGGTCGTCATGGCGGCGTTGATGTCGTTCATCAGGTCAGGGCGGCTTTTGGGAACGGCAAAATAGTAGTCGCTCGAGCCTACGTAGAACATGGGTGACGCATCGGGCGACGAAATGGTGTCGTTCATGATGACGGCGTCGACCTCGCCGTCTGCAAGCGCCTCAAAGAGGGCGCTGCCGGTGTCGATTTCTTTATAGGTGCAGGTAACGTCTTCGTTGGCGAGCCACTGCTGGCCGACGATAGTTTGCATAACGCCAGAGTTGCAGCCGATGGTGAGGCCTTGGAGCGCCTGAGGGTCACCCTTGGCTAGATCGTCGCGGTCGGGCCTGGCGTAGATATAGTAGCGCTCGGTGCCCTCGGGATTTGAGGAAAAGAGCAGCTTCTGCTCGCGTTCTGCCGAATACGAGATGTTGGGCATGAGGTCGATTTCGCCTGCCTCGAGCATGTCCATAAGCTCGGAGAAGGTGCCGCTAACGTATTCGTATTGCCAGCCCTTTGTGTAATACGAGAGGGTCTGGAGGTACTCGTAGCCCCATCCCGAGAGGCGCTCGCCCGGCGTGCCTTCCTGGAAGCCTTTGTTGTTGACGAGCCAGCCAACGCGGACCGTCTTGACCTGGTGGTCGGAGTCGGCGGCAAAGGCGGGGGCAGGCATGACGGCGCTCAGTACGGTGAGTACGGCAACCGCGACGGCTAGGGTGCGATATAGAGCCAAACGAAGGATGGCGGAAGGTTTCACATGAAATCCTATCGAGTTGAGACAGTTTCGCATAAGGATACCAGCTCAGCCTGCCCATTCAGCCGCCGCACCGCTAAACGGTCACTCCCGGCAGTTGGGGACAGTCCCTTTCTGCCGGCAGAAAGGGAACGTCCCCAACTGCCGGGTGTGGGACAATAACGAGCGAATGTGATTGGGCGTCTGGAAAAGGGGTCGCGATGAACAAGTTGAGGACGCTTGCCGACGTGTTGCGCCAGGCTGGCTTTGCACGCATCACGGGCCTGTTTCTCGTCTTCTATCTGCTGTGCTCAACGGCCGTCTGGCTGTCCGAGCCCACGACCCTTACGTTTGGCGACGGCCTCTGGTTTAGCTTTGAGACCGTATCGACGATCGGCTTCGGTGATATCCCGGCCGAGAAGCCGGTTGCCCGCGCTATCACCGTCGTTTTGAGCGTCATCAGCATCTTCTACATCGCCATGCTCACGGGCGTGGCGGTGAACTACTGCAACACGCTCATCAAGATGCGCCAAAAGGACACCATGGCGCGCTTTATGGATGATCTGGAGCATTTGGAAGAGCTCGATCGTGACGAGCTTGCCGACCTATCGCGCCGTGTGCGCGAATATCGCCGACGCCAACGCTAGAACGGGCGCCGCGCGTCACGACGAGGGGGACTGAATATGAATATCACGGTATACCTGGGTGCCAGCGTCGGCAATGACCCGGCGTTTCTGCCCGCGGTGCAGGAGCTGGGCGACTGGATTGGCGCTAACGGACACGCGTTGGTATACGGCGGGTCCAAGTCGGGTCTGATGGGTGCGCTCGCCGATAGCGTACTCGAGGCAGGTGGACACGTGACGGGTGTTGAACCGAGCTTTTTTATCGAGGCCGAGTTTCAACATGACGGTATCGACGACCTCATCGTGACGAGTGACATGGCCGAACGCAAGGCCAAGATGATTGAGCTCGGTGACGCGTTCATCGCCTTTCCCGGTGGGACGGGTACGCTCGAGGAGATTGCCGAGGCCATGTCCGCCGTGTCGTTGGGGCATCTCGATGCGCCGTGCATTCTGTACAACCTTGGGGGCTACTACAACGATCTTAAGGCGTTGCTCGAGCACATGATTGATAAAGGGCTTTCGAGCCCGAGGCGCCAGCACGGCATCTACTTTGCCGACGATTTGCGCGAGATTGCCTCGATTATCAACGGATAAGTCTTGAGCCTGCCCCACTATGACTCCCAATGGTGCCGTTTGCGGCGCAGACGGTTGGCTCGTTCGGGTAACGCTCGCTCTACAATAAAACGTATCTTTGCCGAATTTGACCACGGGAGGTCCCGATGGATAGTCTTGCAAAACCCAAAAACCGTGCGCTGTTTTTAGTTAGCGTTGCCGTGACCGGTGCGTTCGCAGGCGCCGCGGTCTGGCTGTTCTTTTTTGCGATGGAGCACGGTGTCGACTATCTATGGACCGAGATTCCGCACGTGCTGGGCGTCGCTTCGCCTGAGCTCGCGAGCGGCCCGTTCGGTTTTCTGCCGTACCCGTTTTTTGTCTGCTTGCTGGGCGGCCTGCTGATCGGTCTGTACGAAAAGATTACGGGCACCAAGACCGATGACCTCAACCAGGTGATGGCCAAGGTTAAACAAGACGGTCGCTACCCGTACGACAACCTCGGCAAGCTTTCGCTTGCGGCATTGCTGCCGCTGCTGTTTGGCGGAAGTATTGGACCGGAGGCCGGCCTGACCGGAGTTATCGCGGGTCTGTGCAGCTGGGTCGGCGAACGCATGCGTCGCTTTGGCGCCGAGTTTAGGGAGCTCACGCTGCTGGGCACCCAGGCTGCCCTGACGGCGCTCTTTACCGCGCCCGTGTTTGGCTTTGTGGCGCCGCTCGCCGGTAGCGCCGACGGCCAGGGCGCTGGCGAGGACTCCGCGTCCGATGAGATCACCATCAAGCTGCCCAAGGCGCAAAAGACCGTGGTCTACGGCATCGCGATTGCCGGCGGTCTGGGCACCTATCTGCTGCTCGGCCAGCTTATGGGCGGCGGCATGGGCATGCCCAGGTTCGAGGCCGCCCAGGTGGGTAACCTGGAACTTGTCTGGCTCATTCCGCTGGCGTTGGTCGGCACCGTATGCGGTTGGCTGTACTTTGTCTCCGAGCATGCAAGTGAGGCGCTGTCCCATGCAATAGGGGAGCGCCCCGTCGTCAAGGCCATGCTGGCTGGTCTGGCGCTCGCCATCTGCGGCACAGTTCTGCCTTATACCATGTTTGCCGGTGAGACCCAGGCCGACGTACTTATGGAGACCTACCTCACCATCCCCGCCGGTGTGCTCATCGCGACCGGTCTTCTCAAGGCCATGCTGACACCCGCCCTCATCAACATGGGCTGGCGCGGCGGCCACTTCTTCCCGGTTATCTTCTCGGGCGTAAGCCTGGGCTACGGCCTTGCCATCCTCACCGGCGCAGATCCGGTCTTTTGCGTCGCCGTCTGCACGGCATCGACGATGGGCGCCGTTATGCGCCAGCCTGTTATGGTTGTGGGCCTGCTGCTCATGTGCTTCCCACTCAAGGGTATCGTTTGCATGATCATCGCGGCCGTCATCGCCGCCGGCATTCCGCTGCCCAAGCCGCTGCGCAAGTAGTACGGTGGCGCACGCCGGGGACATGCCGTTTGCCATGGATTTGCGGATGGGCGATTGCGACCGATTGCGGTCTGCGCGGGTCGAGATTCACTTGCCTACAGGTCGCGTGCTCGATAGACTCTGGTGCTGACGATGCAGCTAAGTGCGCATAGCACGAGGGCCAGTACGGCGATTCCTGCGCACAGGCAGCCGAGGACGGCAGGATCGGGATTCGCCCCAGCAATCGACATGAGCCAGTTGCTGATGGGGTTGGAGGAGCTCAGCGCTGCCATGGCAAGGCACCCGAGCAGGGCAAACAGGCCGACGGAAAGGCGCAGCGCCTCCATGTGTCCAAATCGAAAGAACAGCGGCTGTGCCAAAAACACCATCATGAGGGAGATGAGCATCGATGCGGCGGAGGCTATTGTGGTCTCAAAGACGGTCTGTCCCGTCGAGGGAATACCCGCGCTGTTGAAGAGCGGGATGGAGACGATGCTCAAAAGCGCGGCGGCGCACGCCATGACGGCCGAGAAGACAATGATGCTCAGGTAGCGTGCACAGATGATGTCTTTGCGCGAGATGGGCAGCGTTGCCCGATAGCGCTCCCATCCGTTTTGATTGTCGTAGCCGGCCAGCGAGTTCATGACCACGATGGGCGACATGGCGCTGACCGCGCAGGCGCCGGCACTCATGCCAGAGTCACCGTCCGATGCGTTGACGAGGGTCAGTACGACGAAGATGAACAGGCCGACGCCCGCGATGCTCGGGACAAGCGTGCGGACGATGGCGAGCTCAGACATAAAGGCGCGTTTCATTTCGAAGCCCCTTTCAGCGTGAGGCGAAGATAGTCATCAATGGTTGCCCGGTCGCAGGGAATCTCGGGGAAGGCCTCGAGCACATCGCGACGGTTGGGCACGAGCACGTCCACGCTATAGGCGTGGTGGGCGGCACGGGCGCCTTCGACGCAAGCCATAAGCTCTGCGGCCTGTGCTTGGGTGCAGTGGGCGATGCCGGCTCGGTCGGTAATGTCCTCGCGCGGCAGGTCAAACACAATCGAACCGTTATCGATGCAGATGACGCGGTCGGCGGCGCGATCGAGGTCGGACGTAATGTGGCTCGAGAGCAGCACGCTGTGCTGGCCGTCGGCGACAAAGGCAAGCAACTCGTCGAGCAGTTCCTCGCGCGCCATGGGATCGAGGCCCGCGGTGGCTTCGTCCAAAACGAGCAGCTTGGCATTGTGGCTGAGCGCACAGGCGAGCTGCAGCTTCATGCCCATGCCGCGGGAGAGGTCCTTGACCTTCGTCTTGGGGTCGAGGCCAAATCGGTCGATGAATCCGGCGAACGTTTCGCAGCTCCACGTGGGGTATGCCGGGCCTACGAGCTTCTCGACCTGGCCCACCTTGAGCGTGGAGGGGAAGGGACACGTGTCCAGGGCAAGCCCGATGCGGGAGCGCAGGTGGCGCTGCGTCTCGTCGGGCGCGTTGGCGTCGCAGCGCTGTCCAAGCAGATGCACCTCGCCGGCATCGGGCTTTATAAGCCCAAGCGCGGCGCGAATGGTCGTCGTCTTGCCGGCGCCATTTGCGCCCACAAAGCCAACGATCTGGCCGGGCTCCACAGCGAGCGTGACATCACGCAGCGAAAAACGGTCGCTCATACGGCGTGAGATGCCTTTTAGTTCTAGCAAGTTTTGCATGGTATAGCCTTTCTTGCAGATGGCTACTGCATGGTTTCGGGGGCTACCAGGTCGAGCATTTCGTGCAGCTTGTCGCGTGTGACGCCCAAGGCTTCGGCTTGGCTTGCCGCTTTCGCAAGCAGCTCTTCGATATGGCAGAGCTGGTTTTCACGCAAGAGTTCTTGGTTGCCCTCGGCGACAAAACAGCCCTTGCCCTGCACGGTGCAGATAAACCCGAGCTGCTCCAGGTCGGCGTAGGCGCGCTTGGTGGTGATGACGCTCACGCCAAGATCGCTCGCGAGTGCACGGATGCTGGGGAGTTTGGCTCCCGCAGTGAGCGTGCCCGATAAGATCTGAGCTTTGACTTGCGAGGTTATCTGCTCGTAGATGGGCTTGTCGCTCGAATTGGATAGGATGATGTCCACAGCGGCTCCTTAGCTGTTGGGCTACACGTGTATATAACCGGTAAGCACAGTATATATACACTATGCACAGTTATGCAAGAGGCAAATACGGATTGGGTCGGCTACCCAGGCCCCAACTGATGAATTTGTCCTGATAGGTGCCCTAGAGCGGGATTTCGCGGCTACAATAGGGCGGTTACATCGACGTAATGCACTCAATGCAAGAAAGGATCCGCATGGCAAGCCTGTCGGATGAAATCTCGTCGCGCCGCACATTCGCGATCATCAGCCACCCGGACGCTGGTAAGACCACGCTTACCGAGAAGCTGCTGCTCTATACCGGCAGCATCCAGACTGCCGGCTCGGTCAAGGGCAAGAGCTCGGCCAAGCACGCCGTCTCGGACTGGATGGACATCGAGAAGGAGCGCGGTATCTCCGTTACCTCCTCGGTGCTGCAGTTCACCTATAACGGCGCCTGCGTCAACATCCTCGATACCCCCGGCCACCAGGACTTCTCGGAGGATACCTACCGTACCCTTATGGCTGCTGACGCCGCGGTCATGGTCATCGACGGCGCTAAGGGCGTCGAGGCCCAGACCAAAAAGCTCTTTAAGGTCTGTACGCTGCGCCATATTCCCATCTTCACCTTTGTGAATAAGCTCGACCACGAGGCTCGTGATCCGTTTGAGCTCATGGAAGAGATCGAGAACGTCCTGGGCATCAATACGTATCCCATGAACTGGCCGATCGGCAGCGGCCGCAACTTCCGCGGCGTGTTCGACCGCCAGACCCGTCGCGTTATCGCCTTTGAGGGCGACGGCCACGCCAACGCCACCAAGAAGGTCGCCGAGGTCGAGGCTGAGCTGGGCGATCCCGCCATGGACGAGCTCATCGGCGAAGAGAACCATAAGAACCTGATGGACGACATCGAGCTGCTCGATGGCGCCGGCGACGAACTCGACTTGGATGCCGTGGCCTGCGGCAAGCTGAGCCCGGCGTTCTTTGGCTCGGCGCTTACCAACTTTGGCGTGGAGCCCTTCCTCAAGGAGTTCCTGCGTCTGGCCCCGACGCCGCGCGCCTATACCGATACGCTCACCAGCGAGCCGGTCGATCCCTGCCGTGACGACTTTAGCGGCTTTGTGTTTAAGATTCAGGCCAACATGGACAAGAACCACCGCGACCGCATCGCCTTTGTGCGCATTTGCTCGGGCAAGTTCGAGCGCGGCATGGACGCCTTCCACGTGCAGGGCAACCGCAAGCTCAAGCTGGCGACGGGCACCTCGATGATGGCCGACGACCGCGCCATCGTGGACGAGGCGTACGCGGGCGATATCGTGGGCCTGTTCGATCCGGGTATCTTTAGCATCGGCGACACTGTGTGCTCCGGCAAGCGCCACGTGCAGTATCCGCAGATCCCGACGTTTGCCCCCGAGATGTTCGCTCGCATTACGCAGGTCGACACGCTCAAGCGCAAGCAATTTGTGAAGGGCATGGAGGAGCTTGCCCAGGAGGGCGCCATCCAGATCTTCCGCGAGCTGGGTGCCGGCATGGAGAGCGTCATCGTGGGCGTGGTCGGCGTGCTGCAGTTTGAGGTGCTCGAGCGCCGCCTCAAGGCCGAGTACCGTGTTGAGGTTCGTCGCCAGCCGCTGCCCTATACGGACATTCGCTGGATCCAGAACGACCCCGACACCATCGACATCCCGGGCCTTTCGCTCACGCGCGACACCCTGCGCGTCGAGGATATGCGCGGCGGCAAGCTGCTGCTGTTTACGAGCCCGTGGAACGTGGACTGGGCTACCGACCACAACCCCGACCTTATCCTGTCGGAGTTTGGCAACGTAGCCTTTTAACGCATCGGCGCGGTGGCCCTGTGGGGCCGCCGCGCCGTTTGCTTGCCTGATGCCGTGTGAGCGGCTATCATACCCACCGTCGTCTCAAGACCGTGACGTCCGAGCAGTTCGGGTCCGATATCCTGCTCGTTAAACCTAAAACCAAAGGAGTACATAATGATCAAGAAGGTCATGGAGGACTACAAGGTCCTGTTGCGGAGCATTCCCGCGGCAACGGTTTCGCTGTTTTTCGTGAGTGTCATCATGATGAACCTGCTGGCCAACAAAGAGCTTATCAGCCTGCCGTATCTGGCACTCGATTGCGGCTTTGTGGTGAGCTGGGTTTCGTTTTTGTGCCAGGACATGATCTGCAAGCGCTTTGGCGCCAAGGCATCCATCAAAATCTCTATCCTCGCGCTGCTGGTCAACCTGGCCGTGAGCCTGTGCTTTTGGGCATGCTCGCTCACGCCCGGTATGTGGGGCGCCTACTACGACACCGGCATGATCGAGGTCAACACTGCCCTTAACGCCACCATCGGTGGCACCTGGTACGTGGTGCTGGGCTCTTCGCTGGCAATGCTCGTCTCTGCCGTGGTTAACTCCACGCTCAACCAGTCGCTCGGCCGCATGCTCAAAAAGAATAACTTTGCGAGCTTTGCCTTCCGCTCCTATGTATCCACGGGTGTTGGCCAGTTTATCGACAACCTGGTCTTTGCCATTGTGGTGAGCCACACGTTCTTTGGTTGGACTTGGGTACAGGTCCTTATGTGCTCGCTGACCGGCGCTGTCGCCGAGCTGCTGTGCGAGGTCTTCCTGAGCCCCGTGGGCTACAAGGTCGTGCGTGGCTGGGAGCGTGAGAATGTAGGCGCTGAGTATCTCGAGCGTTACGCAACCGCCTAAGGAGCAAGTATGCGGGTTTTGATTACGGGCGCTTCGGGCGGTATCGGAGCCGCGTGTGTGCAGCGTTTTTTGAACGAGGGCCACGAGGTCGTGGGCTTTGATCTGCTGCCGGCGGCGATCGAACACGAGCGCTACCGCCATCTGATTGTTGATGTCCGCGAACCGGACTCGTTTCCAGGTGACCTTGAACCCCAGGTAATCGTGAACGTTGCCGGTACGCAGGATTCGGCCGACGATATCGCCGCCAACCTGTGTGGCACCATCAACGTGACCGAGCGCTACGCCTTTGTGGGGGAGGGGCTTGCTGCCAAGCCGGCGCCGGCTATCAAATCCGTGGTCAACGTGGGATCGGCGAGCGGGCATACGGGATCGGAGTTTCCCGCCTATGCTGCCAGCAAGGGCGGCGTTATCGCCTACACCAAAAACCTTGCAAACCGCCTGGCACCGCAGGCCATCGCCAACAGTGTGGACCCGGGTGGCGTTATCACGCCGCTCAACCGTTGCGTGATGGAAGACGAGCACCTGTGGAACCAGATTATGGAGCTCACGCCGCTTAAGCGCTGGGCTACCGCCCAAGAGATCGCCGAGTGGATCTACTTTGTGGGCGTGACCAACCGGTTTATGACCGGGCAGAGCCTGCTGATCGATGGCGGCGAGGCCGGCCGCACACAATTTATTTGGCCCGAATAGGAAACGCGCCCGATGGAAAGCCGTCGGGCGCGTTTTTGATGTATCGGTTTTTAGCCGAGGCAAGTCCAGTTGACGGGGGTCGAGCCGTGCTGTTCGAGTAGCCGATTGGCTGCCGAGAAGGGGCGCGACCCCATAAAAGCGGGGAGTTCTGCCGTGGCACGGTTGGCCGAAAGCGGTGAGGGATGCGTAGAGGCAAGGCAGAACTTGCCGCTTGCCTTGCCCGCGCCGGTCGCGGCGAGCTTTCCTTCGACCATCTGCTGGGCAAAGCGGCCCCATGCCAAAAAGACTACCGGTTGGGGCAGCAGACAGCAGCGTTCGATAACGTAGTCGGTGAGCGTGCTCCAGCCCAGCTTGGCGTGCGAGTTGGCGGCATGCTCGCGCACGGTGAGCGTCGTGTTGAGGAGTAGGACGCCCTGTTGCGCCCAGGGGGTTAGGTCTCCCGTGGCGGGAATGGGGCAGCCTAGGTCGGCGTTGAGTTCCTTATAGATGTTGCGCAGGCTCGGCGGCAGTTTGGTTTGCGTCGCGGGGACCGAGAACGACAGCCCCATGGCCTGGTTGGGCCCGTGATAGGGGTCTTGACCCAAGATGACAACCTTGACCTGGTCTGCCGGCGTGTAGGCAAGGGCATTGAGGATGTCGTCTTGTGCCGGGTAGATGGTCTGCTCGGCACGCAAAAGGGCGATGCGCTCGAGCAGCTGGTTCGTCGTGTCACGTACCGGCTGCGGCGCATCGCCCAACCAAGTTGCTATGTTGCGGTCGCGCGTTGCGGTGTCCATGGAACTCCTTTATGGCAGATGCTATGTCGGCATCTATTGTAAAGGCGTACCGGAGACCTTTATGCCGCGGCTGTATGAAGAGTGGGGTCTACGAGACGCGCTCGGGCGCTCCTGCCATGCGAGCCTGTCCATGTGCGCGAAGGCGCGGAAGCTCGACGGTTGCCACCATGACGCCGGTGAGGATGAGGGCGGCGCCAAAGAAGGCGATGGGGCTCAGGACCTCGCCGACCAGGACGAACGAGAAGACGGCGGAGCAGACCGGCTCGAGCGAGAAGGCAAAGCCGGTGGTCTCGGCGGGCACGTGGGGCTGCACGAGCGTCTGGGTGATAAAGCCATAGGCAGAGCAGATGAGTGCGAGTGCGACGACGACCGCGACCTCGCCCGGCGTGCCGGGAAGCGTGAAACCGCCAAAGGTGAATGCCGCGATGCCCGAGAACAGGCTGCCAAAGCCCAGCTGCCAAACGCCCAGAGCCAGCGGGTCGACATCTTCGACAAAGCGCTTCGCCACAATGATGTGTCCGGCGTAGACAAAGGCGGAGAGCAGCATGATGAGCGCGCCCGGGTTCAGGCTGGTGAAGTCGGCGCCCGAGAGCAGCAGCATGCCGCAGGTGACGATGGCGGTGCCGACGAGCACCTTGCGCTCGGGGGCGCGACGCAGCAGAGCTGCGTTGGCAAACGGCACGATCACGACCGTCAGGCTCTGCAAAAAGCCGGCAGTGGAGGCAGAGGTGAGGCTGGAGCCCAGGCACATGCAGGTGAGCTCGGTTGCCATGATGGCGCCGATGATAGCGGCGCGAACCATAAGGTCGCGGTTGATGCGGAACGCGCGTTTGTGGAAGAGCAGCAGGCAGGCCACAAAGGCGATGATGCAGCGTAGCGCGACGATGCTCGTGGCGTTCATGCTGTCCATGCCGATCTTCATGAGGGGATACGAAAAGCCCCATGCGACGGGAACGGAAAATGAGAGCGCGATTGCTTTTTTGCGATCCATGGGACTCCTTTTGTTACGGAACGGTTTCGTAACAAGGATTCTGCTCCCAGATGTGGATGTAGTAAAGCGAATGTATCTTCAGTATGATTAAGAAATACTAATGTTGGCAGAAAAAGCCCTGGCAAAACGTTTTATAGCTACATCGATGTGGAGGCACGATGGCATCGCGGTATCAGATTGTTTGTATGGTAGTCGATCGCGGCAGCCTTAAGGGCGCGGCCGATGAGCTGGGCTATACACAAAGTGCGGTGAGCCAGGCCGTCAAGGCACTCGAGCGCGAGCTGGGCACTACGATTATCGAGCGCGGCAAGCAGGGCGTGTCGCTTACGCGCGACGGCAAGCAGTACCTGCCGTATCTGCGACAGATCGTAACTGCCGAGGCCGAGCTTGAGGGCAAACGTCAGGAGTTGCTGGGGCTCTCCTCGACGGATATTCGTATCGCGACGTTTACCAACGTGAGCCGCACCGTATTGCCGCGCGTGATTCGCGACTTTGGTGCGCTGCACCCGGGCGTACGCTTTACCCTCAAGCAGGGCGATTACACGCGCAACGCTTAATGGGTGCACGATGGCGTGGTTGACTTTTGCTTTACGGCGCGCGGATTTACCGCTGGGCTCGAGAAGCGTGTGGTCTATCACGACGAGTTGGTAGCATTGTTGCCGGCCGCGCATCCGCTGACGGCAAAGGAAAAGGTGACACTCGCCGACCTAGCGTCCGAGCCGTTTGTGCTGCTGGATGAGGGCGAACAGAGCCTGGTGCTCGATGCATTCGCGGCGTATGGCCTGTCGCCGCACGTGACGAGTGAGGTGACCGACGACTACACCATCATGGCGATGGTGGAGGAGGGCCTGGGCGTGAGCATGCTCTACCGTCGTACTGTAGAGGGCATGCAAGCCGATATTCGTGTGCGGCCCATCGTGCATGCTCCCTCACGCGATGTGGTGGCTGCCTGGCGCAGCTGGGACACCATGCCCATCGCCACGAGGCGCTTTATCGACTATATGAGCTCGCATATTGTCAATTAATGACTGGCGTGGCGTTGAGTGCTGTGTTTAGCGGGCTGTCGCTTTGGCTTGGGTGACACGATAGGTGCGTGCCGGGTGGCAGAGTAGCACCGCCACGACCATAAAGAACGCCGTGGTGCCCAGGCTGATGGGGTAGACCATCATGATGTTCGCAAAGGTGCGAAAGTGCGGGAACACGCAGAACACCCAATAGAAGCGGATGCCGCAGACGCAGATCATGGTGATGAGGGCGGGCGTGAGCGAGATGCCAAAGCCGCGCAGGTAGCCTGACATGTTTTCGTAGAACATGCTAAAGGCGTACGCCGGGAAGATCGAACACACGCGGATATAGCCGATCGAGACGATGTTGGGATCGCTGTTAAAGAGCGACAAGATCTCGCGTCCTAGGCCGACAATAACGATGATCGTGGTGAGTGCAACGATACCGCCTTCGACCAGGCAGACCTTGAGCGTCTTGGTGCAGCGGTCGATCTGGCGGGCGCCGTGATTTTGTCCTACAAAGGTGGTGCAAGCCTGGCTAAAGCTGTTGAGCAGGTTGTAGCACACGTACTCCAGGCTCATGGCGGCGCTCGATGCCGCCATGACTTCGGTGCCCAGGCTGTTGATGGCAGACTGGATGATGATGTTGGCGACGGCAAAGACGGCGCTTTGGATGCCGGCGGGCAGGCCGATCTTGACGATGCGCTTGAGGGCGACGGGGTCGATAGCCAGGTCGCGTAGGGTGACGCGGACGACGGAGTCGGTCTTGAGCAGGCGGATAAAGAGCGTAGCGGCGCTGACGGTGTAGGCGATGGCGGTGGCGATGGCGACGCCCGCGACGCCCCAGTGGAGTACGGGGACAAAGATGAGGTCCAGGCCAATGTTGAGGACGGTGGACACGGCAAGCGCCTGCAGCGGCATGCGGGAGATGCCGACGGAGCGGAAGATCGCGGCCTCATAGTTGTAGAGCAAGATTGAGGGCAGGCTGAGCAAAAAAACGCGCAGGTAGAGCGAAGCGAGTGGCATGGTTTCGGAGGGAACGTTGAGGGCGGCGAGCATGGGCTCGGCAAAGATCTCGCCCAGCGCGATGACGACAAAGCCCACGAGCGCCATTAAAATCGAGGTATGGACGGCGCGTTTGACCATGTTTTGGTCGTTGCGGCCGATAGCGTTGGCGATGACCACGTTGGAGCCAAGCGACATGCCAATAAACAGGTTGAGCATAAGACTGGTAAGCGGAACATTGGAGCCGACCGCCGCCATGGCGAGGGTTCCCTGGTCGCCCGAGAAGCTACCGATAATGACCGTGGCGATGAGGTTCGACAGCTGCTCCAAGATGCTCGTGGCGGCCACGGGGAAGGCGAACAGGGGAATATTGCGCCACAGCGAGCCGGTGGTCATGTCAATGTGCTTAGATACGGTGTCAGCCATGCGCTCTCAATCTCTAACATGCTATTTCGTGCTTATTTGCGCAGACGATGATACTCCTAATTGGCTAGTCGTTGGGGACGTTCTTAAACGACTGGTCATTCAAGAACGTCTCCAATGACTAGGTGGGGGAGGCGTGCGACAATAGTGGGCGTTGTGTTGTTCGCGCTAAGGAGTTGCCATGTTGTTGTGTCCCGTTTGCCATGAGCCGTTGGTGGACGACGAGCGCGGTGCTGCGTGCACGGGCGGACACCGGTTCGACCGAGCGCGCGAGGGCTATCTATATCTGCTGCGCTCGTCCAAGAGCGGTGACTCCATGGGCGATCCCAAGTCGCAGGCACGCAGCCGTCGCGACTTTCTGAACCGCGGTTATTATGCGCCGTTGCGCGATGCGATGGTCGAGCTGGTGCGCGAGCGGGTGTCTGGACGTGCCGCGTCTACGAACTGCCCCATGACGTTGCTCGATATTTGCTGTGGCGAGGGCTACTACACCAGCGCCATGGGTGCGGTGCCGGGCGTGGATGCTTACGGCTTTGACCTGGGCAAAGAGATGGTGCGCCTTGCCGCCAAGCGCGGCGATGCGACCTACTTCGTGGCCAACATGAAGGACATCCCCGTGGCCGATGGCACCTTCGATATGGTGACCGAGCTCTTTGCTCCCTTTAACGAGCGCGAATTTGCCCGCGTGCTGGCGCCAGAGGGCTCGCTCTACACCGTGGTGCCGGGCGCCCGTCATCTCTTTGGGCTTAAGGAGGTGCTCTACGACACGCCGTACCTTAACGATGAGAAGCTGTCGAAGACCACCGAGCTCGAGTTAGTCGGAATGCAGCGGGTGTCTGCGAATATTACGCTTCAGACCCAGGCCGACATCGAGGCAGTGTTCCAGATGACGCCGTACTACTACCGTACGCGCCCTTCCGACAAAGAACGCCTGGCAAATTTGGACACCCTTCAAACCGACATCGACTTCATCATCGCCGAGTACCGCCACTAACCTACCAAAAAGGGACAGGTTTATTTTGGCAGGTTTTATCTGGGCAAACGTAAAGGGCCGACCGCGGAGATGCGCGATCGGCCCTTTTTAGTTGCTTGGCTGAAACAGAGGTTATGAGAAGCGGGCGCTTACAGGCGGTCCTTGTTCTCGGCCTTAACGGCGTGTGCCTGCTGAACAAAGAACAGGTCGTACACCACGACGACAAAGGCGCCAAAGTTGATGGCGTCGCCGCCAAACGCGGGAAGCGTAAGCACCGCTTGGGCAAGCGTGGCGACCGCGGCAACAATACCGAGCTTAAACGCGCCGTCCACCTGCGAAGGCTTGTTGGCGCCCTTGATACCGGCGACGCCTGCGGCAAGGTCGACGAGACCCTTGGCGATAAGCACGACCGCTGCGAGCGTGGCGTACGAACCGTACGTGGAATCGAGACCGCCCGTGGCGATACCGACGCCGGCGGTGACGAGGCTGGCGATGCCCAAAACAAAGTAGATGAGAGCAAGGATTTTGAGAGTCTTGCGAGTGAAGCTCATGGCTGGTCCTTTCGATACGAGTACGCCAACTTGGCGCACCCAATGTACTGCACATATGGTGAAGCACATTGTAGTTCAACGCGGCGATGCATGCGTTTGAAAGCGTCTCTTGCCTGTACGGTCCAACCTTTCAAAAAGGAAAGCTGGACGTAAGCCAAATCGATGGCAGCCCATGTGCGGCGCTGCGATGATGAGGTCGTAACAAGGAGCTGGTCTCAAGGAGGAGCCATGATGTACGGAGCAGGGCAAGTGCGTGAGCCGCGGTCGTTGGGAAGGCGCATGAGTGATTCCGTGATCGCTGCCGTGTGCACGGGATTGATGGCGGTGCTTTGCATTGGGATGCTGTGGGCCATGTCACATGTGGGACAATAGCGGACGGTTGGGTGTCGTCATGAACGGCGCCCACGTATTCGTTTTGCTTGCTAAGGAGTACCCATGGGCGTCGTCGATCCCTTTTCTGTTGCTCGGGCCGCGGGGCTTGAGCTGACCGGGAAGCCCGAGGGCCTCACGCTCACCGACGGCACGATGGAGCTGCGTGCCGATTTTGGCCGCATGCTGCCGCGACTCAAGCAGGGCCGTCTGCAGCAAGAGCTGTTGGTGAAGGCTGCGCGTGCAAAAGGCATCGAGCGGCCGTGGGCAATTGACGCCACGGCAGGCTTTGGCGAGGATTCGCTGCTGCTCGCGGCCGCGGGCTTTGCGGTCGATTTGTATGAGCAGGATTGCGTGATTGCGGCGCTCCTCAAGGATGCCTTGGACCGCGCGGCAGATGATCCGGCGCTTGCGACAGCCGTGGCGCGCATGCGCTTACATGCGGGCGAGGACAGTATTACCGGCCTTCGCCATACGGCTGAGCTGATCGGGCGGGGCGAGCTTGCCGCCCCCGACGTGGCGTATCTGGACCCCATGTTTCCCGGGCGCACCAAGAGCGCGGCGGTGAAAAAGAAGTTCCAACTCTTGCATCATCTGGAACAACCGTGTGCCGATGAGGAGACGCTGGTCGAAGCTGCGCTTGCGGTGCGGCCGCGCAAGGTCGTTATCAAGCGGCCGGTGAAGGGGCCGCTGCTTGCCGGCATTAAGCCGAGCTATCAGCTCGCGGGCAAGGCCGTTCGCTACGATGTTTTGGTGCCGCCGCGCCCGTAGCTTGCGTGCGATGGCCGGCGCTTCGCCAGCGCCGTGCCGATGCGGAGCCTATTTCCAAGGGTGCGACGTCAGATGCCATCCGCCGCAGTATTCGCATTTGTAGCAGGCAAGGCCGCGCCGTCCGCGGTTTTCGCAGTCGGCCATAACTGCCTCGGCCTCGGCGCGCGTGTCGTAACGGTTTTTGCGCTCGCACGACTTGTAGCGCCAGGCTTCATCGCGCTCGGCGTCTAATGCGTCGCGGCGCTCGTCTTCGCGTGCAAACAGGTCGCTCATATCGCCGCCCGTGGCAGCGCCCAAAAACTCGCTTTTGGCTTTTGACCAGGCGGCTCGCTTTTTGCTCCCCATCTGCTTCGCGCCCCTCTCCAAACGTTGGTATCATTGCTCAATCAAAGTGATACCAATAAACGTGAGGTCGCCGCGTGATGATCAGAAAAACCCTCGATACCGACATTCCCGCCGTCATGGCTATCTATGACGCGGCCCGCGCCTTTATGCGCGCGCATGGCAACGCCACGCAGTGGCCCGAGGGCACGCCTTCTGCCGAGCAGCTGGCTGCCGATATCGCCGCCGGTGGCAGCTATGTGTGCGAAGTCGATGGTCACGTGGTGGCGACGTTTGCCTTTTTACCGGGCCCGGACGAGTGCTATGACGTAATTGAGGACGGTCAATGGCGTAGCGACACTCCGTACGCCGTGCTGCACCGTGTGGCATCCGACGGCACCGTGCACGGTATCGCGGCCGCGATGTTTGCCTTTGCCAAGGAGCGTGCCGATCACCTGCGCATCGACACACATCAGGACAACCTGCCCATGCAGGGAGCCATTGCCAAGGCCGGGTTTAAGCGCGCCGGTATCGTATATGTGTCGGACGGTACGCCGCGTGTTGCGTTTGACTGGCTGCGCGAGGCGTAAGAGCGACGCCTCATATCAATAATTCATGCGAACGAAACTGGCCCAGGTGGGGTCATTTTCGTTCGCTGTGCTGATTTGCAAGCCGGCTTTCGCAAGGCGCGAACCTACGAAAATCGCCGCGCGGCAACGCGGGGCGATGAGCTCGGTCGGGGGATAGGGCCCGCTTCGCCCGCCGGCCCGTAAATTGTATCATCCAGTGTGGAACGAGGGTGCCCGTTGCCGCGTGCGATGGGCTTGCAATAAGAGGAGAGCCATGTCGAAGCAAGCGGTCGCTGGAATCTTGGCGCATGTCGATGCCGGCAAGACCACGCTGGCCGAGGCCATGCTGTTTAACGCGGGCCGCATTCGCAAGCGCGGCCGCGTTGACGATGGCGACTCGCATCTGGATACGAACGAGATTGAGCGTGAGCGCGGTATCACGATCTTCTCGTCGCAGGCTGTGCTCGACCATGGTGACACCCACGTTATGCTCGTGGACGCTCCCGGCCATGTCGATTTTTCTGCCGAGGCGGAGCGCACGCTGCGTGCCCTGGACTACGCGATTCTGGTGGTAGGCGCCAACGATGGCGTACAGGGGCACACCGAAACCCTGTGGCGCCTGCTTGCGCGCTATGACATCCCGACGTTCATCTTTATCAACAAGATCGATTTGGAGAATCCCGGCCGCGATGTTTTGCTGGCACAACTTGGGCAACGTCTTTCTGAGGGGTGCCTGGATGCCAACGAACTGCTGGCGGGTGGCGCCGTTCAGGAGGACGCTGCTGCGTTGGACGAAGCGGCGCTCGAGGAGTTTCTTGAGGCGGGTGAGCTTTCCTCCGCGACGCTGTCGCGCATGGTTGCTGAGCGCAAGCTCTTTCCCTGCTTTGCCGGCTCGGCGCTCAAGGACCAAGGTGTGGACGAGCTGTTGGATGGTATATGCGCGCTGATGCGCGAACAGGCGTGGCTCCCGGAGTTTGCCGCCCGCGTCTATCGCGTCAGCCGCGGGGACCGCGGCGAGCGCTTGGCTTGGGTTAAAGTGACCGGCGGCACGCTGCATGCCAAACAGGTGATTAACGGACGTTCCGGTGCCGAGGCATGGGAGCAGAAGGTCGATCAGGTACGCATCTATAACGGCGAGAAGTATGAGCTTGCCCAAGAAGTTGCTGCTGGCGGCATTTGTGCCGTGACGGGCCTTGCGCACGTTCGCCCAGGGGACGCTCTGGGCGCGGAACCCGCGTGCGATGCGCCCGTCATTGCGCCGGTCCTCACCTATACGGTGCTTCCGGGCGAACACGATGTCCACGCGGTGTTCAAAGCGCTGACTGAGTTGGCGGACGAAGATCCCATGCTCGGCGTAGGCTGGAACACCCATCTTGAACAAATACATCTGCAGCTTATGGGGGCGGTGCAGCTCGAGGTCGTGCAGCGGGTGTTGGCCGATCGCTTTGGCCTTTCGGTTGCGTTTGAGTCTGGCGGCATTCTCTATAAGGAGACTATTTCGCAGCCGGTCGAGGGCGTGGGCCACTTTGAGCCACTGCGCCACTATGCCGAGGTGCATCTGCGTCTGGAGCCGTTGCCGGCGGGTTCGGGCGTGCAGTTTGGCACCGTGACCTCGACCGATGAGCTCGATCTTAACTGGCAGCGTCTGGCACTCACCAACGCCATGGAGCGCGATCACCTGGGCGTGCTGACCGGCTCGCCCATCACCGATGTGCGCATTACGCTCACGGGCGGCCGTGCGCATGCCAAACACACCGAGGGCGGCGATTTTCGCCAGGCCACGTACCGCGCGATTCGCCAGGGGCTCATGCAGGCGCGTGAGGCTGGCGCGGCGGTGCTGTTGGAGCCGTGGTACCACTTTGAGCTCGAGGTGCCGGGGGAGTGCGTGGGCCGGGCGCTCTCGGATGCCACGCGCATGGGTGCCGAGTACGAGCCACCGACGATGACGGGGGACCGGGCGAAGCTTGTGGGTCGCGTGCCGGCATCCGAGGTGCAGGACTATGCCCTGGAGGTAGCTGCCTACACGAGCGGTCGCGGGCATCTGTACCTGGAGTTCGCCGGCTATGCGGCTTGCCATGATGCCGAGCGCGTAATCGAGACGGCCGCCTATGAGCCCGAGGCCGATCTGCCCAACACGCCCGACTCGGTCTTTTGCTCTCACGGCGCTGGTTACACGGTCAAATGGTACGACGTACCCGCCGCGGCGCACGTAAAGATCGATCCCGCCACCTTCCGCCCCTGGCGAGCAGCAGACGCCGAGTTTTTCGGCCACATGTGACAGAGGGGCAGCCCCTTTGTCAGATTCAGTTGGTATAACTCGGTATAAGTTGGTATAACTGTTACCAGGATTTACCGATCCGAGGAGGCCGACATGAATCCAAATCCCTTTAAGCCAACGGCAGGCAAGCGGCCTCCGATGCTCATCGGTCGAGAGTCGGTCATCGAAGATTTTGAGGAAGGACTCGACAACGGCGCCGGAGCGCCGGGTAGGCTCATGCTCATTACGGGAAACCGCGGCTGCGGCAAAACGGTTCTCCTGCGGGAGCTGCAACGTCTAGCCAGCGAGCGCGGATGGGCGGTTATCTCCGATTCCGCTTCGCTTGGCTTATGCGACCGCTTAGCCGACGCGCTTCGCTCGAATAAGCCCGTTGTGACGTCAATGGAGTTCGGTCCGTCGTTTGGCCGGATGTCGGTCGAGGCGGCGCGAGCAAAGGGCGAAACGTTGCGAGGGCTGGTCAACGAGCGCCTCAAGAAGCTCGGTCCAGGCAAGGGCATACTGTTTGCGATTGACGAGGCACAATCGGCGTCTATCGAGGAACTGGCGGCCCTTGCCGTTCTCTATCAGCAGTTGCTCGGAGACCAGGATGCCACGGGCTTGCCCGATAGCGACCAGCGCGGTCTTGCGCTGGTGTTCGCTGGCTTGCCCAGTATGGTTGACGATCTGCTCGAAGAGCCGAGCGTGACGTTTTTGCGGCGTGCCCAGCAGCGTACGCTGGAGGCGATATCTTTGCCCAAGGTACGCGATTCGTATATCCAGACGGTCAAAGACGCTGGTCTTTACGTTGACGCGGAGACAGCGGACCTTGCGGCGCACAAGAGCATGGGGCATCCCTATATGGTTCAGCTGGTGGGATATTACATGTGGCGGTCTGCTGTCCGGCGTAGCTCGCAGGTCATCGAAAGGCGCGATGTCGAGGATGGCCATGCGGATGCCGTCTCCGAGTTCTACGAAGCGGTTGACGCGCCTCTGTATTACGGGCTGCGCAGTCCACAGCGCCTCTTTATCGAGGCCATGGCGGTTGAAGAGGGCAAACCGACGCGCATGGCGGATATCATTGAGCGCTGCGAGCGTACCCAGAGCTGGGCGAGTAAATATCGCGCAAGCCTGATTCGCGAGCGCGTCATCGAAGCTGCCGGATACGGCCTCGTCCGGTTTACCGTGCCCATGCTGGGCGCGTACATTCGCGATCGAGTTATATGGCATGAGTAGGGTGATAAAGGTGACGGAACAGAAGATGAGCCCGCAGGCTATCGAGGTACGTGGCGCACGTGTCCATAACCTTAAGGACATCGATATCGATATTCCGCTGGGAAAGCTCGTGGGTATTGCCGGCGTGTCAGGTTCGGGCAAGAGCTCTCTGGCGCTGGGGGTTCTTTATGCCGAGGGCTCGCGTCGTTACCTGGAGGCGCTCAGCACCTATACTCGACGTCGCCTGACGCAGGCCGAGCACGCTCAGGTGGACGAGGTACTGCACGTGCCGGCGGCGCTCGCGCTGCACCAGCGACCGAGCGTGCCGGGCGTGCGCTCGACCTTTGGCACCATGACCGAGCTCAACAATAGCCTGCGTTTGCTCTTCAGCCGCTGTGCCCATCACGTGTGCCCGCATTGCGGGGCGCGTGTGGAGCCGAGCCTTAACGTGGCTGCGGGCCTGTCGCTCACGTGTCCGACATGCGGCCGCGAGTTCTACGCGCCGAGTGCCGAGGATTTGGCTTTCAATAGCGGTGGTGCATGCCCCACCTGCGGTGGCACCGGCGTCATGCGCGAGGTGGACGAGGCGAGCCTGGTGCCCGACGAGTCAAAGACTATCAACGAAGGTGCGGTCCTTCCCTGGGGCACGCTCATGTGGGATCTGATGAAGCAGGTGGCCGGCGAGATGGGCGTACGCACCGACGTGCCGTTTAACCAGCTCACGCCTCAGGAGCGCGACATCGTGTTCCATGGTCCGGCGGTCAAAAAGCACATTCTCTACGTTCCCAAAAACGGCGAGGGCGCCACGCCGCTCGACTTCACCTATTACAACGCCGTCTATACCGTGGAGAATGTGCTTGCCAAGGTTAAGGACGACAAGGGGCTCAAGCGCGTTGCGCGCTTTCTGCGCGAGGGGCCATGCCGTGACTGTGGCGGCACGCGCCTCTCCGAGGCCGCACGCCAGCCCCAGGTACGCGGTATCAATCTGGCACAGGCGGCGGCCATGACATTGGGCGAGGCGATTGAGTGGGTGCACGGGGTGCCCGCATCCTTGCCGGCCGAGATGCAGCCCATGGCAGTGGATATCTGCGATTCATTTTTGAGCACGGCTCGTCGCTTGGTCGACCTGGGGCTTGACTATCTCTCGCTCGACCGCGCCGGCGCCACGCTCTCCACGGGTGAGCGCCAGCGCGTCCAGCTCGCCCGCGTGGTGCGCAATCGCTCGACGGGCGTGCTCTATGTACTGGACGAGCCCTCGATTGGCTTGCATCCTGCCAATGTCGACGGCCTGGTGGGCGTGATGCGCGATCTGGTGGATGACGGCAACACCGTGGTTGTTGTCGACCACGATACGCGCGTACTGGCGGAAGCCGACTATCTTGTCGAGATGGGCCCCGTTGCCGGAGCAGGCGGCGGCAATGTGATCGCCGCTGGTACGGTAGACGAGGTCGAGCAATCGCAGAGCAGTCGCATCGCGCCGTTTTTGCGCGCCGAGCCCAAGCGCTTGCGTCCGCAGGTGACTGACGACGAAATGTTCGACCAGGGCCATATCCGCATGGCGACCGATGCCATCCATACCGTCAAGCCGCTCGAAGTCGATATCCCGCGCGGTCGCTTGGTTGCGGTTACGGGTGTTTCGGGTTCGGGCAAGACGACGTTGGTGCTCGAGACGCTCATCCCGGCACTCAAGGCGCAGGCAGCTGGCGAGCGCCTGCCGGGGCACGTGCGTTGGGTCGATGCCGAGGGTATTGCCCGCGCAAACCTGATTGACGCTACGCCCATCGGCGCCAACGTGCGCTCGACGGTAGCGACTTATGCCGACATCCATGATGAGCTGCGCCGCGCTTTCGCCCGTACGCCCGAGGCCAAGGCAGCCGGCTACAAGGCGGGCGCCTTTAGCTACAACACCGGCGCCTTGCGCTGCCCTACGTGTGACGGCACGGGCTCGATATCGCTCGACGTGCAGTTTTTGCCCGACGTCGAGATCGTCTGTCCCGCATGTCGCGGCTCTCGCTACGCGGAATCCGCCTCGCATATCCATCGCGAGGGCAAGGACGGGAGCCTGCTTACGTTGCCGCAGCTTATGGATATGAGTGTGGATGAGGCGCTCGACGCCACACTGGGACTCAAGAAGGTTCAGACGCGCTTGCAGACCTTGCACGACCTGGGCCTGGGTTATCTCACGCTTGGCGAGCCCACACCGGCGCTTTCGGGCGGTGAAGCGCAGCGCCTTAAGCTTGCGAGCGAGATGGGCCGCGTGCAGGATGATGCCGTATTCGTATTTGACGAGCCCACGATTGGCCTGCATCCGCTCGATGTTCAGGTGTTGCTGAATGTGTTCGACGGCCTTGTTGCCAAAGGCGCCACGGTTATCGTGATCGAACACTATCTCGACCTTATCCGTAACGCCGATTACGTGATCGACATGGGCCCGGGCGGTGGCGACGCCGGCGGGCAAATCGTCTGCGCCGGTACGCCAGGCGACATCGCGGCCTGCTCCAAGAGCATTACCGGCCGCTATCTATAGGCGATGCGACAAAGGGGCACCCCTTTGTCGCATTGACTTCTATTTCACGCATTGAGCTGCGAGATAGTCGCGGAAGAATGGCAATTCAAATGCGACGAGCCCTCGTCCTCGCTCCCCGATGATGCCGGCGTCTATCATGCGGCGTCGGTAGCGGGAGACCTGCTGCGGCGAACGCTTAAGGCGCTCGACAAGGTCAGCGGTGGTGGACTCTTCCTCGTCATCGAGCATGGCGATGAGGAATCGCTTGTCCTCTGCCGTGAGTTCCCGATAGGTTGCCGCGAGGATTCGGTCGTCCATCTCGTCGCGCGCGATTTTGATTCCCAGGTCAAAGTCGCGTGACGAGATCTCCTTCGAATCGCTTGTGAGGTCCCAGGCACGGTAGCCTACGAGTTGCAATAGGAAGGGAAAACCAGAGATCGAGCGAACGGCTCGATCGATTCCCTCAGCATCTGCCAGGCGATCGTTTTCCTGGATTGTGCGAATCAAGGCCTCGCGCACGTCATAGTCGGCAATGCGGCCCAGATGATATTGTTGGGCGCGGCGAAGGAACGAGACCGTCTTGTGGTTCAGTAGCGTCGATACGTTGTTGGGAAGTCCCGCCATGAGCAGGGCGACGCGTTTCCCATCGGTCACAAAGTGCTGATACGTCGCTGCGAGCTGAATCATCTCGTTGAGTGTCGGGTCCACCTCGTCAACCGTGACGAGCAGACCGGTGCCCGCCTCGTTGAGCTGGTCGATGATGTCGCTCATGCGATAACGCCAGGTTGAGGCATCGTGAACGCGATTGACCTCGATGCTGCCGAGCGGTGCAATTCCGAGACCGGTGACTTCGAAGTGGTTGGACGGGTCGATAAGATGGCCGGCAGCACGTTTCGCCCCGAGCTCGATTTCCTCAAGCATTCCCGGGAGCGCGGTCGTCTTTACGGCAATCCAGCCGTGGGATTCCGCCCTTGTCGCGAGCGACGACATGAGAGCGGTTTTACCGGTTCCACGCGCGCCTGAGAAGATCGATGTTAATTCTGGGCGCCTGCGCTGGCTCAAGAAGGCACGGTCCAAATCCCGAATAATCTGTTGTCTGCCAGCGAGATGGGCAGGAACCTCACCAAAACTGGGGGTAAATGGGTTCTCGAGATATTTCACAAGGCTCTCCTTTCACACCGCCGTTTAACTTCATTTTACTTTAGTTAATTCTGATTAAAAGTGATGGCTCTTTATCTAGAGCATCAATTAGGCGTGTGTGCCGTCGGCGTGGCGCTTGAATGTGACAAAGGGTCAGTCCCTTTGTCACATTCCCGGAAAGCCTGTTTGGCGTAGGGCTTCGTAGAGGACGATGGCGGCGCTGTTGGAGAGGTTGAGTGCGCTGATGCGGTAGTCGTCCGGGTTGACGAAGTTGCCGCAGATATCCTGCTGAAGGATGGTCTCGTGGCTGTCCTCGGTATGTCCGAGCGATTCCTCGTGAGCTTCCCAAGCCTCGGCGTTATCGAGTGAGTCACAATCGCGCAGCATCGGGATGCGCTCGCAGCGCTCGGGCGCCGCGGCAAGCAGTGGCTCGGGAATGCCCGAGCTCTCGCTGCCAAAGACCAAATAGTCACCGTCGCGGTAGGTGCTTTGCGCATAGGTGCGGCGTGCCTTTTTGGTCAGCAGATGCAGATGGCCATCGGCGGGGGAGAGGCCGTTGCGCGCAAGGAAATCCTCCCAGCCGGCATAGGTCGTCACGTCCAAATTTTGCCAGTAGCCCAGACCGGCGCGACGTACCGTCTTGTCATCGAGGGAAAACCCCAGCGGCTCCACCAGATGCAGATGGGCACCGGTGACCACGCAGGTACGGCCGATATTGCCCGTATTGGCCGGAATCTCGGGCGCATACAGCACGATATTGAACATGAATCTCCTTGGCTCAGAACGAAAAACCACCACGAAGGGCACCTTCGTGGTGGTTTGGCGGTTACGTAGGCGGAAAAATGCCCGCTTGGATAAACCTAGGCGCGGTGCCAGTCGGTCAGGCAGGCATCGAGGGAGGCGATGAGCGCATCCTTGTCCATGTGACGGCCGATGATGCACAGGCTTGTCATGCGGTCGCCCGTCTCGTCGTCCCAAATCTGCATGATCTCGGGGTTCTCGTCGATAATCTTCTGCTTCTCGCCCTCGGGCGCAGAGTCAACGAACAGACCGTTCTCCATCAGGCGCATCTGGTGGCCGGCCTGCTCGAACATGTAGCACATGTCCGGATCGCCGGTCTGCCACAGCGGACCCTTGACGCGGATGACCTCGTCGGGCCACTCCTGCTCAACAAAATCGGTGAACTTCTGCAGGTCAAACGGCTTGCGGCGCGAGTACACAAAGGTCTCGATGTCGTACTCGAGCACCTCAGGGTCGTCGTGCTCCTCGGGATGCTCCATGGCCTCGATCCAGGCGGCGGAGTTGTAGGCGCGCATAAAGTCGAAGCGGTCGGTATCGAGCAGCTCCTCCATGGGGACCTCGCCGTTTTGGGCCTCGACGATCACGGCGTCCTTCTGCAGGCTGCGCACGATGGCCTTGAGCTCGGCGATCTGCTCGGGCGTTACGGTATCGGTCTTGTTAAGGATCAGCGTGGAGCAGAACTCGATTTGCTGGATGAGCAGGCTTTCGATGTCGTCCTCGTCGATATCCTCAGCCAGCAGGTCGCGACCGCCGTTGAACTCGTCGTACATGCGGGCGCAGTCGACCACGGCCACGATGTTGTCGAGCGCGAGCTTGGGCTCGCCGCCCACCTTGGCCTCGTCGCAGAAGCTCGAGATGGTGTAGGCGATGGGGATAGGCTCGCAAATACCCGATGCCTCGATGATGATGTAGTCGAACTTGCCCGAATCGGCAATGCCCTGCAGCTGGTTGGCCAGGTCGTCCGAAAGCGTGCAGCAGATGCAGCCGTTGGTGAGCGGGATGAGGTCGTCGGTCTCGGAAAGGCCGCCGTCGGCGATAAGGCTGGCGTCGACATTGATCTCGCCGATATCGTTGACGATCACGGCGGCGCGGATGCCGCCGTCGTTAGCGAGGATGTGGTTGAGCAGCGTGGTCTTGCCGGCACCGAGGTATCCGGTAAGCATGATGATCTTCACGGGTTTGTTGGGCATGTGCCCTCCTTTGTTAGACATGGCTTACAGTTGAATCTTATGCCAAACGCCTGCTCTTATACCCACGCGCCGGCAAATAACACAGGCTACTCCCAGGCTCCCCATACATCGGGGCAATAACCGACGGTGGCCTTTTTGCCGTTGCGCACGATGGGCTCGGCTAGAACCTGCTGGTTTTCGAGCAGTTTGTCGAAGCGCTGGCTAGGGGTGAGGTGCTGGATGAGCGCGAGCGTCTCCTCGTCCTTGGCCTTGGGGTTGAGCAGCTTGTCGATGCCGCCGACCGCCTGCATCACGCTCGTGAGCTCGCCCTTGCTCATCTCCTTTTCCCTAAGGTCAATAAACTGCACCTTAATGCGGCGCTCCTTAAAATAGCGCTGGGCCTTCTTGGTATCGAAAGACTTTTTGGTTCCAAAAATCTGGATATTCATGCTCCGCCGCTCTATCGAATGAAGTTGGTCGTTGCTCGATCTGCCTCGGGTGCGTTGATACCGGCGGCCTGTCCTGCCTCGATACAGCGCAGGAGCCAGGCCATGTTTTTGCCGATGTTTCGCATGGTGGCAAGGCCCTCGGCATCCCCATCGGCGTCGCCGGGCACGCGGCCAAACACGTTGTTCCAGTAGGTGGAGGCAACCACAGGCATTTGCTTAATGGTGAAGTACTTGTTGAGCACATCGAACGTGGTCGACGTGCCGCCGCGACGGGCGACGGCGACCGCGGCGCCGGGCTTGTGCTCAAAGGCATGCCCGCCTGCATAGAAGGCGCGATCGAGGGCTGAGAGGATGCGTCCGCTGGGATGCGCATAGTAGACGGGGGAGCCAAAGACAAAGCCATCTGCCTGCTCGGCGGCAGCGATGAGCTCGTTCACCACGTCGTCGTCAAAGGTGCAGCGACCGCCAAGCTTGCCGCACTGGCCGCAACCGATGCAGTCGCGAATGGGCTTGGCGCCCAGCTGGAACACCTCGGTATCGATGCCCTCGGCGTTGAGTTGCTCGGAGACCTCGGCGAGTGCGCGGGCGGTATTGCCGTTTGCCTTGGGACTGCCATTGACCAAAAGAACCTTCATCACAAACTCCCTCTGCTGTTGGTGACTTCTGCAGAGGATTATCGCACGATGGGGGAGGCGGTGCGGGCGCGGTGCTAATCCAGTTTGGTACCTGGCACCTGCACGGCTTTACCGAGCAACGCTTTGAGCTCGTTCAAAATGGAAACGGGCTGTCGATTGACAGCGTCCAGATGAAGCGTCGCCACACGAATGGGCGGCTGATATTCAAGCGAGCCGATGAGCACGGGAGAACCCAGGAATCGTTCGATTTCGTTTGCGAGCTCGTCGATTGCCTCGGGGCCGAGCTCATCGAAAAGCGCCACGAACATTGGTCCCGTCGAGCGGAACAAGCGACCCTTGCCGCGCGAACAGTCCATGAGGCAGGCGGCGCTTTCGGCGAGCACGCGGTCGCCTGCATCGAATCCAAAGCGGGCATTGACTTCGGCGATATCGTCGACCTTAATGGCAATAAAGCCTGCCTCGCGCGCCACGCGGCGCATCTCTCCAATGGCGTTGACCAGGGCGTGAATATCGCCCAAGCCGGTCACGGAATCGGTCGTATCTGCCAAGCTTCGGTTGATGATAATGCCCACATACATGCCGGGCTCGGTATCGGTGCCGTCCAAGCGGTAGCCCGTGCAGTCGCAAAGCACGTATTTTCCGGTGGCATCCATTACGCGATACTGCATGTAGTGGAAGTGCCATGTGCCGTTTATCACCATGTCGAGCTCGGCACGTACGTTGTCGCGGTCCTCGGGATGAACGCGGGCGAGCCACATGTCGAGTGAGTTAAAAGGGTGCTGGGAGGGCAGGTCAAAATCGCGCACGGCGTTAACCGACCATTGCGATTCTCCCGTATCGAGATTGAGGATAAACGGATAGCGCGTCTCGGAGCTCATGGAGATCGCTTGGAACACCCGGTCGTTGCAGGGAAGCTGATCGACGATTGGGCGTTGCGGCGCGTCATCGTCTTTCGGTTGCTGCACACGATGCATAAGCTTATAGCGATACATCTTGCGATCGGCATCCATCGTCATCTGGCGACGCGTGTCGCCAGCAAGTGGATCGACGCGCGAGCAGCCAAAGCTAAAGCTGCCGATCATGGGCGCCTTGCCACCTGAGCTCGCCTCGATCAGCCTGGTACGTACCTGCTCCAAGCGCTGCTCGAGTTCAATCTCGTTTGCGGAGGGCGAGATGAGCACAAACTCGTCTCCACCGATACGGAACAGCATCTCATCGTGCTCCATGGTTTCGGAGAGCGTGCGGCAGATGCTCAGAATATAGCGATTGCCTTCGGCGTGGCCAAACCTATCGTTGCAATGCTTGAGATGGTCGATGTCAATATAGGCGCAGGTGAAGGGGTCGCCTTTGCGCCAGAGTTGCTCGACGTGACGGTCGAATCCGTTGCGGTTGCCCAAGTTGGTGAGCGGATCGATATAGGCGTTGCGCTCAAGCAGCTGGCGCTCTTGTTGCAGGATGGCATGCGTCTTTTGCAGTTGCTCACCAACGGCGCGTAGCTCAGCAGGCAGCGCGGCAACATCGAGTTCGGCGGTCGAGACGCCGTTCGCAAGTCGCTGAAGATAGGCAATAATCGATTGCTCGCCCAGGCGATATGACTCGTTCATGATGGATAACCTCCTTGGGCGGAACAACGGTTTGTATCATATCCCCAATTCGGTTTGAATTGGGGATATAAGTTAGCTAATGGAGACAAATGCCCCCTTCGACGGTGGCGTTTTGCGCGCGAGCGTATCAGTTGTTATTGCCACCATCGAGCAATGCCTCAAAATCCTTCGCAGGCATGGGGCGGTAGTAGAGGAAGCCCTGAGCGTAGCGGGCGCCCATTTGTCGTAGCATGTTTGCCTGCTCATTTGTCTCGACGCCTTCGACCACGACGGGCAGATGGAGCGACTGCGCCATTTCGAGCATCGATGAAATGATTTGCGTGCTGCGGCCTTGATCGCGGTCGGTGGGCACAAAGGTGCGGTCGAGCTTGATGACGTCGACGTTGACGTTCTTGAGCATCGCGAGCGTGGACTGACCGGTGCCAAAATCGTCCATATAGGTCGAGAAGCCGCGGGTGTGCAGATCTGCGGTCAGCTTATCCACGGCCTCGGATTCTCCCGTATAAGCCGTCTCGGTGATCTCGATACGCATGAGCTCGGGCGGTAGGTTGTATTGGGCGGCGAGCGCCCCCATATGTTCGGCAACGTCGCAGGCAAGGATATCCACGCGCGACACATTAAGCGAGACCGGAACCACGCGAAGACGGCGATCGAGACGCTCGCGAAGCCATATGGCGACACCCTGCCAAATGTACTTGTCGAGCGTCACTACAAAGCCGCTTTCCTCGAGTGCGGGGATAAACGTTGTGGGCGAAATGAGAGAGCCGTCCTTGTCAATCCAGCGGGTGAGTGCTTCGGCGCCAATAATCTCGCCGGTTTCCATATCGACCTGGGGCTGAAGATAGTACGTGATGCGACCATTTGACAGCGCGTACTGGAATTCGGTCAGCGTGCGGTGGAACGCGACTTCGCGCTCGTACTCCGCGGGGCGGAAAATAGCAATGCGCTCCTTAAAGTCGTTTTTTGCGCGTCGATTGGTAAACATGGCCTTTGCCTGCGCATCGATGGTGATTTCCTCATTGGAGTCGATGGGGTAAACGCCCATGGACGGCCAAAAACCTACGCCGTCATCATGTCTGGCTACGGCCTCGCGAACGCGGTTGTAGATTTGATGGACGGTGATGTGCTTAAAGGGGATGAGTACACAAAAGTCATCTTGGCCCCAGTACCCTGCGACGCCCATATCGGCATTCTCGATGTCCTTGAGGACCGTGCCCACATCGGCGAGTACGCGGTCGCCCTCGGCCTGGCCGTGCCATTCATTAAACAGGCGCATGTGGCCCATGTCGACTGTGGCGATGCACCAGGTGCCGTTGCGCCTTGCCTCGAGAAATGCGTTGGCGCGCCGCATAAACTCGCTGGGTCGATAGAGGCCCGTGAGCGAGTCGATACGTTCAGCTATGGCGCTTTTGCGCTCCGCCTCGGGTATGGGGAGGCTGTCGTTGGGAACAAGCCCGCCGGCCGTGCGAAGGCGACGGTCGAGTTCGCCTAAAACGGCGGTCGCTTGATGGGTTAAGTGCTCGTAAAAGGCCGGGACGACAAGGCAGACGGGAGTAATGGTGTCGCCTGCGATTCGAACAGGAGCGAAAACGGCTTCTTTAAGGTGGCGGGTCAGTTGCTCGAATGCCTCGTGGTCTAGTTCGTTGCTGAGCACGACGAACTGGACGCTTCGTGAACGGTAGACCCGGCTCCTGCCGCGGGTGATCGACAGCATGCGGCCTGCGTATTCGGCAAGCATGTTGTCGACAGCCTCGGCCCCGTAGAGCTCGTTGAGTTTTGTCGTGCCACGAACGCGCACCGCTATAAGCCCTGTCTCGCAACGATCGCGGCGGCAGGCGTCGATGGCGTTGACCAGCATGCGCTGCGTTCCGAGGCCTGTGGCAGCGTCGACGGTTTCGGCAAGTGAGTGGTTGACGAGCTCGCCGACATAGAGCGAGGGGACATTTCCGTCGCCGTCGATACGAAACCCGCGAGCACGGCAAAGGACGTAGTCGCCGACGGCGTTGCGCACACGATACTGCATGACGCGACGGTGCTTGGTGCCGTTGTAGACTTGGTCGATGTCGTTGATGCAGGCCTCAAGGTCGTCGGGATGGACGCGCGTTTTCCAGTAATCGCGACAGTTGTCTATGTGCTCCGAGGGAAGGCCAAGATCGCGCAAGGCACCTTGTGACCAAAGGGTGCGATGTTTGTCCAAGTTCTCGATAAAGAAATAACGGCCCTCGTTGAGCATCGAAAAGGCGTCAAAAATACGATCGCTTATTTCGAAGTCGTCGGCGTGGACTTGCGTGATATTGCGTCGATCGAGGTGCATGGCATGACGTAGCTTGTAGTCGTACATGCGATGGTCGGCATCGAGCGTCATGCGATTGGAAGCTTCGCCCAGGGCGGGGTCGGCATGTGACACTCCGTAGCTAAACGAGTGGGGCATCTCGGAATCGTTGTTTTTGAGCAGAACCGTTCGGCAGTGTTTCAGACGTTCGGCGAGGTCGTCCTCGGTTGCAATCGTAGATAGGATGGCAAACTCGTCGCCGCCTATGCGAAACGCCGCTTCGCCCACCTTCATATACAGCTTAAGATAGAGACTTACCTGCAAGATATAGCGGTTGCCCTCGTCATGCCCAAAGACGTCGTTGCAGTGCTTGAGATTGTCGATATCGATGAACGCCATGGTAACGGGGGCGTCCTGCTCCCAGAGCTCCTCGAGGGAACGGGCAAAGCCGCCACGGTTGCCAAGCCCGGTAAGCTGGTCGGTAAAGGCAGTCCTGATCAGATCCTCCTGCCGTTCGAGAAGGTCGCGGACGGTCTTTTCGAGCGTTTCGGTGTAATTGCTGACAGTTTCCATGTTCTAAGCGACTTTCTGAGGTCGGGGCGGATTGCGTCGGGCGAGCTCGTTGTGTACACGCGTCGTTGCTCAGCGCTTTGCATGTATCCAGGCCCCCGCCTTGCCGCGTTGTTGAGTTAATTTGTCGGCTAATGTTCGCTGTTGATAACAGCTGAGTAGTGTAAACAATAGTGCATAATTATATATGGGTGCACATGCTGTGGGCGGCTATTATTCGACAAGCGGTAGCGCGACGATGCGATGTTCGATAAAAATGCGACTGGGACGATATATGTTGACGGGTATACTTGTCCCGTTTTAAAACGCAGGAACGGAGATGGTCGCATGGCACAGTCAAATATGACGCGCACGGTGGGGCTGGCGCTCGAGGGAGGCGGCTACCGCGGTATGTATACGGCGGGCGTGCTCGACGTTTGGATGGAGCACGGTTTGACCTGCGACCATATGGTGGGCGTCTCGGCGGGCGCGGCGTTTGGCTACAACTTTAAATCGCGCCAGATCGGCCGCGCCATTCGCTATAACAAGGCCTATTGCGCCGACAAGCGCTATGCGAGCGTGACCAGCTGGCTGCGAACCGGCGATATGTACAATGCCGACTTTGCTTATCACGAGGTGCCTATCGAGCGCGATCCTATCGACTTAGAGGCGTATCGCACCTGTCCCATGCGATTTACGTGCGTGTGTACCGATATCGAGACGGGCAAGGCCGTCTATCACGATCTGCCGTATGGCGACGAGCGCGATATCGAGTGGATTCGGGCGTCGTCGGCAATTCCCGTGGCGACGCGTCCCGTTGCTATTGACGGGCATAAGTATCTGGATGGTGGCGTGGCTGATTCTATTCCCAGCGCGTGGCTGTTTGCGCAGGGGTATGACCGCAATATCGTGGTACTCACGCAGCCGGCGGGCTTTGTGAAGCAGCCCAACAGCGTGATGCCCATGCTGCGGCGCGTGTTCCGTCACTATCCGGAGTTTGTCGCAGCGCTTGAGCATCGGCATGAGGTCTACAATGCCACGCTCGATGACCTGGCACGTCGCGAGGCTGCCGGCGAGATCTTTGTGGTGCGTCCGAGCGAATCGGTGAAGGTGCCGTCGCTGTGTCGCGAGCCCGATGAACTTGAGCGCATCTACCAGATTGGTCGCCGCGATGCGGAGGCGACCTTGCCGGCACTGGAGGCATATCTGGCAGGGTAGAGGCTGCTGCCGCCATCTCGGCGGAAAGCACATCCCGGAATGGAGGCTCAAACTGGGATGCGCTTTCCATTGCTGAAGATATGAGGCTGCGAATCAGCTGCTCGGCCTAGACTTACGCCTGCTGCCAGGTGTCGACGAGCTCCTTGGCCGCGGCGTAGGGGTCATCGGCGCTGCAGACGGCGCTCACCACGAAAAAGCCGTCGACGCCGGTGGCCTTGAGCTGTGGCAGGTCGGCCGTCTTGACGCCGCCGCCCACCACGATGGGCACGGGGCTTGCCGCGTGGAGGGCGGCCAGGTCCTCAAAGCTCTTGGTGATGATAGAGCCGTCGGCCGCGCGTCCGCAGTCGCGCTTGGTCTCGGTCTCGTGGAGTGGGCCGATGCCCAGGTAGTCGACTAGGCTCATGTCGGCGGTCTTGACGTACTCGAGCATCTCCTCGCAACGGGCGGAAAGGCCCACGATGGCGTTGGGCCCCAGCAGCTTGCGACAGACCTCGACGGGAATGTCGCTCTGACCCACGTGCACGCCGTCGACAGCAATGCCCTGCTCGCGCGCGGCGAGTACGCAGTCCAGGCGGTCGTCAATCAGCAAAGCGACCTGACCGGTCTTGCCGGCCTGTGCGATTGCCTGCGCGGCGTCGCCGGTCAGCGCAATGATCTCGCGGGCGCTTGCCACCTTGGAGCGCACCTGGATGCAGGTAAAGCCGGCGTCGAGTGCCTGGGCCACCACATCGCCCACGGGGCGCCCGAGCGTGTTTTCGGGGCCGAGCACCAGATAGGCCGAGATATCAAGGTTGTCGCGGATACTCATCGTGTTTCCTCCTGCTTTTTGATCTGAGCTTCCATGCGCTCGAGCTTGCCGGTCATGGTGTCGGTAAATCCGGGTCGAATATCGGCTTTGAGCACGACTTCGGTGCGGATGCCCTTGCTCGCCAACACAAAGGTTGCGTCGCGCACGACCTGCATGACCTCGTCCCAGTCGCCCTCGATCTCGGTGAACATCGAGGTGGTGCGGTTGGGAAGGCCGCTCTCGCGAATGACGCGCACGACCTCGGCGACCTCGGCGGACAGCTCATCGCCGGTGCCGCACGGGGCGATGGCCACGGCGACGAGCGTGTTCATGCCGGCATTGGTTGCGGGTTCGGACATGGCTTATGCCTCCTCGAGCTCGAGTCGGTTGTCGGCAATATCCTGGGCGGTTGCGCGGTAGAGCTCGTCGATAAAGGCGACCTTAAAGCTTGCCGGGGCATCGGCGACGGCGGCGGCACGCGTGCCGGCAACGTTGTAGACGGCGGTGCCGCAGACTGCTGCCGTAAACGGATCGGTAGCACAGGCGTACACGGCCAGCACGCCGCCCTGCGAGCAACCGCAGCCGGTGATCTTGGACATGAGCGGGCTGCCGCCGTGGGATTTGGCCACGGCCGTGCCGTCGGTAATCAGGTCGACTTCGCCCGAGACCACAACGGCGCCGCCGGTGTAGCGAGCGAGCGCCACGGCGGCATCGCGGGCGGCGTCGACCGTGTCGGTGGTATCGACACCACGTACGCGGCTCAGATCGGCCGACTCGCCCTCAAGACCCCACAGGCCGGAGAGTGCGATGATCTCGGAGGCGTTGCCGCGTACGATGGCGGGCTTGTACTGCTTGAGCTCGTTTACCAGCTGGGTGCGCAGGCTACCGATGCCCAGACCCACCGGATCGAGCACCCAGGGCTTGCCGGCGTCGTGTGCCGCCTTGGCCGCGCGGGGAATCGTCTGCTCGTAGATGGGGAAGAGCGTGCCCATGTTGAGATAGATGGCGCCGCCGCCGGCAACGAGCGCCTCGCCCTCGTCGGGCAGATAGACCATGGCGGCCGAACCGCCCACGGCGAGCTGCGCGTTGGCGACAAAGTCGATCGTCACCGTGTTGGTGATGGAGCCGGCCATCGGATTGGTGGCTCGAATCTCCTCTACGGCCTTGACCATATGTTGCTTAAGCTGTTCCGAATCAATCACTGCACATGCCTCCTTGGCATAGAAAAGGGGCGCTGTGCATAGACAGCGCCCCTGTAAAGGCGGCATGCTCCCTACGCCAGCATTAACTGACAGGTTCAAAGGATTGGGCCCTATGCCCTCTCAGCCTTGTGGTTTGCACCGCCGGCACTCCCGCATCGAATCTGTTGTTCCCTATACTAGCGCACCTGCCAATATGGGACAGGTTTATTTTGGCAGGTGGCAACAGGGGCGCTGCATTTTCCCAGATAAAACCTGCCAAGATAAACCTGTCCCTTATTGGCAGGTCGTTACAATAGACGGGATAAAGAATGACCGAGGGGACCTTATGATCAAACTTGTGCTGACCGATATGGACGATACGCTGATTCCTGCTGGACACGATGGCGCCAGCGACTGCGCCATCGAGGGCATTCATGCCATGCAGGCGGCGGGCCTGCATTTTGGCCCGGTTTCGGGTCGCCAGCCGTCCGCGATGAGCTGGATGTTCCGCAATCGCTCCGAGTGCTTCTCGACCGGTGCGTTTTGCAACGGCCAGGTGATGTTTGTCGATGGCGAGGCGGTTGCCTCGCGCGCAACTGATAACGATGCCCTTATGCGCCTGGCCGACTACCTGGAGCAAGAGACCGACGATACCTATTTGAAGGTCTACCGTCTGGGTGATGACTTTTGGGACAACGACGCCTATTGCGTGACAAGCGATCCCGAGCGTGTGCGTCACGCCATGGAGTCAGGCGGCAACGCGTGGCTCAAGGGCGAAGAGGCTCCCTGTCGCCCTGTCGTTGACGATGCCCCGGTATACAAGGCGAATATCTGGAGTGCCCGTTCGCGCGAGGAGCTCGCCGAGCTGCGCGAGCGTGTTGCCGCCGAGGTGCCGGAGCTCTCGCTCGTGTTTCCCAACAACCGCGTGCGCCTGTTCGACGTTCTTCCGACCGGCTGGGACAAGGGCTGTGCTGCGCTGGAGCTGGCGCGTGCTTTGGGCCTGACGCCCGACGAGGTGGCCGTATTCGGCGATTCCGATAACGATTTGCCCATGATCGATGCCGTTCCCAATTCCGTTGCAGTCGCCAATGCCAACGAGGCCGTCACGGCTGCCGCGCGCTGGCATATCGGCGCTGCGGCAGATGATGCGGTTGCCGGGGCTCTGCATCAGATTGCCGCCTGCGCCGCGACGGGGGAGATGCCGTCGTTTATGCGTCAGATGGACGCGACGGGTTTCGACGTCACGAACGTCTAGGGAGAAAGCCATGAAGCTCCAGCAGCTCAGATATGTCGTCAAAGTTGCCGAATGCGGCAGCATCACCGAGGCCTCGCGCCGGCTCTTTGTGTCGCAGCCTTCGATTACCGCGTCAATTCGCGATCTCGAAAACGAGATGGGTGTACACATCTTTGAGCGCACCAACAAGGGCGTCATTGTGTCCGAGGAAGGCGAGACCTTCTTGGGCTACGCGCGCCAGGTGCTCGACCAGGCCGACCTGCTCGAGGGCAAGTACAAAGGCACGTCCGAGCAGGTGCCGCACTTTAGTGTGAGCTGCCAGCATTATTCCTTTGCCGTTAATGCATTTGTCGATGTGATCCGCGAGTTCGATGCCGCGCGCTACGACTTTACCCTGCGCGAGGAGCAGACCCACGAGATTATCGAGGACGTCGCGCATATGAAAAGCGAGCTCGGCATCCTGTATCTGTCGGAGCACAATCGCGAGGTCATCGAGCGCATGCTGGCGGCCAACGAGCTCGTATTCGAAGGACTCTTCTGCGCTACGCCGCATGTCTTTGTGTGCTCCGACCATCCGCTGGCGGGTCGCTCGAGTGTGACGCTCGAGGACTTGGAAGACTACCCGTTCCTGTCCTATGAGCAGGGCAGCTACAACTCGTTTTACTATTCCGAGGAGCTGACCTCGACCTTTGAGCGCCGCAAGAATATCCGCGTGCGCGACCGTGCGACGCTGTTCAACCTAGCTATGGGCCTTAACGGTTACACGGTGTGTTCGGGCGTGATCAGCCATGAACTTAACGGCCCCGGCATTATCTCCATTCCGCTCGATGTAGACGAGTACATGGAGATCGGCATCATCACGCGCAAGAACACGACACTTACGCGCTACGGGCAGGCCTATATCGAAGCGATTCGTCAGCACATCTAGACTGCTGCGTTCTGCACGGGTCAAATCTCTTTATGGCAGTCCCAACTAATATAGGAAGCATCTATATCAAACTGTTATAAACGCATATTTTACGATGTCCATATGAGCGCTCATACTCTGTCCCAGTAAAGCAACCAATGCAAAGGGAGATATCTATGAGCACTTCGATTCAACCGAACGCGCCGTTTCGTGCCGATATCGTCGGCAGTTTTCTTCGTCCGCAGGCTGTAAAGGACGCCCGTGCCGCCTATGTCGCGGGTAAACTCGACGCTTCCGGCCTTAAGGCCGTCGAGGACGAGGCCATCCGCGACTTAGTGGCCAAGCAGAAGGCTGCCGGCCTGCAGGTGATTACCGATGGCGAGTTCCGCCGCAGCTACTGGCACCTCGATTTTATGTGGGGCCTCAACGGCATTGAGCGCCGCGCCTCGCGCACGGGCTACATGTTCCACGATGAGGAGACTACCGCCGACACCGCCGTGGTAACCGTTCCCATTAGCGGTGAGAATCATCCGTTCGTCGAGCACTTCAAATTTATCAAGTCGCTCGAGGGAGAGGGCCAGGTCGCGCGCCAGACCATTCCGGCGCCGATCCAGACGTTCTCCGAAGTCACACTCGACCGCTGCGATGGCCAGCAGGAGAGTCTGCACGCCGTCTACAAGACCGACGAAGAACTCGTCGATGCCATTGCCGCAGCATACCGCACCGTGATTGCTGACCTGTATGCCGCGGGCTGCCGCAACATCCAGTTTGATGACTGCACCTGGGGCATCTACTGCGATACCGATTTTGTTGCCAAAACCGGCATGAGCCCGGTCGACCTGCAAAAGGTAAGCGAGCTGGGCGTGGCGCTCAACAATGCCGCCATCGAGGGCAAGCCCGACGATCTGGTTATCAACACGCATGTATGCCGCGGCAACTACCACTCCACCTACGCTTTTGAGGGCGGCTACGACCCCATCGCGCCGTACCTGTTTGCGCATGAGGACGTTGACGCGATCTATCTGGAGTTCGACACGCCCCGCGCCGGTGGTTTTGAGCCGCTCAAGTACGTTGCTCCCGGCAAGAAGGTCGTGCTGGGCTTGGTGACCACCAAGGCGGCAGAGCTCGAGAACGAGGATGTTATCGTCGAGCGCATCCGCGAGGCGGCAAAGTACGTGCCGCTCGAGAACCTGTATCTGTCTCCGCAGTGTGGCTTTGCCAGCTGCGAGATTGGCAATAAGCTGACCGAGGACGAGCAGTGGGCAAAGATTGCGCTGGTCAGGCGTATTGCCGAGCGCGTTTGGAAATAGCGCTAGCGTTTGCAGGTGGCGGCGCGTGCGAGGTACTGCATATCGCGTACAATGGTTCGGATCGTATCGTTCGGGCAGGTTATCCGATATGCCTGATCGCCCTTCCATTCGAAAGGACTTCCATGTCCCAATCCTCGACGCCCGCCGTCACCGATGCCATCTACGATGCATCGTCGCTCGGCCGCCCACGCATGTTCGTGTTGGGTTTGCAACACATGTTTGCGATGTTCGGAGCCACGGTGCTCGTGCCCGTGCTCACCGGCCTTTCCGTTTCGACGACGCTTCTGTTCGCCGGCATCGGCACGCTGCTGTTTCATTTTCTATCGCGCGGTAAGGTGCCCGCGTTCCTGGGCTCGTCGTTTGCCTTTATCGCGGGTTATGCCGCCATTGCACCCAACGGCGAGGCCGAGCTTTTGCCCTACGCTTGTCTGGGCGTTGCCTGCGCCGGCCTGCTCTATCCGGTGCTGGCAGCGCTGTTCCGCGCCTTTGGCGCCAAGCGCATCATGCGCTTCTTCCCGCCGGTGGTGACCGGTCCCATCGTCATTTCCATCGGCCTGATCTTGGCAAGCTCTGCTATCGCCAACTGCCAGACCAACTGGTTTGTTGCTGCTATTGCCGTTGCCGTGATCATCATCTGCAACATTTGGGGCCGCGGCATGGTCAAGATCGTGCCGATTCTGCTGGGCGTTGTGGTGAGCTATGCCGTTGCGGCGGTGCTGGGCGAGGTTGATTTTTCGGGGGTTGCCGCCGCGCCGTGGGTCGGTCTACCTGTCGTGTGGGACAACACCGTGTTCGCGCTCTTTGGACCGCAGTTCGATAGCAGTCTTGCCACGACGGCCATTATCACCATCATGCCACTGGCCTTTGCGACCATGATTGAGCACATTGGAGATATTTCCGCCATTGGCTCTACCTGCGAACGCAATTACATTGCCGATCCCGGTCTGCACCGTACCCTGCTCGGCGATGGCCTGGCGACTATCTTGGCATCGCTCTTTGGCGCCCCTGCCAATACGACATATGGTGAGAACACCGGTGTGCTTGCCCTGACGCGCGTGTTCGACCCGCGCGTGATTCGCATTGCCGCCTGCTGTGCCATTGTGCTTTCGTTCTGCCCCAAGTTCGCTGCTGTGATCGCTGCTATGCCGGCATGCGTTATCGGTGGCGTGTCGCTTGTGCTCTACGGCATGATCAGTGCCGTGGGCGTTCGCAACCTTATCGAGAACCAGGTTGATTTCCAGAACAACCGCAACGTGCTGGTGGCGGCTCTGGTGCTCGTGCTTTCGCTCGGCATTGCCTACAGTACCGCCGGTGCCATCGTGCTGGAGCTGGGCGGCGTGACGATTTCGCTTTCGGGCCTTGCCGTGGGCTCGCTGGTGGGCATTGTGCTCAACGCCATCCTGCCAGGTAATGACTTTGAGTTCGATACTTCCGAGCTTGAGGAGACTGCTGAATAGTAGCTGCGTTCAGCCAAATTAAAAATGGCGTCCATGCGTATGTACGCGTGGGCGCCATTTTTAATGCGTCAGTATCCAGTGGATGCCGCGCGCCATGCGCAGGTCAGTTTGGGCAAAGTGATTGCCGGGGTTGAGCTCCAGCATTGTTGGAATGTCACGCTCGATAAACAGCTCTTCCATCGCGCGCGTATCGTCGAGTACGTGCCGCATCATGCGGTTGGGCGTCTTGGTTTCCTTTTTACCGAGTGACAGATAGACGGCGTCGGGCGTAGCTGTCATCGTGCGCTCGCGCGCGTAGTCGATAAAGCCGGGGAACCACAGCGACCCCGATGCACTTGCCGCGCGCTCAAAGACATCTGTTTGCCAAAGTGCCCACAGTGCAAAAAGACCCGCCAAGGAGTAGCCGGCAACGCCGCGCCAGGCGGGCGGTTGCGGGAGCGATGATTCGGCCTCTGGGATTATCTGCTTCAACAACTCGTCAAGAAAACCAGCAGCCTGTCCGCCAAAGGGCTCGGCATCTCGTATAGTTCCGTCGCATTCCCAGGGGCTCAGCTCGTGATTCCAATCGAGCCCTCCAATGGCGACAAGGGTGAACGGCGGGCAGTCGAGCTCTCGGCAGCGCTCGTAGACTTCATTACCGTCGCCCATAACCACGGGGAGGTAAATGACGGGCGCTCCTTCTGTGCACTCTGGATAAACGGTTATCTGCTTATGATGCGCTTCCAAGGCAGGCTTCTCTCGGTGCTGTGATATTGACAGCCTCAATTGTCGCACGCTGGCACGGGGGCAGACGCTAAAAGAAAGGCGCGGAGCCGCTTGGTGCGACTCTGCGCCTTATGGTTTTGCTTTGGCAGGCTGTGCCGTTACGCCACGAAGAAGTAGACGAGGAAGGCAAGGGCTGCGATCCACATGAGCGGCTTGATCTTGGAGGCCTCGCCCTTAAAGAGCGCGACGATCACGTAGGCGATAAAGCCCAGGCCAATGCCGGCAGAGATGGAGTAAGTGAAGGGCACGCCGGCGACAATCATGAACGCCGGGAAACCCTGCGACACGTCGGACCAGTCGATCTCGGAGGCCTCGCTCATCATGAGGTAGCCGACGTAGACCAGAGCACCGCAGGTGGCGGCGCTGGAAACGATGGTGACGATGGGGGAGAAGAACGCGGCGAGAATGAACAGCACGCCGGTGGTGACGGAGGTGAGGCCCGTGCGACCACCGTCGGCAGCGCCAGAGGTGGACTCGACGAAGGTAGTGATGGAGGAGACGCCCATAAAGCCACCGGCAGCAGCGGCCACGGAGTCGACGACCAGGATGGGACGGATGTCTTCGACATTGCCGTCCTCGGTCAAGAACTCGCCCTGCTTGGCGACGGCCATCGCGGTGCCCATGGTGTCGAAGAAGTCGCTCATGAGCAGCGAGAAGGCAACGACGAGCAGCATCGGGTCGGTCAGGACCTTCACGATGGCAAGGTTGCCGTCGGCAGTGCTGGCAAACGGGGCGCCAAAGGTCGAGAAGTCGAGTGGTGCGATGAGGCCCTCGGGCGCATGGGTGACGCCCAGCGGGATACCGGCGATAACGGCGACGATGATGCCGATGAGCAGCGAGCCCGGCACGTTGCGGGAAGCCAGGGCAACCGTCACGACGATGGAGATGATGCCGACGATAAAGGTGGGGGAGGTGATGTCGCCCAAGCCGACGAGCGTACCGGCGCCAGCGGTGATGATGCCGGCGTCGCACAGGCCGATCATGGCGATAAACAGGCCCAGACCCACCGAGATGGCGTGGCGCAGGACCACGGGGATGGCATCCATGATGGCCTCGCGCAGGCCGCAAAGGACGAGCAGCAAGATGACGATACCCTCGAGGAAGATAACGCTCATGGCAACGTGCCAGTCACCGCCGCACATGGTGGTGGTGATGCCCGCGATCATGGCGTTGATGCCCAGGCCCGACGCGCAGGCGAGCGGGCGGTTGGCGAAGATGCCCATGCAGATGGTCATGATGCCGGCGCCCAGGCAGGTGGCGCAGGCGAGCGCTCCCGCATCGATGCCGGCGCCCGAGAGCACTGCGGGGTTGACGGCGATGATGTAGGCCATCGCCAGGAATGTTGTCAGTCCAGCGCGAAGTTCGGTCCCGATTGTGGACTTGCGCTCACTGACGTGAAATAGTTCGTCCATGCATACCCTTTCCTTGTTCGGCCCCGAGTTTAGGCCGATTGACACGAACTCACTTACTATATCGTCTTTACGACCTTGCTGTTCCTCGCATGTTGATGTTCGGCGCTTTGTAACAGACGGACGGTATTTATCGCATGAAAATGTGTGGGTACCGTATACTTAAGCGGTTACAACGACCCCTATGGAGGAACGTATGATTAAAGAGCTTTGCCACGACGAGGCTATCCTGTCCCAGCGTTGCGAGGTTGCGACCGTCGAGGACGAGTCGGTTGCTCAGGACCTGATCGATACCATCAAGTCGCTCGACGATGCCGGCTGCCTTGCCGCTAACCAGATTGGCGTTACCAAGAAGGTCTGCGTCTACCTGGACGACGCCGGCGAGCCCCACGTGCTCTACAACCCCCGTCTGGTGTTTGGCCTGGGCGCCAGCAAGATGGAGGAGAGCTGCCTGACGCACGAGGAGGTCACCAAGTCCACGCGCTATATCAAGTGCAAGGTTGCCTTTGACCAGATCGTCGACGGCAAGATGCGCGAGCGCAAGCAGGACTTTGTGGGCTTCGAGGCGCAGATGATCCAGCATATGATCGATCACTGTCTTGGCAAGCTTGTCTAGGGCGACCACAGCACCGCACTTCGTCGTTTTTGGCCCGGGCGTGACATTGTTGTCATGTCCGGGCTTTTGTGTTTAGCGCCTTTTTGTTTGGTGACAATGAACTTAGCAAGAACGTAAAGCTAGGAGGCGCTATGTGTACGAGCATTCGATTTACCGATAATTCCGGCAACATGTATCTGGGCCGCAACCTCGACTGGAGCTTTGACTACGGCCAACAGGTTCGCGTGATGCCGCGCGGGTTTCACATTCCGTATTCGTTTATCGACGACACGACAGCGGCACACGCGGTGATCGGTATGTGCATCGATTACAAGAACTACCCTATGTTCTTCGACTGCGGCAACGATGCGGGCCTCGCCGTGGCGGGTCTCAATTTCCCGGGTTATGCCGAGTATGCCGAGGACCCTGTCGACGGCAAGACCAATATCGCGGCCTATGAGTTTCCCCTGTGGGTGGCAGCGACGTTCTCGACGGTCGATGAGGTCGAGGCCGCGCTGCGCGACACGGTGATTGTCGCCAAATCTGCCGGAGAGGGGCTGGGCGTGTCGCTGCTCCATTGGATTATCGGCGACAGCCAGCGTAGCATCGTGGTCGAGATGATGGCTGACGGCCTGCATGTATACGACGATCCGGTCGACACCCTTGCCAATCAGCCCACCTTCCCGTGGCATATGGAAAACCTACGCACTTATATCACCGCCACAAGCGATTTTCCGCAGACGGCGACGTGGCGTGGCGCCGAGCTTAAGCCCTATGGAGCCGGTGCCGGCATGCGCGGCATTCCCGGCGACTGCTATTCGCCGAGCCGTTTTGTAAAGGCAGCGTACCTCAACGCCAATTACCCGCAAAAAGACAGCGAGACCGAAAACGTCGTCCGCATGTTCCGTTCACTCGAGGGCGTGGTGATGATTGAGGGGGCGTCCAGGATGGGCGATGGCAAGTTCGAGAAGACTATCTATACCGGATGCTTTAGCGCGCGCACGGGCAATTATTACTACGCGATGTATGAGGATCCGTCGATTCGCTACGTGAGCCTGATGGATGCCGAGGGCGCGAGCCCCGATAGGCTTGTGGTTCCCGAGCCGCGTCGTTCGTAGCCGAGGGCTTTACTGAAATGCAAAGCGCCCCTGCATCTCCTGTGAGGTGCAGGGGCGCTGTCGTTGATGCGCGACGTCGCTAGAAGTTGGCGTCGTTGAGCTGGGCGCTCTCGAGGCCGTCGAGCAGTTGCTGTTCGGGCGTATCGGCGACGCTCTCGAGCAATTCGGTGGGATCGACGTTCATGTCCCTACCGGCCTCGTTGCCGTTGACCAGGTCGTCCGAGAAGATATCGACTTCCATTTCCTCGGCTTCCTCGATCTGGACCTCGAGCGGCACATGGGTGCGTACGAGTTTGACCGCCGGACGCATGCGGGCAAAGAGAGGCGCGTACTCGATGATGATCGCCGAGTTCTCAAGACCGTACCAGCGTGCCGGGCTTCCGCAGGCGCGGCGGACGGCGTACTTGATGGCCATCACGCGGTGGTCGTTGCGGTTGATGTCCGTTTCGGGGGCAAGCATCTTGCGCAGCATGCAAAAACGGAAGTCGCCCACGTTGCCGCGTGTCTTGTAGATGGAGTAGGTGTGATGCTGCGGTGGCAGCTCACCCGATGTCATCAAGTCGCCAACGATCTGACGCAGATAGGCGTTGATGCGCTGGTTGACCTTAAAGCCCAGGTTCAGGCGCACGCGGAACAAAAAGTCCGTGCCAAAGGTCTCGACGGAATACTCGTGCGTATAGGGCTCGTCGGTAACGTGCACGTTGATGAACCAATATGCCTTGGCGCGCTTGGGGTGCTTGTCCAGGATGGAATAGAGCACGTCGCGGTCGAGCGTGAGCGGGTCGGGGCTGTTGGTGAGGAACACCAGATTGTCGGCGAGCACGGGGTAGGTCTCGTCGTTGCGCAGGCGGTTGAGCTGATCGATGTACTTGGAGACGGGCAGCAGGATCGTCTGCGTGCGCTCGATGGCGGTGCCGCGGCGCCACACGTACATAAGGCCAAACAGCAGCGAGGCCAGGAAGATCATCACATAGCCGCCGTCAAAGAACATGGTGAGGCACGAGGCAAAGAAGCAGAGCTCGATGGCGCCAAAAAGCAGGGCAAAGACGCAGGCGCCCAGCTTGTGCTTGAGGATGCCGGCGATATAGCTCGTCAAAAGCGTCGTGGTCATGAGCATAGTCACGGTGATGGCGAGGCCGTAGGCGCTCTCCATGCGCTCGGAGTTTTGGAACAGCAGCACGATGAAGATACAGCCGACCCACATGATGTTGTTGACGAGCGGAATATAGAGTTGACCCTTGGTGTCGCTGGGGTAGTGGATGCGCAGATGCGGCATAAGGTTGAGACGCGTGGCCTCGGATACCAGCGAGAACGAGCCGGTGATAAGCGCCTGCGAGGCGATGATGGCCGCTACGGCCGATAGCACGATGGCAAAGGGGCGCAGGGGCTCGGGAAGCATCATGTAGAACGGGTTGACGATGTCCATCGCGAGCATCTGGGGATTGGAGTTGTTGGCGAGCAGCCAAGCGCCCTGACCCAGATAGTTAAGGATGAGGGCCGCCTTTACGAACGGCCAGGATGCGTAAATGTTAGCCTTGCCCACGTGACCCATGTCCGAATAGAGCGCCTCGGCGCCGGTCGTCGACAGGAAGACGAAGCCGAGCACCATGATGCCCGAGTGGTTGATGGGCGAGAACAGGAACATGATGCCGCGGATGGGGTTGAGTGCGCGCAAGATGGACAGGTTGCCGAGCATGTTGAACAGGCCGGCGCCCGCCAGGAACAGGAACCATAGCGTCATGAGCGGGCCGAAGAGCTTGCCGATTGACGAGGTGCCGGCGCGCTGCATGGCAAATAGGCCGCAGATAATGATGATGGTAATAATGATGACGTTGGTCTGGCCGTCGCCCAATAGCGCGTGGCCCCACTCGATGGTGCGCAGACCCTCGATGGCTGTGGTGACCGTGACGGCGGGGGTGAGGATGCCGTCGGCAAGCAGCGCCGCACCGCCGATCATGGCGGGAAGGATCAGCCACGGCGCCACTTTGCGCACGAGACTGAACAGGGCGAAGATACCGCCCTCGTTGTGGTTGTCGGCCCTCATGGCGATTAGCACGTACTTGACCGTGGTTACGAGCGTCATGGTCCAGATGACGAGCGAAAGCGCGCCCAGGATCATGTCCTCGCTGACGGTACCGATGCCGCCGTTGTTGGCGACGATTGATTTCATGGTGTACATAGGGCTCGTGCCGATGTCGCCATAGACGACGCCGAGCGTTACGAGCAACATACCAGCAGAAAGGGGAATGGCTCCATGCCCGCTCTGTCCGTGCTGGTCTTGGAGGTTTGCCTCCAGTTTGTTGTGTGCCACGTGGACTCCCTTAGACATCCGGTTATCTGTCTAGGGCAGATAACCTTTATGCCATCTTTATACATATAAGAGCAGTTTGGCACATCGGGGTGTTTTAGACAATAATCCCCATCTGGGGATTATTCATGTACGCAGGTAGCATTTCAAAACAGGGGCGCACCGGCTGTATGGTCTTGCTGCAATGTGATAACCACGGACGCGCCCCTGCTTTGAAACTGAAGAGGGGCTTTTAGGCGCGTGCTACTTGGGCGATGCTTGCTTTGGTGTCTGCGCGTTTGCCGGCGACTTCGCAAAAGATCGCGCCGCCGATGATCAACGCGGCGCCCATGAGGCGGATGGGCGTCATGGTCTCTCCCAAAAGGGCAACGGAGAACACGACGGCCGAAAGCGGCTCGAGGTAGCCGACGACCGCGACGGTCTGGACGGGCAGCTTGGCGACGGCACTAAAGTAGAGCAGGCAACCGATGCCGGTGTTGACGACGCCGAGCATGGCGACGGCGCCCCAATCGATGCCGGCGGCAATGCTGGGGGAGAGGAACGAGGGGGCACCTTGCGTGAAGAGCGTAAGGATCAACGCGGTTACAAAGGCGGCGCTCACCTGGAGCGTGGAGTTCTCGAGGCCTTCGATGTGTGGCGCACCCTTGCTAGCGATGACCATCAAGGCGTAGCAGAAGGCCGAGGCGATGCCGCAAGCGATACCCGCAATGGGCATATTGCCGCCTAGACCTTGCGCCGCAATGAGAAAGGCGCCACAGGCAACGGCGATAAACCCGGCGATTTTGCCGCCGGTCAGCTTTTCGCCAAAAATGAGCGGGGAGAGGGCCATAACGATGATGGGGCCGCAGTAATACAACAGCGAGGAGATGCCAACGCCGATCGTCTGATAGGCGCGGAACAGGAAAATCCAGCTGGCGCCCAGCGCGGCGCCCGAGACGATGAGCGCTGCGGCCTCGCGGGGGCGAGACGGAGCCTGCAGGTTATGGCGCTTGGTTATGAAGAGGATGGCGGCAAGGGTGAGAGCGCCCAAAAACGTGCGCAACAGTACGATATCGGAGCTCGGCAGCGCGATGGCAGCGGCGATGATGCCGTTGGAGCCAAACAATAGCAATGCTGCTAAGTACGTAAACAGTCCGTTGTTCATGTGCTGACATCTCCTCTATATCCGAGCATGTTCACTATGGGTGAGGTGGCTTTAGAAGAAAAGCGAATATAATGCATGGATAACATGACAAAAACTCATGTAAAGGTGGAGGGATGCCGTGGAAACGAATATTCAAAAGATGCAAGTGCTGCTCGAGACGGTGCGTGCCGGCAGCTTTACGCATGCTGCAGAGCGGCTGAGCTATTCGCAGTCGGGCGTGAGCCGCATGGTGGGCGACCTTGAGGCAGACTGGGGTTTTAAGGTGCTCGACCGCAGTCGCGAGGGCGTAGTACTTTCTGCCGATGGACGGCAAGTTATGCCTGCGGTTGAGGCGTTATGCGAGGAGTTTGGCCGCCTGCAGCGACGCGTGGACGAGATGCGGGGGCTCATGCGTGGCAAGATCTGTATCGGTACATTCTCGAGTGTGGCGACCCATGTACTGCCGCCGGTGATCGCGCGGTTTCGCGCTGATCACCCGGAAGTCGATTACGAGCTGGTGATGGGTGATTACTCCGAGATTGAGCAATGGGTGGCGGAAGGCCGCTGCGACCTGGGCTTTATTCCGCGTGAGCCACGCGGCGCCGGTATGGCGTCGCGGCCGTTGGTGCAAGACGAGCTGATGGCCGTGGTGCCAGCGGACTCCTCGCTTGCCACCGCGGAGGTCGTTTGCCTTGCCGATTTGGCCAACGAGCAGTTTATTCTGCTGGAACGCGGTAGCGACGACGAGATTACGCCGCTGTTTCGCCGCGCGGGTCTGGCGGTGCGTTCTAAGCTATCGACCTGGGATGATTATGCGATTATGGCCATGGTCGAGGACGGTCTGGGCGTGAGTATTCTTCCGGCGCTCATCTTGCGCCGCTGTCAGTTCGATGTCGCCGTGCGTCCGCTCGAGGGACATCCCCATCGGCAGATCAACGCGATATATCGCACGGCTGACGTTTCGCTTGCCGCCGCTCGATTCCTTGAATATCTCTAAACGCGTGCGCGTCATTGTCCGCCTTGGGCAAATCTCGGAGTTCGGTACGTTTTCTTGTGAAATTGAACTTCCGAATAAGGTACGGCGCTATACTGCTGCCTAAATTGAACTTAGGTTCAATTCGTGTTCTATAAATTGAACTTTGCCAGCAAGGAGGTTCTAATGGCCCAAGAGACGTTTAGCGATCGCCTGCGACAGACCATGTCTGATCGCGACGTTCGCCAGTCGGACGTAATCCGCGCATCGGAGATGCTCGGAAAAAAACTCGGCAAGAGTCAGATGAGCCAATATGTGAGCGGCAAGACGATCCCGCGGCGCGATGTGGCAGAGCTACTCGCTCGTATTTTGGAGGTCGATGTTTCCTGGCTGCTCGCCGGTGACGCCGATCAAGGCGAGGAATCATCGCCTCGCAACGTGCCCAAGCCCGAACCCCATCCCTCAGCTCAAATTCCAAGGAGCACCACCATGCGTACTTTTTCTAAATCCACCAAGCTCGATAACGTCCTGTATGACGTGCGCGGTCCCGTCGTCGACGAGGCCGCCCGTATGGAGGACGAGGGCGAGCGCATCCTCAAGCTCAATATCGGCAACCCGGCGCCCTTCGGTTTCCGCACGCCCGATGAGGTCATCAAGGACATGCGCCAGCAGCTGCCCGACTGCGAAGGCTATTCCAACTCGCGTGGCCTGTTCTCCGCGCGCAAGGCGATCATGCAGTATTCGCAGATCAAGGGCCTGCCCAACGTTCAGATGGAGCATATCTACACGGGCAACGGCGTGTCCGAGCTCATTCAGCTTTCGATGAACGCGCTGCTCGACAATGGCGACGAGATTCTGATCCCCAGCCCCGACTATCCGCTCTGGACGGCGTGCGCAACCCTTGCCGGCGGTCATCCCGTGCACTATCTGTGCGATGAGCAGGCGGATTGGTATCCCGACCTGGAGGATATGGAGTCCAAGATCACGAGCGCGACCAAAGCCCTCGTTATCATCAACCCCAACAACCCCACGGGCTCGGTCTACCCGCGCGAGGTGCTCGAGGGCATCGTCGAGGTTGCACGCAGGCATCAGCTGATGATCTTTGCTGATGAGATCTACGACCGCCTGTGCATGGACGGCTACGAGCACGTCTCGATTGCCTCGCTCGCTCCCGATCTGCCCTGCGTCACCTTTAGCGGTCTGTCCAAGTCGCACATGATCGCGGGCTATCGTATTGGCTGGATGGTGCTTTCGGGCAACCAGCGCTGCATGAGCGACTTCATCATGGGCATCAACATGCTCTCCAACATGCGCCTGTGCTCCAACGTGCCGGCTCAGTCGATCGTTCAGACGGCGCTCGGTGGCCATCAGTCCGTCAACGACTACATCCGCCCCGGCGGCCGTGTCTACGAGCAGCGCAACTTTGTGTATGAGGCGCTCAACAAGATTGACGGCATCTCGGTGGTTAAGCCGCGTGCGGCGTTCTACATCTTCCCCAAGATGGATGTGAAGAAGTTCAACATTACCGATGACGAGCAGTTCGCCCTTGACCTGCTGCACGAGAAGAAGATCCTGATCACGCGCGGCGGCGGCTTTAACTGGGCTGAGCCCGACCACTTCCGTATCGTGTACCTGCCGCGCATGGAAGTGCTCAAAGAGTCCCTCGAAGACCTCGCCGATTTCTTTGACCATTACCGTCAATCATAACGACAGAGATAGTCTGTCATTTAACGGGCGGCCCGTAACAGATTCGGGTCGCCCGTTTTCTGTTAAAGCTCGCGTTGTCGGCGTCTCGATCGTTTGGGTGAGTGGGGTTCGCGTGTGAACGGAAAACTGTATTCCAAAATGGAATACAGTGTGCTTCAACTGGAATTGATGTCCGTGTGTCCGCTTTTTTAGAATGTTCTCGACAAGATGAAAGGCGGTCCCCACCAATGATTATCGATGCAAATTCCTACTGGTTTGACGAGCGCATCTTCCATGACGAGACACTCTGTGAACAGTTTTTGGCCGAGGTGCCCCGCGCTTACGACACCGAGGGCTATCTGACCGTAAGCCCCACGGGCAAGCGACAGATTGTGATCGAAAAGCCCGCTGGCTTCCCGGGCCTTAACTATATCGAGGGAGACTACACCCTTGAGAAGCGTCTGGCAGACATGGACGAGGCGGGGGTCGATAAAGCGATTCTCAAACTCCCCGGCTGCCATGAGTGGATGTCACTCGAGATGTGCCGGCGCTTCAACGACGGTATGGCCGCTGACGCAAAAGCGTCGAACGGTCGCTTGATACCACTTGTCGCCGTGCCTCCCTTTGGCACCGAGGCGAACCTTGAGGAACTCGATCGCAGGCTCGACGAGGGTTTCGCGGGCGTGCAACTCTGCGCCCACTACGGCAAGCGCTATCTTGACGATCCGATCTTTTCGGGCTTTTTTGAGCGACTGAACGAACGCAGCGTCACCGTTTACGTGCACCATGTGCCCGTACCGGTCGAGCATACGTCGCTGCTCGCATACGACAACCTGCGTCGCTCCTACGGCCGTTGCGTCGACCAGACCACGGTGATCGGTCGTGAAATCTTCAGCGACTTCTTCGAGCGTTATCCCAACGTCAAGATGGTCCACTCCATGCTCGGTGGCGCTTATTTTGCGTTTAAGGAGATGCTGCTGCCGCACGGTCCCAAGCGTCCAGATGCCTCGGGTCGCTTCCAGACCGATACCGAGACGGTCTCCAAGCGTCTTGAGAACAACGTTTATTTCGACATGTCCCATGCCCAGCCCTGGGGCGAGACGCTTCTTGCCTGTGCGGTTGAAGTCCTTGGTGCAGACCATATTGTCTTTGGTACGAGTTATCCCGTTAAACGCGAGTGGCTAACAGAGGGTGTCGCCTGCGTCCGCGCTACAGATTTAAGTGATACGGACAAGGACCTTATGCTTGGCGGCACGGCACAGCGCCTGTACGGCATCGAGTGAGCGACAGATAAAGGAGGGCGTTCGCCATGGATAAGGGAGAGATGAAGGCCGGAGCCGCCCGGGTGGCCATTAACTTAGAGGACGTATTGCCGTTCGACGGTTTCGACGCACTCCGTCATGAAATCTTTGTCCGTGCCTTCGTGGTCGAAGGGATGGGGCGGCGCGCTTGCATCCTTTCACTTGAGGTTACCTCGATCGCTCCGGCCCTACTCGCCGATCTGCGTGAGGTTGTCAAGGATGTCTCCAATTGCGACGGCGCCTTTTCTTGGGTGGTCCCGACCCACACGTTTTCTGCGCCTCACGTGCGCACCCCTGGGCATCTGGCCGACACCGATGCCCGCGATCGAAATGAGCGCTATCGTGCCGCGCTCATCGCCGCGACACGCGCGGCTGTTGAGCAGGCGGTTGCGGGCATTCGCTCTGTCACGCTCGCCTCGGCGGAGGGCCACTGTCCTGTGAACGTTAACCGCGACATTGAGACGCCGGCCGGCTGGTGGCTGGGAGTAGACCCCAAGGGGTTTGCCGACCACGCGATGCCCGTACTTGTCGCGAGGGATGCTGAGGGCGGGCTCGTTGCCATGCTTGCGACGGCTGATGTCCAGTCTTCCGTGCTCGACGGATCGCACGATTCTCAAGGGAAGCGCGTGGTGAGCGGGGACCTCTTTGGCTTTGCCGCCATGGCTCTCGAGCGCGAATTGGGCGGAGTTGTGTTGCTGCTGCCCGGTGCCGCGGGGGATCAGAGTCCGGCGGAGCGCGCCGTGACCGTTGCGTTTGATTCGACCGGGGCGAAGCAAACGTTAGATGCTCACGAGAGTGGATATCGCATGCTGCATCGACAGGGTCGCGTTCTGAGCGATGCGTTGATTGAGGCCGTCCGTGCGGCGCGTGAGGACGATGCCATCGGCGTCGATGCTCGCACGGTCGACGTCCTTTTGCCCGCCCAGACGCGCGCCGACTTCTGCTCATTGGCCCCGCATCGAACTTATGAGTTTCATGCGGCGGGCGAACAGCGTACGAGGGTCTATTTACTTCGGCTGGGAAATGCCGAGTTCGTTGGTATCCAGCCCGAGGTTTCGAGCTCGTTTGGCGCCGCCGTGCGCGCCGCCCGATTCTGCCCCGTGCTCTTCGCCACGCTTGTCAACGGAGGGCAGAAGTATCTGCCGGCCCCCGATGCGTACGAGAAAATCACCTATGAGGCCATGAACTCCGGCTTTGCCGCCGGTTCCCATGAGCGCCTCCTCCAAACCATCCTTGCCGCTTTAAACGCGGCGCGACAAAAAGGAGAACTTGCATGAATATCGGACATGCACGCCGCAAGATTACCCCGCAAGGCGACATCTATCTAATCGGATACCGTAACCTCCCCAACCGTCTGGAGCCTGCGACAGGCGTCCATGACGACGTCTTCGCCAACGCGATTCTTTTCCAACAGGACGACCGCGAAGTTTTTCTCTTCAACGCCGATGTTCTCGAGTTTGAGGAGAGCATGGCCGAGGAGGTTAAGACGATGCTCGCCGAGCGCTACGGAATCGACCGTGATTGCGTTCTGCTCTCCGCGACGCACGACCACACTTCGATCGTCGCCTACCATCGCAGCTGGTGGACGGGAAAATTCAACGAGGACTACTATCGCTGGTTCCTCGATACCATCTGTCAATGCTTCGAAGAGTGCCGCGCCAACGTGCGACCTGCGACCTGCCGCATGGGCAAAAAAGTCATCACCGGTTTCTACGACAACCGCATCATTCCCGGAGAGCTTGCCGACAATGAGGTTATCGTGGTGTCGTTCTTCGATGACGAAGGCAAATCGTTTGCGGGCTTTGTGAACTGGGCGGTGCATTCTGCCTGTGTCGGACCCGACTGCACGGAGCTCACGAGCGAACTCGCCGGTCTTACCGGCAAAAAGCTCGCTCAGAGTCTTGGTTACTATCCGGCCATGGTCGTCGGTGCTGCTGGCGACTGTAGCGACCGCAATTTTCGCCAGGGACGCGGCATTCCCGAGGTTGAGCGTGTTTCGACCGGTCTTGCCGAGGCGATTTCCCAGATCAAGCTCGATCGCGAGGTCGTTCTTGACCGCATCGAGCCTCAGACGTTCTATCACACCGTTGCCCATGACGACTTTTCGCTCACGCTTAAGTGTGCCGTCATCAGTTTGGGCGGCCTGCATCTCTTTGTGTTCCCGAGTGAGCTCGGCAGCGACCTGGGTATTCGCATGAAGCGCGAATGTCCGGTCGAGGGAATAGTTTGCGGTTACACCAACGGCTATTTCGAGTATTTCCTTCCGGCACGCGAGTACGGCCTCTCCTTTGAGACCGAGCGTACTCAGATTCCCCAGGGCGAACCGGAACGTCTGTGTGACAAGTTCTGCCAGACGACGAGACTTCTCGGCGCAGCAGATTCGCGTCTGTAGACCTGATTGCGTGACATGGGCTAATGAGGCTCGCTGCCATGTGATCGGCATCTTCCATCTTCTCTGCCGTTTCCTATCCCGGGCGTACGTGCGTCCGCGGATTTCAAAGGGGGAAGCGGGTTCCTTGCCCTCCCACGTCGACTACGGAGGCCTGAAATCTACGCTATGCCCCGCTCAGAAAAAGGAGAATTCCATGAAATACCAGAAGCTTTGCGATGAAATCATCACAAAGGTCGGTGGTCGAGACAATGTGTTAGACGTGAGCCACTGCATTACGCGTCTCCGCTTCCACCTCAAGGATGAATCGCTCGCCCAGACCAATGAACTTAAGGCGACGAAGGGCGTCGTTGACGTCATCCAGGCCGGCGGACAGTATCAGGTCGTGATAGGTGCCACTGTCGAGGCCGTCTACAACGACCTTGTTCAGATTGGCGGGTTCGACTCCAAACCCGCACTCGATATCGATGAGGGCGACGACGTCAAAAAGGGCGATCCATTCTCGCGTCTGCTCGCCATCATTTCCGAGATTCTGCAGCCGGTTCTTGGCGTGCTTATGGCCGGTGGCTTTATCAAGTCGATGCTCGCGCTCTGCACGGTTGCCGGTTGGCTTGCCAAGGACAGCAATACGTATGTGACGCTCTCGGCAATCGGAGATTCGGTCTTCTATTACTTTCCGCTAATCATTGGCTGGACGTCGGCCAAGAAGTTCGGACTTAAGCCCGTTATGGGAATGGCGCTCGGTGGTATCCTCGTCTACCCGACGCTCGTTGCCCTTATGGGCGGAGATCCGCTCTACACGCTCGGCGCCGGCACGGTCTTCGAGTCCAATGTCTATGGTGATATTTTTGGCATCCCGCTGATCATGCAGAATTACTCATCGACGATTCTGCCTGCGATCTTTATCGTCTGGATTGCCTCCAAGGTGCACAAGGCCCTTTCTAACGCGCTGCCCGCGCTTGTGAGTTCGTTCTTCTCCAACATCCTGACGCTCCTCATTTGCGGCATCCTTGGCCTGCTTGTGGTCGGTCCGGTCATGACGGTCCTCTCCAATATCGTTGCCCAGATCATCTTGATGCTCATCAACTTCCAGCCCGCCATCGCCGGCTTCGTCATCGGCACGTTCTGGAGCCTGCTCGTCATGTTCGGCCTGCACTGGGGTATCATCCCGCTGTGGTTTCTCGATGTCGCAACCTACGGCTATGACCTCATTAACCCGCTCGTGTATGCAGGCGGTTGTGCCATCGCCGGTGCTGTGCTTGGCATGGTCATCCGAACCAAGGATTCCGAGGAAAATGCTGCCGTCAACATTCCCGCCCTTGTCTCTTCGATTTTCGGTGTCAACGAGCCTGCGCTTTACGCCATCTTGCTGCCGCGTAAGCGCCTTATGTGGGCAACCTTTATTTCCGCTGGTGTAGGCGGCGCCATCGCCGGCCTCATGGGTGCCAAACTCTATGCCTTCGGTGCCTCCGGCCCGCTCGGTTTCCCGAGCTTTATTAACCCTGCCGGCATCGACACGGGCTTTATCGGCCTTGTCATCTCCGGTGTGGTCGCTTTCGTTCTGGCTCTTGTCGCCGCTATGGTGATCGGTACCAGGAAGGACGAGGGCGGTAAGGCGCTCAACATCTCGGTGGACTAGTCTGTCTGCGCACTTTAACTAAATTTGCCTCGGACGGTGACGTGCCGCCCGAGGCATATTTGTGTTTTGTGCCGTTGTCAGCGTGTTTGCGGACACAAGCCTGCGGTTGTGGAGCAACGGGGATTATGACGGTCGTGCCGCGGTGGAAGACGCACGGTCGCCCTGCAGGAGCTGGCGGTAGGGGAGGAAGCCGATGAACGAGACGACCGCCTGCGAGTGCGCGGCGTTCCGCTTGAGGTAGAGCCTGACCTCGGAGGTCGTCGCGGGCTCAAGCGGCACCAGGGCTACCTTTCCGCTGGCAAGCGATTCCGCCGGCTTGCGCATGAGGAATGAGACACCGGCGCCGCGTGCGACAAGAGAGATGATGTTCTCGGCTCGTTTGCCGGTGAACGTAACACGTGGGCCAAATCCAGCTTTGCGACAAAGGGAAAGGACGAGCTCGCTTACGAACGAGCCTTGGGGAAGCATGAGGAAATTCTCGTCGATAAGGTCGTCTATCTCGACGGTGTCACGTTCGGCGAGTGGATGGTCGAGCGAAAGGACGGCCACGAGCCGGTCGGTCGTAAAGGGAATCTTTTTGAACTCCGGCTCGATGGCGCCGCTGTCGCGGATGAAGGCCAGGTCAATGTCCTCGTGCAGGAGCATGCGCTTGAGTGTGTCGCCCTCGCCTTCGATGAGCTCGACAGAATATGAGGGGTTCGCCTGCTGAAAATCGATGACGGCGTCCGTAATCCCATAAGGGGTCATAATGGGGATAGAACCGACGGTGAGGTGCTCGAGCGGCTCATCTGCACCTATTTGAATGGCGGCAAGATAGCGATGCTGAAGCGTCGCAATTTTTTGCGCATAGGGGAGGAGCGCTTCACCTTGCGCGGTGAGTGTTACGTGGCGCTTGCTTCGATCGATGAGCTTGCAGCCGAGTTCGTGCTCCATTGCCATGATGTGCTTGGAGAGGGTTGATTGCGACATGAAAAGCAGTTCCGCCGCATCAAGAAACGTGCGTGACTGCGCTAAGATGGCGAATTCGCCGAAGCGGCTGATATCCATAGGGAGGCCTCCGGTACCCTCATTTTGGCAGGTGGCCTAAACCACGACGCCGTTGCAGTGGTCGATTTCGTGTTGGATGATCTCGGCGGTGTAGCCCGAGAAGTTTTTGATGCGGTGGACGAAGTTCTCGTCCAGATACTCCACCTTAATGCGGCGATAACGGGTACAGGGGCGCTCTCCAACCAGCGAAAGGCATCCTTCGCTCGTCTGATAGGCATTGACCTGCTCAAGAATTTGAGGGTTGTACATCAGGAGCGCCCTGTTGCCGTCCTTTACGCAGATGATGCGTTTGCGCACGCCAATCATATTGGCGGCGAGGCCCACGCACTCGTGCTCATGCTCATGGAGCGTATCCAGGAGGTCCTGCCCGGTCACGGCGTCATCGGGGGCCGCGTCTTCGGAAGGCAGGCGCAAAAAGAACTCGGATTTCATGATGGGTTTGATCATGGCGGGCTCCTCATGTCTCATGCTTTCGTGGACTTTTAATAATAGCGCGGAAGGAAAGCTGCGCGTCCGCGTTACAATCTTTCGACGTTGGACCATGTTGCCAGACTCGTCGCGTGCGGCGTCTGGCGTAAGTCTAGGGCTCATGCTCGCCCTGGACTGTTCCTCTGGGGCGATGCGACTGTCGTTCCAAGAGGAAGGAAATGCATGGGGAGCAAATCTCAGCAACAAGTTCAAGTAACGCCATCGGCCACTGCGGCGATTCTCGTCGTTATGTATATTGCAGCCTTTGTTGCCGCGTTTAACGAGAACATCATTAACGTGGCGCTGCACGACATTATGGCAGCCTTTTCGGTGAGTGCCACCACGGCACAGTGGCTCGTCTCGGGCTACATGATCGTGACGTCGATTTTTACGGCCATCATGGCCTTCCTGTCCGGCCGTTTCTCGACGCGCAAACTGCTGTTTTTCGCATGCGGATGCATGGTCGCCGGCGAAGTCCTGTGCCTGGTCGCTCCGTCGTTTAGCGTTTTGCTGCCAAGTCGTATTTTGCAGGCTGCGGGATCGGGCATCTTGTTCCCGCTCATGATGAACGTGGTGCTGTCTTGCGCGCCGCGCGAGAAGCTCGGTCTGTATCTGAGCCTGGGCGGTGCCTGCATTACGCTGGGGCCGGCGTTTGGACCTGTGATCAGCGGTCTTATGTGCACGTTGTTTGGCTGGAGGGCGGTGTTCGTAGTGCCGCTGGTGGGCGGCATTGTGGTCGCTGCGGCGGGCGTAAAGCTTGTTCAGAATGTCGGAGAGCGCTCGAACGCCACGCTTGATATTCTGTCGGTTGTTTTGCTCGCTGCCGGCATTACGGCATTTGTGTATTCCGTAGGCGAGTTCTCGACCAATCTGATTGCCGGCATCGTGACGCTTTTTGCCGCCGTTGTGCTGCTCGGCCTGTTTGCGGCCCGCCAGCTTAAGCTCGAGCATCCGGTGCTTAACGTGCGTCCCATGGCGAGCGTTCGTTTTTGGCCTGCGTGCTTGCTTGTGGTGGTGTCGATGATGACGACGTTCTCGATGAGCGTTTTGTTGCCGCTCTATTTTGAGGGCGCATACGGCATGACCGCGCTTGTTGCGGGCCTGCTCATTTTGCCGGCAATTGCCTGCAACGCTGTGACCTCGATTGTGGGCGGACGCGTGATGGACGCCCGTGGCGCATGGCCGCTGCTGCCGGTCGGCTTTGCCCTGATTGCCGTGGGACAGACTGCCATCTCGATGACGGCGGCAAGCATGAACATTGGTATTGTCGTGGCGCTGACTGTTGTGGTGTATGCCGGTGTCGGTTTGGTGCTGAGCCCCTCGCAGACGGCCGGCCTGGAGACGTTGCCCGCCGCCGAGCATCCTCACGGAACGGCATTGCTCAACACGTGGAACATGATTGCCGCGTCGTTTGGCCCGTCCCTGTTTATCGGCCTGCTCTCGAGTTCTGCGGCGGTTGCCGGCGCCGCTGGCGTTGCGGCGGACGTTGCCCAGGCGATAGGATTTGCGGCTGCCGTGCGCGTAGCGGCCGTGATTGCCGTGGCCGGGTTCGCGGTGTCGCTGGTGTACGCCCGCCGCGAGTCGCACATGTCGCATTAATGTGTGCACATAGATTCTGCAGCTAGATTGGATGGCGACACCATAAACTAATGGACGTTTTGCCGAGAGGCATGAATGTTTAAAGCGCAAAGAGTGCGCGACGGGCCCCGCGAATGGGGCGATGATGCCCGAGAGGGCCAAGAAGGAGTCTCATGTCTGAGAACGAAGAGATCATGAACGAGACCGAGAACGAGACCATGGCTGCCGAGGTCGAGGCAGTCGAGACCGTGGAGACCGAAGCTGCCGAGGTTGAGGCTGCTGACGAGGTTTCCGCCGAGGAGGCCGAGGTTGTCGAGGCCGCCGCTGATTACGATGACGAAGAGCTGATGGACAAGATGCAGAAGGCCGCCCGCCTGCTGCGCAGCCGTCGCTTTGCTATTTCCAAGGAGGAGGAGGCCAAGGCCGAGCGCATGGCGAACATCGAGCGCGCCATCAAGCTTCTTGACCTCAAGCCCAAGATGGAGCAGAAGGAAATGTCCGACCTGCTGGGCATGCGCCTTCGTGAGCTCGATGGCCTGATGGCCGAGGCCGAGGCTGCCGATCTGGTCGGCCGCATCGACGACGCCGAGGGCGATATGCGCAAGATCGTTGTCTTCGCTGCCGAGGATGCCG
>CAUGNQ010000006.1 GCA_959600835.1 uncultured Collinsella sp. | reverse complement strand
GGACTTGCAGCGACGGACCTCGGGACGCTCTTACACCACGTCTGCGCGCGCCACCGGTCCCCCCTCTCGCGACGTGCAAAATCGCGAGTATTCTGCAAATTCCACCGTTCCGGATGCCCCTCAGAGACGAAAAAGCAAGAAACAGCCCCCGTTTTAGCGTCATCAGAGCCAAAACGGGGGCTGTTCCATGCTTCACCCAGCTGGTAAAAGCCTTTACCTTGCTGAATACTCTCAATTTTGCACGGCGCAGGCAGGGGTACCTTTGTCCACGGCAGGATATGGAAGCCTATCACCAACCTACCGGCAAGTTCGTGTCGGCAGCCCCGGCCTTTCCTTTGCCTAGCGCGACCCTCGCGAAGCGCGTGAGCGATAGGAAAAGGAAAGGCCGGGGCGAACAACCCGCGATGTAGCCAGCGTTCGCGTTACGGCAGGATATGGAAACCGAGCGAGGCGATATCCTTGGCAAAACCGCGCACGGTATCGAGCGAGACCTCGTACGGGTCACGGCCGATGTTCTTGCGCTTGGCCAGGATGCTATTGGGCACCGTGATGATCTGGCAACCGCATCCTTCCGCCTGGTAAATATTGATAAGCTCGCGTGTGGATGCCCACAGGACCTCGCAGTTGGGCTTGGCGGCGGCCTTCTTGACCGACTCCGTCATAAACGGAATGGGGTCGACGCCGGTATCGGCGATACGGCCGGCAAAGAGCGAGATGATAGACGGCGTCTCGGCGTCCACGGCCTCGACCATCTCATCGACCTGCTTAGGCGTAAAGATGGTGGTGACGTTGACCTTGATGCCGCCGGCCGAAAGCTTGCGGACCAGCTCGGCGGTGGACTCGCCCTTGGTGGTCACGCACGGAATCTTGACGTAGACGTTCTCGGCCCAAGTAGCGATCTCGCGCGCCTCGACCTCCATGGTCTCGACGTCGTCGGCAAAGACCTCAAACGAGACGGACACATCGGTGATGTGGGTCAGGACCTCCTTGGCAAACGCGCGGTAATCCGTCACGCCGCCCTTCTTCATAAGGGACGGGTTGGTCGTGAAACCCTGAACGTTGCCGTTCTCGTACATGTCGAGCATGCCCTCGAGGTTTGCACCGTCAGCGAACACCTTGATTGCCATCTGCCTGATTCCTTTCGCTTGCACACGGCCGGTAAACTGCTAAACACTTTACCTACGTTTATCAAGGCGTGAACTGCGGTTTTTTATCTTCTCGGCGAACGGTATAAACACCTCAGTATTTGGATTGATAAATCGATTGAGCATGCAAAAGCAAAGAGTCGCAGTTTGAGCAAACGTCAGAAGGCGAGATTCATTAGATGAGGCCGAAATGTTGCATCGCTGTGACGGTGCCATCGTGTGCGACATCGTCGGTCACGTAGTCGGCGACTGCCTTGACCTCGGGCATGGCGTTGCCCATGGCTACAGCCGTCTCGACGGCGGCGAGCATACCCAGATCGTTGCCGGAATCGCCAAAGCCAAAGGTGCGCGCGTTGCCGGTGCGACCCAGGTATTCCAGCGCTCGCGCCACGCCCACGCCCTTGTCGATGCCCTTGGGGCTCAGCTCGCGATTCTGACCACCGGTGTTGCACAGCTCAAACTCGCGCTCGATAAAGCCGTCATCGTTGGCTACGCGAGCCAGGTCGTACGCGTTAATGCACACCTTGCCTACGCGCAAGCGGCCATCGATGCGCATCTGATCGGTGCCATGCACCACGCCGGCGCCTAGCAGAAATGACTGTTCGACACCAACTGGCTCAAGTGAATAGGTGGCACCGTTCGTCTCGAACAATGCCTCGCCGCCCGCCACAGTAATGCGACGCGCGAGCTCCTCAACAATGTCCTCGTCAATGCAGTCCTCGTGTGCCACGCGGCCCTCGACCTCGAGCGTGGCCCCCGCCATGGCAACGATACCCGCCGGGTTCAGCGCGCGCAGGCCATCGGCAATCAGCCACAAGGGGCGACCCGTGCAGATAAATGCCTGGTGACCCGCATTGCGCAGGCGACCAAATGCATCGACAACGGCCTTCGACGGATGGATTGCATTGAAGTCCTTATCGGTCATATCGTCGGGGTCGAACGACGTCAGCGTGCCGTCCACGTCAAAAAAGAGCACAGCGGGTTCGGGACACGCATCAATCATATGGGTTCCTTTCGAGGGCGATGGCAAACGAAGCATCCATCATATAATGGAGCGACGCAACCAGAGAGGTCACCCATGGAATTTTACGCAAGCTGCCCCGAGGGCTTTGAGTCCGCACTCGCCGACGAGCTTAAACGGCTCGGGCTTTCGCATGTACGCCGCCTTAAGGGCCGCGCTACGTTTGAGGGCGAGCTCGAAGAAGGCTACCGCGCCTGTCTGTGGTCGCGCCTGGCCAGCCGCGTGTTTGTGGTGCTTGGGCGCTTTGAGGCGCAGAATGCCGATGCGTTGTACGACGGCGTTTACAACATCGCCTGGGAGAGCATCGTCCGCCCCGGCGCCACCATCGCCATTACCGCCCGCGGCGTGACCGAGCAGCTGCGCAACACGCGCTTCTCGGCCCTGCGCGCCAAGGACGCGCTGTGCGACCGCCTGGCCGAGGTCACGGGCCGTCGCGCCGACGTCGATGCCGCCGATCCCGACGTTCACCTGTTGCTTTCGCTGCGCCAGCGCCGCGCGAGCATAAGCCTGGACTTTTCGGGCGACCCGCTGTTCAAACGCCTGCCGCCCGCAGCGACCCGCGCCGGCGAGGGCGCGCACGTGCTGCGCCCCGACTACGCCGCCCTGGTGCTGGCGCAGGTCGGCTGGACCGCACTGTGCGAGCGCGAGCTGACGGCCGACGACTACGAAAACGAAGCCCTGCCCACGCTGATCGACGCCTCATGCGCCGGCGGCGGTCTGCTGCTAGAGGCCGTGAACATTCTGACCGACCGCGCCCCGGGCGCTGCACGCGAGCGCTGGGGCTTTGAAGGCTGGCAGCTGCACGACGCCGCTCTGTGGAAGCAGCTGCTTGCCGAGGCGCGCGAGCGCGAGGCGGCAGCGCGCGAGCGCCAGGCGCGCATCGTGGCCGTAGATATCGACCCCGCCGCCCGCAAGACTGCCGAGCGCATGGTCAAGTGTGCCGGCTACAAGCGTTTTGTCGACTTTTGCGCCGCCAAGCCCGCCACCGTGCTGGACCATGCGGGCGCCGTCGCTGGCGCCGCCGTGGTCGCAGACACCACCGAAACCCCGCTTTCGCTCATGCACGACGCCATGACGTTGGCCGGCGAGCTGCGCCGCGCGCCCGAGCTTGCCTCGGCGCCGGTCGCCGCGCTCACCCGCGATGGCCTTATGGCCCGCGCGCTCCATGCCGAGCCCGCGCGCTCCATCGCCGTCATGCCCAATAACGAGGAGGCGGCTATTGAGGTCTGGCCCTCGCTCGACCACGCCGCCGCGGCATTCGAAGCTGCGACCAGCGCAGATGCCGAGGAGCAGACCGCAGACGCTCAAGACGAAGCCGCCGACACTCCCATGCCCGAACCTGCCGCCACGCTCGACCTGGGCGACGGCAAGCCGCTGCCCGTGCTCATCCCCGAGTCCGAGCAGTTCGCCAACCGCCTGCGCAAGAACGCCCGCCTGCGTCGCAAGTGGGCAAAGCGCGAGGGCGTGAGCTGTTACCGCGTCTACGATGCCGACCTGCCCGACTACTCCGCCGCCATTGACCTGTACGAAGGCTGCCCGCAGACGCCGGGCCGCTGGCTCGTCATCGCCGAATACGCCGCGCCCAAGACCATCGATCCCACGCTGGCCCAGGCCCGCACGCTCGACATCTTGGCCATCGCGCCGCGCATCCTAGATGTTCCCGCCGAGCATGTGCACGCCAAGGCCCGCATGCGTTCGCGCGGCGGCTCGCAGTACGGCAAGCAGGGTGCCGGCAAGGGCGGATCGGGCGAGCGTGCCAACATCGCGCGCCGTCGCCTGCCGCTCATCGAGGAGGGCGGCCTTACCTTTGCCGTCAACTTTGACGACTATCTGGATGTGGGCATCTTCCTGGACCACCGCGTCACCCGCAACCTAGTGCGCGAGCACGCCAAGCAGGCGCGCCGCTTCCTCAACCTGTTTGCCTACACCGGCACTGCCACCTGCTATGCGGCAGACGGCGGCGTCGAGGAGACCGTGACGGTCGACCTCTCCAACACCTATCTGGACTGGGCCGAGCGCAACATGCGCCAGAACGGCTTTGTGGGGCCTCAGCATCATTTTGTGCGCGACGACGTGCTCGCCTGGATTCGCGACCAGCGCCAGACGCGCAACCGCTGGGACCTGATCTTTGTCGACCCGCCCACGTTCTCGAACTCGTCCAAGATGGGCCGCCGCACCTGGGATGTCCAGCGCGACCATGTTGAGCTGTTGGCCGGCGTATCGCGCCTGCTCGCACAGGGCGGCCATGCCATCTTTAGCTGCAACCTGCGAGGCTTCCGCCCCGAGACACGCAAGCTCGCACGCGCGGGCGTGGTGCTACAGGACATAACGGCGCAGACCATCCCCGAGGACTTCGCACGCAACCAGAAGGTGCACCATTGCTATATCGTGCGCCGCCTGCCCATCGAGGACGCCATGGCCGAGGTCGGCTTTAGCGCCGAGGAAATTGCCGAGCGAACCGAGGAGCTGCGCAACCCCGAGGCCCGCAAGCCCCGTGCGGCAGTACCCGCGCACGCGCAGGCCGGCAACGGCAAGTCCAACTTTGCCGGCAAACCCTCCCCCGCCGGCAAGCCCAAAAAGAAGAAGTTCTACGCCAGCAAGCCTAAGGGCAGATAACAAAGTTGCGGTGGAATACGGACTGTTTTGCCTGGAATTAGGCAAATTTAGACCGTATTTCACCGCAACTCATATTGGGATGGTGGTTGGCGATCTAGCCTTGGGTGACTAGGCGGTAGCCAATGCCTACATGGGTTTGGATGTAACGCGGATGCGCGGGGTCGGACTCGATCTTCTTACGCAACGTGCCCATAAAGACACGCAGGCTCGCCAGGTCGCTCTTGGTTGCCGTGCCCCAAATCTCGTGCAGGATAAACTGGTGCGTCAGCACCTTGTCGGCGTTGTGCGCCAGCAAGCAGAGCAACTTATACTCGATCGGCGTCAGATGCAGCTCCTCGCCATCCATCGTGGCGATGCCGGCATCAAAATCGATATGCAACTCGCCGGTATCGAACGAGCCCTCGGAGGCAACGCCGCCCGTCTGCGCATACGAAAGGCGTCTGAGCGTCGTGCGGATGCGCGCGAGCAGCTCCTCGACCGAAAACGGCTTGGTCAGATAGTCGTCGGCGCCGGCATCGAGCGCACGAATCTTGTCCGCATCCTCGCTGCGCGCCGAGACCACGATAATCGGCATGCCCGACCACGCGCGCACCGACTCCACCACCTTGACGCCGTCCATATCGGGCAGGCCCAGGTCGAGCAGCACAATGCTCGGCGCCTGCGACGAGGCGGCGGCGATGGCGGCATGGGCGGTCTCCACGGCCATATGGCGCAAACCGTGCGCCTCGAGCGCGGCGACGATAAGGTTGCGGACGGCGGGATCGTCCTCAACGACCAAGATGAGCGGTTTCACGGCAGAGTTCGGCACAGCGCTACTCCTTATCAAACGAAACGTCGGCGGCGGGAAGCTCAATCGTAAAGACCGAACCGTGAGGGTCCGCCGCGGTAACCTCTATGCTACCGCCATGTGCCAGCGCAATGGAGCGGCAGAGCGAAAGCCCCAAGCCCACACTGCGGCAGCTGTCGGCCAGGCCATGGTTGGCGGTGTAGAACGACTCAAAGATTCGCTCGCGGTCCTCGGGCGCAATGCCCGGGCCATCATCAGCAACCGAGCACGCCACGCATCCATCATGGACGCCAATCGAGATTACGATATGCGAGCCCGCAGGCGTATAGGCGATGGCGTTGTTCACCAGATTGACCACCAGCTGCACCATCAGGCGCGCGTCGACGTTGACGAGCGCCGGCTCATCGCACGCCACCACCTTAAGGTCGTGCTCGCGCACGGCAGGGTTCACGTGGCGCAGCGCCTCCTCAACGATATCGTCCATGAGCTCGAGCGTGGTCGACAGGCGCATACCGCCGCCCTCGAGCTTGGTGATGGCGAGCAGGTTCTCGACGGTGGCGTTGAGCCATTGCGCATCCGAGCGAATGGACAGAAGCATGCCGCGGCGCGTCTGGCTATCGAGCACGGCGGTGCCGGTCGAGCCCTGGTCGAGCAGCACATCGGCATTGCCCGAAATACTGGTGAGCGGCGTGCGCAGGTCGTGCGAGATGGAGCGCAGCAGGTTGGCGCGCAGCTGCTCGTTTTTGGCGAGCACCGCCGCCTCCTCGCGGGCCTCCATGGCGCGGGCGCGATCGAGTGCCAGCTCGCCTTCGCTCACGATGGCATCGGCAAGTGTCCGCTCCTCGTGCGTCAGCACGTCGGGCTCGGCAACGATAGCCAGCACGCCCACCACCGAGGCGGGGTCGCCCGAGCGCACGAAGCCGTCACCCGTACGGACCGTCAGGTAGATGCCATAAAACGCCGAGCCGCCATAGGTGGCATCGAGCGGCGTTCCCACATAGGCGGACGCCGAGAGCCGCGGCGGCATCTGCGGCGCCAGCTCGTGCACCGGCGCGGCATCGCCCACGGCCGTGTATGTCGCACGCGGCAGCAGGTCATCATCGTCGGCGTCGGCGCTGTACCACACGACCGGACAGCCCGAAAGACGCGCCAGCTGCGTTGCCATGGCATGGATAATTTGCTGCTGGTCGGCGCACCGCTGCAGCATGCGGTTAGTCTCGAGCACCATATGCGTGCGACGGTCGCTGGCGGCAGCCTGCGCCAAGGCGCGGCGCAGGGCCAACGCAATCGAGCTCGACACAAGCGAGACCACGAACATGATGAAGAACATGCCGGGATAGACGCGGTCGATAAGCGACAGCGAGTAGCGCGGGTCGACAAACAAGAAGTTGTAGAGCGCCACGGCGGCAGCCGAGCTCAGCAAGCAATACAGGCGACTCCAGGTAAAGAACGCGCACAGCTGAACGGCGAACACATAGACGATCATGATGCTCGGCGCGAGACCCGGATGGTCGAGCAGCGCGCCCACAATCGTCGCTGCGACCAGCAGCCCCGCCGATACGCAGGCGTCATTCAGAGGAGTGCGGCGCGTCAGCGATGTGCGCCGCCACCAAAAGCTATCGGCAATATCGCCGTCCGTACGGACGTCCATCAGCGACCCGCCCCTCTCTCAAAAACAAAAACCACCACAAAGGGACAGGCACCTTTGTGGTGGTTTTCCCTCGTGGTGGTTCTAAGTGTAAAGCCTTCTACGACCGGCAGCCGCTAGACAAACAGCACGTGCGCGAGCAGGGCACACACGCACACCACTCCAAATACCAGCGCCACGATCGAGATCACGCGGTCGGCCATGTCCATGTTGGCGCGATTCGTAAAGAACCGATCTTCGGCGGCGTCGGCGCGCGCCTCACGCACCATTTCGACCACCGCCTCGCGGCCATCGAGCACCTTTGTATCCATGTTTGCCTCCCCGGCCTCAATCTTGTCCATCGAAAACCAACTCCATGCAACCTGTCGGCGCCTACGGGCGCTCGTTGGGGGCCAGACGCTGCATCTTGTTCACAGCCTTGAACTTGGTGAACAGCGGCACATACTCAAAGCTCACGTTGGAGTTCTCCAAGCCATACCAGCGCGCCGGCGTACCGGCAAAGCGGCGGATGATGTACTTGAGCGTGATGGCCGTACGCTCACTCGGCTCCACGTCACTCTCGGGCGCCAGAAGCTTGCGAATCATGACGAACTTGAACGTGCCGATGTTGCCCGGATCCTTGTAGACCGAGTAGTCATGCGTCTGCGGCGGCAGCTCGCCCGTGGCGGCCAGATCCTGAACAACCTGGCGCAGGTAGGCGTTCACGCGCTGGTTAACCTTGTAGCCCAGGTACAGATGCACGCGGAACACGTAGTCGGTGCCGAACGTCTCGACCGAATAGGCAAAGGTGTGCGGTTCGTCCATGGTCTCGACATTCACAAACCACCAGGCGCGGGCGCGCTTGGGATGCTTGTCCAGAATCGAGTAGACGATGTCGCGGTCGATGTAGTCGGTATGGGTGTCCTTGGTCAGATACACGATGTTGTCGCTCAGGCGCTCGTAACGGTCGTCGTCGCGCAGGCGCTTGAGCTGCGGCAGATAGCTTCGCAGCGGCAACAGCGTAAACTGACGCTGCTCGACCGCCGTGCCGTTGTACCAGCACACCATGATGCCCATGATGAGCATGGCCATCAGAATGGTGAAATAGCCACCGTGGAAGAACTTGGTAAGCGAGCTCACAAAGAAGAAGCCCTCGAGCATGAGGAAGAACGCAACGAAGATATACGGGGCGACCTTAAGGCCGCGATCAACATGCAAGTAGAAGAAGAGCAGCAGCGTCGTGCACATCATGGTCAGGGTGATCGCCAAGCCGTAGGCGGCCTCCATGTGCGCCGAGCTCTGGAACAGCAGCACCACGATGACGCAGCCCACAAGCATGACGTTGTTGACCATGGGAATATAGAGCTGGCCCTTGGTCTCGGCAGGATAGAAGACCTGCATGTGCGGCATGAGGTCCAGGCGACTAGCCTCGGACACCAACGAGAATGCGCCGGTGATGAGCGCCTGCGAGGCAATGATGGCCGCGACGGTGGAAAGGCCGACGGCAAAGGGACGCAGGCCCGGGGTGAGCATCTGGTAGAAGGGGTTGAGGTCGGCAATACCCATGAGCTCGGGGTTGGCAGCGTTGTTCATAAGCCAAGCGCCCTGGCCCATATAGGACAGCAGCAAGCAGCACTTAACGAACGGCCAGGTTGCGTAGATGTTGCCGCGGCCCACGTGGCCCATGTCGGAATAGAGCGCCTCGGCACCGGTGGTGGCAAGGAAGCAGCTGCCCAGAATCATGATGCCCGCATGGTTGTTGGGGCTCAGCAGAAAGCCGATGCCGCGCAGCGGGTTGAGGCACAGCAGCACCGCGGGGTGCTGGAAGACAAAGAACAGACCCGTACCGCCCAGGAACAGAAACCACAGCGTCATGATGGGGCCAAAGGCACGGCCGATCTTGGCCGTGCCGATGCGCTGCACCAAGAAGAGCACAATGATAATGGCAAGCGTGATGGCCACGACGCGGCTCTGATCGTCGCCCAACACAGCATGGACTGCCGGAATGGTGCGCAGGCCCTCGATAGCCGTAGTCACGGTAACGGCGGGCGTGAGGATGCCATCGGCGAGCAGTGCGGCGCCGCCCAGCATGGCGGGGATGATGAGCCACTTGCCGCAACGCTTGACCAGGCTGTACAGGGCAAAGATACCGCCCTCGCCGTGATTGTCGGCGCGCAGCGAGATCAACACGTACTTGACGGTCGTTAGCAGCGTGACCGTCCACACGACAAGGGAGAGCGCGCCAAGCACGAACTCCTCCGTGACGCTTCCGATGCCGCCGTTGCCGGCAACGAGCGCCTTGGTTACATACATAGGGCTGGTGCCGATATCGCCATACACCACGCCCAGCGTGACGAGCATCGCCGAGATGCTCACAGGAATCGCAGCGTGCGAGGCTGCCTCCTTGGCCTTTTGTTCCATAAGCCGGTTTCCTCCCAACTTTAATGTTCGAAGGGATTATAGGCAATCGGCTCATGTTTAAATGACACCGTCTTCCCAGCTAAATAAAGATTTATAAAGTCTTTAGGCTACTGCGGCGATATGGAATGTGGTAAAGGGACTGTCCCTTTACCACATCTGTCATTTTCCGAGCCAGTTTTTGAACCACCACTCCATGGAGCGGCTCATCTCGGCCATAAAGGGACTGGTGTGTTTGCGGGTGTAGATATCCGCCACGCGCTCGCCCACCTCGCGGGCATGCGGGCGAAACATCGCATCCATCTCGGCCACCTGTGCATCCATGGTCGCGTCGTCCGCGCGGCGGTAGCGCTCTTCGTGCACCAGGTTCACCACGGGATGTGCGATCGCCGGACGCTCCTTACGGGGCGTGCCGATGATGAGCATCGACAGCGGCATGGTATAGGGAGGCAAGTCCAGCAGCGTGGCAACTTCCTCCGCGTTCTCGACGATATCACCGATATAGCAGCTCCCCAGGCCCAGGGCCTCGGCGGCAACCACGGCGTTTTGAGCGGCGATCACGGCATCCTGCGCCGCGATGGCAAAGTCGCCCAGACCCGGTGCACGGCGGGGCGCCTTGCCCGTGCGCTCTACAAACTCGGGCTCAAAGCAGCCCACGCGCTCAAACAGATCGATCCACTTGGCATAGTCGACCACAAATATAAGTGCCCAGGGCGCCTTGGCGATCATGGGCTGATAGTCGCACAGGTCGGCCAAGCGATCGAGCGTAGCCTGCTCGCGAATACTGATGATGGAATACATCATCATGGCGCCTGCCGACGGCGCGCGACTCGCCGCATGTAGAATCGCCGCCCGCTGCTCGTCGGTCACCGCCACGGGACGGTCGTCATCATCACGCGCGAAGGCACGCGTAGACGAGCGATGCTCCAAGATGTCCAGCACCGTGTTGCCCGTAGTCTCGACCGGATAGCCGCACGTATCCACGACCGCAGCTCCGTCGCCGCCCATGTCCGCCTTGCAAACCTGCTCGCTCATAGCCCCATCCCTGCCATTTCTTTAAGAAGCCTTTACGTTTCCGTGTAATTCCCGTCCATTATCGCGCAGGTCGCCACTCCATTGCGCCACACCGCCACACGTGCGCGTTAATATGGCTGGTTGTTGTGCGCAGTCACCAATTGCAGCGCATATCTTGGTAACAATCGGGTAAACCCCCGCTTTCGAAGGTTTTAAGTTTGTGAGGAGTCTCAGCATGTTCGCAGCCGCCATCTCGCTCGTCGGTCTTGCGGCGACCGTCTACCTTGTTTTGCGCGAGGCCAAGGCCATTCGCGCTCAGTCGGGCACCGTTGCCAAAAGCGCTCTTGGGTGGAGCGTCGCCTTCGGCCTGTTCCAGCTCTTTTTGACTATTTGGGGCGCCATTGGCCTCGTGGCACAAAACGAGCCGCTCGCCTTTGTGATGCTCATCCTGACCAACGCCATCCTCACCGGATGCGCCTGGGCCAGCATCGCCCGCGACCGCATCGCCCCGCGCGTCTTTGCGTTCGCCGCTACCGATGCCCCCGCCCCCACCGGCAAGTTCGCCCGCCTGCGCGGCGCCTTTGTGGGTAAACCGCTCGTCGCCGCCGTCTTATGCCTGCTGCTCGCCGGCGTCTTTGCGCTGCTGGGCATGGAGGTCTCGTCCAACCACGACTTTACCTGGGTCTACCCCCTGTGCATCCTGCTCGAGTGGGCTATCATCACCGTGCTCATGACCGGCCTGTTCTTCCTGTTCCAGCGCCACGGCGCAGCTCCCGCGGTCCTGGCCTTTGCCCTCTTTGTCCTGGGCATTGCCGAGTTCTTCGTCATCACGTTTAAATCCATGCCCATCCAGCCGGGCGACCTTTCGGCCATCTCCACCGCCGCTGCGGTCGCCGGCACCGGCTACACCTTCTCGATCTCGCTGTTCTGCGTGCTGTCCATGGGCTTTACCGCCATCGCCATGCTGCTATGCGAGTACGCCGGCCTGGTGGCACCGCACCGTCAGAAGGGCGCCGCCAACGCCAAGCGCATGCTGCTCACCAACCTGCTCGTCGCCGTGCTGTGCCTGGGCGGCGTGACCGCGCACGTCACGCTTATCGACTACTACAACACCCTCGGCATCACCGTCTACACCTGGCGCCCGCTCGAGAGCTACTGGCGCGAGGGCTACCTGCCTGCCTTTATTAGTGCGGCGCAGTCCATCAAGCCGCCCAAACCCGCCGACTACTCCGTCGACGATGCCAAGGCCACGCTCAAAAAGTACGCCAAGGCCTACGACAAGTCCGACGCGGCCAAGAGCGACGAGCGCGCCGCCGCAAAGGAGCAGTTCGACAGCGAGAAGCCCACGGTCATCGCCATCATGAACGAGACCTTCTCGGATCTGTCGATCTACCAGAATATGCGCGCCGGCTACGAGGGCCCGCAGTACTTTAAGAGCCTGTCCAACTGCCTCAGCCGCGGCAAGCTCTACGTGAGCGCCTACGGCGGCGGCACCGCCAATACCGAGTTTGAGTTTATGACCGGCAACTCCATGGCCAACCTGGGCTCGGGTGTGTACCCCTACACCATCTACAACATGGAAACGACCGGGAATCTGGCAGAGCAGTTCAAGTCGCTCGGATATTCCACCACGGCCATGCACCCCAACCACGCGACCAACTGGAACCGCGAGAACGTCTACAAGGACTTTGGCTTTGACCAGTTCCTGTCCATCAACGACTTCCAGGGAGCCGACACCCTGCGCGGCATGGTGACCGACCAGGCTACCTACGACAAGATTCTGGAGCTGCTCGACCAGAACGCCGATCCGCAGTTCATCTTCGACGTGACCATGCAGAACCACTCGGGTTACGATACGGGTCTGGTGCCGGTCGACAAGCAGATGCACCTGAACATCGACACGACCGATCTGGATGCCAAGACCATCGAGGACGGTACGCTCTCCGATGTCGACGAGTACGTCTCGTGCATCGAGCAGTCCGACCAGGCGCTGCGTTACTTCCTCAACGCCCTGAGCAAGCTCGACCGTAAGGTGGTCGTGGTGTTCTGGGGCGACCACCAGCCGTTCTTCCCGTCCAAGTTCAACGATAAGTGGTTTACCGACGAGGACGACGCCACCCACCAGGAACGTCTGTGGCAGACCGACTACATCATCTGGGCCAACTACGACGTTGCCGGCTGCGACCAGACGAGCGAGGTCGACGACCTGTCCACCAACTACCTGTCCACGCAGCTTATGCAGCTGATCGGCGCCCCGCTGACCGACTACCAGAAAGCGCACATGACGCTGCGCGAGTCGCTGCCCGCTATCAACTCGGTCGGCTATGAAGACGCCAGCCTGCGTTGGGCGCTCTCCTCCAACGTCACCGGCGACGACGCCGCCGCAGCAGCCGCCACCAAGGCGCGCGAGGATTACGCCAAGATGCAGTACTACGAGATGTTCCGCGACGGTAAGAACGTCTATACGGAGCACTTCCAGACCGAGGCCAACGAGACCGACCCCAATCTGGCGCCGGGCACGACCAAGATCAAATAGCAACTAGCTGCGAGTTCATAACTGAAACGTCTGTCCGGGCGGAGGTATGTAAGGTTCCCTGCTCGAACAGTCCTGCGCAAGACGGAGGCCACATTAAGTGGCCTCCTTTGCGTGCGGAACTCGCGATGAACCTTACATACCTCCGCCCGGACAGACGCCTTGTTGTTGGAGCGCGGCCTGTCATGGGGTGGTAACTGCAACATATATAAGTTGAAGGCCACGTCATGTGGCCTTTTTTGCATCCGGGAAGACCGTCCCACTCTGAATACATCCAGAGAACGCATGCGAGTGTGTCGTCCAGGACGGCCTCGTCATCGGGGTGATGGAAAATGTCGTCCCAAACGCTTGCGACGGTTGCGCCCGCGAGTGTCAAGAAAAAAGCCTCGAGGATTTCGAGGCTTTCACTTCTAGTATTATTTCGCACGCACGACAGCGGTAGGTCTACTCGCCCAGCACGGCCTTCTTAGCGGCCGCAGCCATGTTGTCCAGATCCTCCTTGGTGGGATGGTCCTTCGCGGCAACCCAGTTGTCGAGCAGCATCTTAAATCGGGTGTTATCGGGATCTTGCTCGAGCATGGCCTCGTAGCGCTGCTTGACCGCGGGGCCCATCTTGCCCTGGCACATCGCCCAGCCCGCAAGCTCGGCATCCTCGGCCATATTTGATGTCACGCGATCGATAATCTGCCTAAAGTACTCCTCGCTGGCGCCAAAACCGCAGGTGCCAAACAGAAAGACGCGCTTGCCGTGCAAGGCGGAGAGCAACGCCGCGACCGAAGGCGTGCACGCGCCCTTGTCGCACCAAAAACCGACGAGCACCGTGTCAGCCGCGCAGGCGCCCTGCGCCTCGAACGCAACCTGATCTGCATCCGCATCGTCGCTCAACGCCGCGGCATGAACAAACTCAACACCCGCAGCCTGCAGAGCGCGCTTGATCGCGCCCGAAACCATCCTGGTATTACCGCTCTTGCTGTTAACCACCAAAGAGCACGTCATAGTCACGTTGCCTCGTTTCCCCCAAAACTAAAGCCACTAATGCAATTTATTAGATGAATATCTTAGTACTAACGTGACAGATGTAAACCACCGCCTGTCGATTGATTAATTTGCCCCACGGGCTTGCTCACTGGGCAAACTGGCTGCGGTAGAGTTCGGCGTAGAAGCCGCCTGCCGCCAGCAGCTCGTCGTGTGTGCCGCGCTCGATAATCTGGCCGTCGCGCATGACCAGGATGCAGTCGGCGTTGCGGATGGTGCTCAGGCGGTGTGCCACGACAAAGCTTGTGCGACCTGCCATAAGCTCGTCGAATGCCGCCTGCACCTGCAGCTCGGTACGCGTATCGATGCTCGAGGTCGCCTCGTCCAGCAGCAAGATAGTCGGGTCGGTGAGCATGACGCGCGCGATGCACAGCAGCTGCTTTTGACCCTGGCTAAACGTGCCGCCGTCCTCGCCGATCACCGTATCGTAGCCGCCTGGCAGCTGCACGATAAACTTGTGCGCGTGCGCGCGCTTGGCGGCTTCGATGACCTGCTCGCGCGTGGCTCCTGGGCAACCGTAAGCGATGTTGTCCGCCACCGTGCCCTCGAACAGCCACGTATCCTGCAACACCATGCCAAAGGCACGGCGCAGGCTTGCGCGCGTGTAGTCACGCGAAGACCGGCCATCGACCATGATGCGTCCGGCATCGATATCGTAGAAGCGCAGCAGCAGGTTGATGAGCGTCGTCTTGCCGCAACCCGTGGGACCGACCAGGGCAAAGCGCATGCCCGGCTTGGCGTTAATGCAGATATCCTGCAACAGCTTGCGGTCGGGCACGTAGCTAAAGTCCACGTGCTCAAAGCTCACCTCGCCCTGCGGGGCGTCAAGCTCCACGGCATCTGGCGCATCGGGCTCCTGCTCGCGGGCATCGAGCAGCGCAAACATGCGGCGCGCCGAGGCGTACGCGGTCTGGATCTGCGTGATGACGTTGGTGACCTCATTGAACGGCTTGGTGTACTGGTTGGCATAGGACAGGAAGATCTGCACGCCGCCCACCGTGAGCGCCGCGGGCACGCCCGTGATCACGCCCACGCAGCCGATGACGGCAACCACGGCGTAGATGATGTTATTGATAAAGCGCGTACCGGGGTTGGAAAGCGAGCCCATAAACTGCGCGCGCTCCCCTGCCGTATAGAGTTCGGCATTGAGGGCGTCGAAGCGCTGCTGAGCGTGCGTGCCGTAGGCAAAGGCGTCGACAAGCTTTTGCTCGCCTACGTACTCCTCGATATGACCACCAAGTTGGCCCTGGATGCGCTGCTGTGCCGTAAAGCTCTTGTTGGAAAGCTTGGCGATGGCGCCGGCTGCAAAAATGGAAAGCGGCGTGACGAGCACCACCACGAGCGTCATGGCCAGGTTAATGGAGAGCATAAACGCGAGCGTGCCCACGATGGTGATAACGCCGGTGAAGAGCTGCGTGAAGCCCTGCAGCAGACCGTCGCCCACCTGGTCGACGTCATTGACCACGCGGCTCATAAGGTCGCCGTGGGCATGGCTGTCGATAAAGCTGAGCGGCATACGGCTGAGCTTGTCGCTCGCCTCCACGCGCATGTCACGCACCGTCTCGTAGGACAGGCGGTTGACGCAATAGCCCTGCAGCCACTGGAAGGACGCTGCTCCCACCACGACGAGCGCGAGTTTGGTAACGAGCGGCAGCAGCGCATCGAAGTCCACCTGGCCCGCGGCAACGATCAGGTCGATGCCCTCGCCAATGAGGATGGGCGTGTAGAGCTGCAGGATCACCGAGACGGCGGCACTCACAAACGACGCCGCAAACGAGACGCGGTGCGGACGAACATAGCCCAGCAGGCGGCGAGTCACCGCACCGGCGGGATAGCGCTCGGGGTCGCCGGGCTGGCGCGGACCGTCACCCAGGTCGTTGAGGTTATCGTTGCCGGACACGTTGGCCGTCATCGTGGCGACCGAACCGGAGGAAGTGTACGGATTCATTTAGCAGCCCTCCTTTGCGCAAGTGGATGCCAGGGCGCACGCGGCGCCTGGGGTGGACGTGGACGTCGCGCTCCCCTGCTGGCCCTCGAGCTCCTCGCGGCGCAGCTGCGACTGGCAAATCTCGCGATAGAGCTGGCAGGTCGCGTAGAGCTCATCGTGCGTGCCCAGGCCCGCGACCGAGCCGTGGTCGAGCACGCAGATCATGTCGGCGTCGCGCACGGTCGAAACGCGCTGGCTCACAATGACCGTAGTCAGCGGCAGACCGCCCTCGGCAGCGCCGCGCATGCTGCGCTCGCGAATGGCGTGACGAAGCGCCGCATCGGTCTTAAAATCGAGCGCCGAGGCGGAGTCGTCCATAATCAGGATCTGTGGCGAGCCCACCAGGGCACGCGCAATAGTCAGGCGCTGGCGCTGGCCACCGCTAAAGTTCTTGCCGCCCGCCTCGACCGCGGCGTCGAGCCCCTGCGGCTTGTTGCGCACGAACTCGCTCGCCTGCGCCATGTCGAGTGCCGCCCAGAGCTCCTCGTCGGTCGCCGACTCGTCACGCCAGGTCAGGTTGCTGCGGATCGTGCCGCTCACCAGCGACGCGCGTTGCGGGACGGCCGCGACCACATGGCGCAGCTGATCGAGCGGCCAGGCACGCACGTCGGAGCCCATCACGCTCACGCTGCCGGTGCTCGCATCGTACAGGCGCGAGATAAGCGAGGCGAGTGTGGACTTGCCGCTGCCCGTGCCGCCGATAATGCCGAGCGTCTTGCCCAGTGGGAGTTCCAGGGTCACATCGTTGACGGCATTTGCCGCGCCCGCGCCAAAGGAGAAGCTCGCATGGTCAAAGCTCAGCGCGGGAACTGGGGCGGCATTGCCCGGCTTGGGCAGCGCGACCGGCTGGTTGCCCTCGTCGGTGATGCTCGGCACGCAATTGAGCACCTCGTTGATACGCGACGCACTGGCGCTCGCCTTGGTAAAGACCACAACCAGGTTGGCGACGTACACGATGGAGGTCAGGGTCTGCGTCATGTAGTTCACAAACGCCATGACCTGACCCTGCGTGAGCTCACCCACGTTGACCTGGATGCCACCCACCCACAGGATGGCGCACACGCCCAGGTTCATCACCAAAAACGTGACGGGATTAAGGATCGACGAGAGCTTACCCACCGCGATGGCAGTATTGGCCTGGTCATCGGCAGCTTGGGCAAAGCGCTCGCGCTCGTGGTCCTCGCGCACGAAGGCGCGAACCACGCGAGCGCCTGAAAGGTCTTCGCGGCAGATAAGCGCGATGCGGTCGAGCTTTGCCTGCAGCTGCTTGTAGTACGGGATGCAGCGCGCCATGACAAACCAAAACACCAGGCCGATAGCGGGCGTGCAGATCAAAAAGATGATGCCGAGCTTAAGGTCGATGGCAAGGGCCGCGCACATGGAGCCCACCGCCAGGAAAGGCCAGCGGATGAGCATGCGCACGCCCAGCGCCACGGCGAGCTGAACCTGGTTGACGTCGTTGGTAATGCGCGTGATGAGCGACGGCGTGCCAAAGCGATCGAGCTCAGCATAGCTCAGCTTGTTGATGTGCTTGTAGAGTGCGCCGCGAATGTCGGTACCCATGCCCTGCGAGGTAAGCGCCGCCATCTTTTGGCAGACGAGCGTAAACGAGATGCCGATCACGGCCATGGCGGCAAGCACCATGCCGTAGTGGACGACGGCGTTGACATCGTGTGCGCCGATGCCCTTATCGATCATCTGGGCAATCACCAGCGGCGTAAGCAGGTCAAAGATCACTTCGATTAACTTGCACGCAGGGCCGATCACCATATACCGGCGAAACCTACCACCAAAACGCCTGAGCAGCTCAATCATAAAAAGGCGCTCCCTATCATCATTCACACTCAATTCGAATCATGATAGTACGGTGAGCCCAAAAGAAGCGTAAACAACTCGTCATTTCTAATGGGATTCGGTTTCCAGAGAAGCGGAGGGGTGCGCATGCCCGGTCAGCGACGCGCCAATCGCTTGGTATACTTACAGTAGTGCTACCAGCCGAGCCGCCGACCCTTGAAATGAGGTGCCGAGATGAACGACATTCTCGCAAGAAGAGCAAGACGAGCAACTGTGGGCATCGCCCTTTCCGCGGCACTTGTCGCGGGAATCGCCCCCCCCCGTAACGGCGATCGCGGCAGAAACCAGTTCCCCCACCGGTGCAGCTGCCTTGCAGTCGGAAGATGCGGCCGCCGCAAAAGAAAAAGCGTATGCAGCCATGCAGGAAGCGCTCAAAAACCTCGAGGCCGCAAAAGACGCCGCAAGTCCTGAGAAACTTGCGGTAATCGATGATGACATTGCCGCTTTTCAAGAGATCTACGACATGGTGGTGACGGAAGCCGCCAAATGGAGGAAACCCCTTCCCGCCATGCAAGCGAACGTCGATGCAGCCCAAGCCAAATACGATGAGGCCACAACCGGACAAGCGGCCTTCAGGCAGAATTAGATAAGGTACTCAAGGAGCTCGGCGACGAGGCGCCCAGCACAGCTATTAAGGAGCATATTAAGCAGTTGCGCAGTGAGATCATGGCGGCAGAAAGGCGAGAAGAATCTTGTGAAGATGATCTTCACCACTACCAACGCCGGCTCGAAAGCCAGGAAAAACAGGTTCAGTATTTCGAAAGTGAGGCAAAGGAAGCTAAAGCCCACATCGACGAGGACATAGCCAAGCGAAATGCGCTCCTTAGCGATTTGGAAAAAGCGCAAACGGCCTATGACGACGCCTGCAAGGCATACGAAGAGGCAAAGGCCGCGGCAGACAAGGCCGCCTCGCCCGAGATAACGCAACCGACCGAGACGACAAAACCCTCCAGCTCAGCGCAGCCGGCCGAAACGGCACAGCCCGCCAGCTCGCCCGCGACCGGCAAATACGCTCCATCGAGCTCCACCAAGCAAGCAGATACGACCGCCGGCAAGCTCGCGAACACGGGCGACGCAGCGCCGAGCGCAATCGCACTCGCAGGAATCGCCGCCGCAGGACTCGGAATAACCGCCACGGCCACACGCCGCATCAAGAACTTAAAATAGCCGCCAGAGCATACTACCTTCGCCAATCCACAAACCCAGAGACAAAAAGAGGCCCGTTTCCCCAACCAAAATCAGGGAAACGGACCTCTTTACTTGAAATAACAAATGGTAATGCCGACGTCTCTTGTACCACGCGATCCCATCAATGCCCAGACAACACTAGCAAGCCGCGTTCCTTAAGGGATAGATTTAATGGCTGTTAATCAAGGGGTATACGCGCACACCCAGCCAGTGTCGGGTCAAATAGCTTGGTATACTTACATTAGTGCTACCAAGTTGAGCCGCCGACCCTTGAAATGAGGTGCCGAGATGAACGACATTCTCGCAAGAAGAGCAAGACGAGCAACCTTGGGCATCGCCCTTTCCGCGGCACTCGTCGCGGGAATCGCCCCCGCAACGGCGATCGCGGCGGAAACCAGCTCCCCCACCGGTGCAGTTGCCTTGCAGACGGAAGATGCGGCCACCGCAAAAGAAAGAGCGTATGCAGCCATGCAGGAAGCGCTCAAAAACCTCGATGCCGCAAAAGACGCCGCAAGTCGCGAGAAAATTGCGGAAATCGATACTAAAATTGCCATTTTTCAAGAGAACTACGACACGAATTTGGCGCAAGCCGCCATATATAAAGAATCCCTTCCTACCATGCAAGCGAACGTCGATGCAGCTCAAGCCGAATGCGATAAGGCCCACAACCGGACAAGAGCCCTTGAGGCAGAATTAAATAAAATCGACTACACGACTCCTGCCGAAACTATTCGGCAGTTGCAAGAGGCGATCACAGAGGCAATAATGCAAGAAAATTCCTGTGAAGATAAGCTTGAGCACTGCCGAATGCGCCTCGAAAGTCATAAAAGCCTGATTTATTTCTTTGAAAGCGAAGTGGAGTTTAATAAAACCCATCTCGACGGAGAAACAGCCAAGCGGGATGCGCTCCTCGACGATTTGAAAAGAGCGCAAATAGCCTATGACGATGCCTGCAAAGCATACGAAGAGGCAAAGGCCGCGGCGGACAAGGCCGCCTCGCCCGAGATAACGAAACCGACCGAGACAGCGCCTCCCTCCGGCTCAACGCAACCCGCCGAGGCGACACCGCCCGTTGCCTCACCTGCAACCGGCAAAGACGCCCTACCAAGCTCCACCAAGCAAGCGAACACAAGCAGCGGCAAACAAGCAGATACGACCGCCGACAAGCTCGCGAACACGGGCGACACAGCGCCGAGCGCAATCGCACTCGCAGCAGTCGCCGCCGCAGGCCTCGGAATAACCGCCACAGCCACACGCCGCATCAAGAACTCAAAATAGCTGCCAGCGGTTATTGTCTTCGCCAATCCACAAGCCAAGAGACAAAAAGAGGTCCGTTTCCCCAACCCAGGGAAACGGACCTCTTTACTTGAAATAACAAATGGTAATGCCGCCGTCTCTTGTACCACGCAGCCATCAATGCCCAGACAACACTAGCAAGCCGCGTTCCTTAAGGGATAGATTTAATGGCTGTTAATCAAGGGGTATACGCGCACACCCAGCCAGTGTCGGGTCAAATAGCTTGGTATACTTACATTAGTGCTACCAAGTTGAGCCGCCGACCCTTGAAATGAGGTGCCGAGATGAACGACATTCTCGCAAGAAGAGCAACTGTGGGCATCGCCCTTTCCGCGGCACTTGTCGCGGGAATCGCCCCCGTAACGGCGATCGCGGCAGAAACCAGTTCCCCCACCGGTGCGGCCGTTTCGCAGACGAGCGCCGCCAACGGCAATTCGGGCGCCCCGCAGACAGAAGACGCGGCCGCCGCAAAAGAAAGAGCGTATGCAGCCATGCAGGAAGCGCTCAAAAACCTCGAGGCCGCAAAAGACGCCGCAAGTCGCGAGAAAATTGCGAGATTCAATGATGACATTGCCCGTTTTCAAGAGCTCCGCGACAAGATGGCGGCGCAAGCCGCCGAATTGAGGGAATCCCTTCCCACCATGCAAGCGGACATCGATGCAGCCCAAGCCAAAAACGACGAGGCCATCAACCGGGTAAGCAAGCTCCAGGAAAAATTAGACATGAAGCTTGAGGAGCTTAAGGCAGTCGAAGCACTCGGCGACGAGGAGCTTGCCGAAACTATTAAACAGCAAATAAAGTCGTTGCACCAAGAGATCGTAACGGCAAAAGCGCGAGTTGACTTTTGCGAAATGGAGCTCCGCGAGGCCCAGGACCGCCTCAAAAGGCAGGAAAGACAAGTTAATGACTGTGAGCGTGCTGCAGAGAAGTATAAAGCCCATATCGACCAGTTCATAGCCTGGCGAGATGCGCTCCTCGACAATTTGAAAAAAGCGCAAACGGCCTATGACGACGCCTGCAAGGCATACGAAGAGGCAAAGGCCGCGGCAGACAAGGCCGCCTCGCCCGAGATAACGCAACCGACCGAGACGACAAAACCCTCCAGCTCAGCGCAGCCGGCCGAAACGGCACAGCCCGCCAGCTCGCCCGCGACCGGCAAATACGCTCCATCGAGCTCCACCAAGCAAGCAGATACGACCGCCGGCAAGCTCGCGAACACGGGCGACGCAGCGCCGAGCGCAATCACACTCGCAGGAATCGCCGCCGCAGGGTTCGGAATAGCCACCGCGGGTGTACGCCGCATCAAGAACTCAAAGTAGCTGCCAGAGCATATCGCTCCCACCAATCTACAAGCCCATAGACAAAGAGGCCCGTTTCCCCAACCAAAATCAGGGAAACGGGCCTCTTTACTTGTAAAAACAGATGGCAACGCCGCCGTCTCTTGAACCACGTAGCCATTGATGTCTTGGCGCAGTCAGCGAGCGCCATCAAGAGCGAACAAGTTGGCATGAAAAAGACAAGGCATAGACCTTCTGGTCATGCCTTGCCTTTTGAATGACAAATTGTCGCTCTGGGTGGCGCGCAGCGTCGAGCATTGCGCGGTTTGGTAAAACCGCGCAAAAAGAAAGCCCGTGCGCTCGATGGATCCGGATGCCCGACAGAGGCTCCTTATGGCTGCTTCCTTCCGGACCTGACCAGATTCGGAACATGTCGTCATCCGAACCCATCGAACGCGCTAGGCGCTCGGTATATCTTACTCGCTCCCGCCCGATGGGGCAAGACAGCTAATTTGGGACGGGGCTTTTTGACTACTTTTTGACTGGCGGGCAGTCAAAAAAGCCCCGTCCTAAAAAGACTACTTTTCTAGATGCGGCCGAGGTCGTAGGCTCGCGCGGCAGACTCGCCGGCGCAGATGAGGTTGGTTGTGGCTTCTTGCGGATCGAGTGCCTGTTCCAGGTCCATGGGCTTGCGGCAAATCGGCAAAACCAAGTCAATACCCTGCTCACATACCGCATCCAGGTTGTCGGCACGACCGCCCACGACAGCGGCCACCTGCTTGCCATATCGCTTGGCACGGCGGGCCACACCAACCGGCGCTTTGCCGGCGGCGGATTGCTCGTCCATATTGCCCTCGCCCGTTATGACCAGGTCGACATCACGCACGCGCTCGTCAAATCCCACAAGGTCGAGCACGGTCTCAACGCCCGAACGCAACTCGGCACCAAGTGCCAACAGCGCGGCACCCAGGCCGCCGGCGGCACCTGCGCCGGGCACGCCGAGCACCGAGCCAAATGTCCGTGCGCCCTCGGGTGTGCGCAACAACCCCTGGGCCCGAGCCTCGACAATTGCCGTATCGAGCAGACGACCGTAGCCGACCATCCAGCTGTCGTACTTGCCCAGCGCCTCGGCATCATCCGCCGGCAGACCCTTCTGTCCACCGAACACTGCCAGCGCACCGCGACGCCCTACGAGCGGATTCTCGACATCCGAAAGCACCACGACACGCACGCCATTCAGTGCCCGAAGCGATGGCGCCAAATCGATACTCGCCACGTGTTCAAGGCCTGCAAGACTGGGAGCGATATCGCAGCCCTGGTCATCGACCACACGCGCGCCCAGCGCCTGCAGCATGCCGGCGCCACCGTCGTTGGTGGCACTGCCGCCCAGACCAATATAGAGTGTCTTTGCGCCCTTGCGAACCGCGCGAAGCATGAGCTCGCCCACGCCATAGGTTGTAGCAGCCAGCGCCGATGACTCCGTACAAGGCGAATACCCAATGCCGGCCGCCTCGGCCATCTCGATGACCGCGGACTCGCGCTCGACATCAACCAGCATCCGGGCAGACGTGCGCTTGCCCAAGGGACCTGCCACCTCGCAGGTCACAATCTCACCGCCGCACGCGGCGATGGCGTCGAGCGTTCCCTCGCCACCATCTGCCAGCGGCAAAGCGTTCAGCTCGGCATCGGGCCAAACGCGGCGCACGCCCTCGGCAACCGCCGCCTCCGCCTGTGCACTCGAAACGCTGCCCTTAAAGGAGTCGATCGCTAGCAGCACGCGACGGGGCCGGCGGCACGCGGGGCCAAAGTCAACCGCCGCGCCAGCATCCTCTTCGGCACACGCGAGCGCCTCAGCATGAGCGGTATGCGCCTCAAGGTTCAAACCGCAACCGACGCCGTCGACACCGCGCAGGCCAGCAAAATAGCTGCTCAGCACTTCACGGCACTCGCCTGCCAGCACGCCGGCGGTCACATTAAACCGATGGTTCAGGCGCGAATCGGCATTGAGGTCGTACAGCGAACCCAGCGCGCCCGCCTTGGCATCGGTCGCGCCATACGCGCAACGCCCCACGCGCGCGTTAACCATAAGCCCCGCGCACATACAGCAGGGCTCGAGCGTCACGTAGACCGTGCAATCGGAAAGGCGCCAGCGTCCAAGCGTCTGGGCAGCGGCGCACAGGGCCGCGAGCTCTGCATGCGCCGAAGGGTCCTGATCGAGCTCGCGACGATTATGCGCCCTCGCGACGATCTCGCCGTCGCGCACCACTACGGCTCCGATGGGCACCTCGCCCACCGCCGCGGCGGCTCGCGCCTCCGCCAACGCCTCGCGCATGAACTTCTCGTCGATTTCGGTGATCGTCATCGTTCGCCTTCCCTGTTGCAAATTCAAAACGATGCTATCATTACGACTCACGGAGAGATGGCAGAGCGGTTGAATGCGGCGGTCTTGAAAACCGTTGAGCGCGAGAGCGTTCCGGGGGTTCGAATCCCCCTCTCTCCGCCACTTTTAGTGATGCACCGGCGTCATGGTTCGCTCGAACAGCGCATCGACAACGTCGGCCATCTCGGAGCGACGTTCCAGATCGTGACCCGATTCCCACCACATAGTAAAAAGCCGAATAATGCCGCCGGCGACAAACTCAGCCGTCGTGTCGAGCGACACGGGCGCAAGCGCGTCCTCGTCTAACGCACTCATCACACGCTCGCGGATAGAGCGGGCAATGCGGTCGCAAATCATGCTGGTCAGCATGCCCGACATGCTGCTCGCCAAAATGTTGTCCATGAGCTGCTCATGGGCAAGAATCAGGTCCATGGCGTCGGTGAACACCTCGTGGCGAAGCACGCGCACGTCGTCAGCCGACACCGTGCCGCCCTCGCCAACCCGCTTTTGCGGCAAACCCGACATAAGCTCATCGATATAAAAGGCAAAGTAATCGTTCTTGTCGCGAAAGTGCTTGTAGAACGTCGTGCGGCGAATCATGGCCCGGTCGCACAGCATGGCAACCGTCAGGTCCTCAAAACGATGCTCCTCGAGAAGCTCGGTGAAGGCATCGAACAGGGCGCGGTAGGTTTTCTTAATGCGAAGGTCCACTGGTATCGCCATCCTCAGGGCAAAGACAACACTCGACAATCTGTCGCATATCTTACACCTGTACCTCGCGCGCTTTGCCCCGGTGCCAACCCCGCCGAAAACATAACGCTTACCGGAAAGTTCGGCACGGCAAAACGTTGCGGGTATACTAGTAGCGTTATACCAACGGCAGCTGGCGCATGCCGCCGCGGCCATTCGAAACGGAGACATCATGATTACCGTCATCATCGGCATCGTTGTTGTCATTGTGATTGTCTGCGCCATCGCCGGCATCTACAACAACATGGTCACCAAGCGTAACCGCATCGATAACGCCTGGCAGAACATCGATACGCAGCTGCAGCGCCGCAACGACCTGATCCCCAACCTGGTCGAGACCGTCAAGGGCTACGCCAAGCACGAGCAAGAGACGCTCTCCGCCGTGATCAGCGCGCGTAACACCGCCGTCAAGGCCACCACGCCCGAGGCCAAGATGGAGGCCGACAACGTGCTGACCGGTGCGCTACGCCAGCTCTTCGCCGTAGCCGAGGCCTATCCCGACCTTAAGGCAAACACCAACTTTACGCAGCTGCAGGCGTCGCTCGAGGATACCGAGAACAAGATTAGCTATGCACGCCAGAGCTACAACGACTGCGTGCTCAGCTACAACAACGCCATTCAGACGTTCCCGGCTGTCATCTTTGCCGGCATCTTCCAGTTTAAGGAGCGCCAGGGCTTCGAGGCCGCCGAAGCAGCCCGCCAGGCCCCGACCGTCAAGTTCTAGTAGTTTGGCAGCGCATCCTTAATCGGCCAAATGCATAAACCGCCCCGTCGAATGCATACTTCGACGGGGCGGTTTCCTTTTTCGCGAAGCTCCCCCTCTAAGCGCCGTGCATTTTTAGGAGTATTCAACATAACCAAGGGCTTCGGGCGCCGCGATAAATGCCAAAGAGCGCAAATATCCCTGCAAATCAAACGCTGTCAGCCCATAACCCCGCCCATCATTCGTAGAAAACATCGAGAAATCCCGATTTTTTGCCCGAGGTCGGTATGCAGGGGCCTTCGATTGCAGAATACTCGCAAAAATGCACGTCGCCATCACCCCCACATGGCGCGAACCAAAACAAAAGCACGGCCTAAAAGGCCGCGCGCCATCTTTAATTCAGATCTATATTGCCCGTAACGGCAGCGCCGAGGTAACGCAGGCCCGAGGGCAACCTTCCTTTCCGGCGCACTCCGCAGGACGAAAGAACCTCCGCCGCACGAAGTGCGCAGCGGAGGTTCTTTCATGTCCGAGGACGCGCCGGAAAGGAAGGTTGCCCTCGGGCCGAACAGCTAAGACAGCTTACGCGACGGTGTAAACCCAGTCGTGCTTATCCTCGACAGCACCAGATTGGATGCCGGTCAGGGTCTCGCGGAGCTTCTTCATCACGGGGCCAATCTCGGTGTAGCCAGCCGGGAAGGTCACGGTCTCGTCGGCACCGTAGACCTTGTTGTCGATCTCGCCCACCGGGGAGATGACGGCGGCGGTGCCGCACAGGCCGCACTCCACAAAGGTGCCGGCCTTGACCTCGGCCCACTCGACGGGGCGCTGGTCGACGGTTATGCCCAGGTCCTGAGCAACCTGAACGAGCGAGCGACGGGTGATGGAGGGCAGGATGGAGTCAGTGTGCGACTGCGGAACGACGAGCGTGCCGTCCTCCTTCACGAACAGAACGTTCGCGCCGCCGGTCTCCTCGACATAGGTGCGGGACTCAGAGTCGAGATACAGGTTCTCGGCATAGCCCTCGCGATGGGCCTCCATCGTGGGCTTGAGGGACATGGCGTAGTTCAGGCCAGCCTTGATGTTGCCGGTGCCGTGCGGTGCCGCACGGTCGTACTCGGAAACGCGCAGCTTGACGGGCTTGAGGCCACCCTTAAAGTACGGACCGACCGGGGTCACGAGAATACGGAACGTGTACTCAGGAGCGGGAGCCACGCCGATCACGTCACCGGAGCCGATCATAAACGGACGCACGTACAGGGTCGCGCCGGAGCCGAAGGGCGGAACCCAGGCGGCGTTGGCAGAAACGACCTGCTTGACGGCCTCAACAAACTTGTCCTTGGGGAACGGGGGCATCTCGAGGCGCTGCGCAGAGTTATACATACGCTCGGCGTTCATGTCGGGACGGAAGCAGACGATACTGCCGTCCTCGGCGGTGTAGGCCTTCAGGCCCTCAAAGACCTCCTGGCAGTAATGGAAGATGCCGCCGCACTCGGAGACATGCAAGGTGTGGTCGGTGGTCAGGCCACCCTCGTCCCACTCGCCGTCCTTCCAATGGGCCTCGTAGCTGTAATCGGTCTTCATGTAGCCAAAGCCGAGGCTACCCCAATCGATATCCTTCTTCTCGACAGTCATATGTCGCTCCTTACATACACAGTTGCATACTCGCGAACCCGCACGCAAGGACCGGGGCCGACCGCGTCGCAACGTCGCACGCCCGGAGCGTAGAGCCGGACGGGACACGCGAACAGCATCAAAGCCGATGGCACGTCGATTCGCATGCACGAGATTGTACTCCCCGCACGCGTCGGATAAAACGTTTTTCTTTAACTAACTAAAGTATTCTCATTTGAACGGCACTAAAGAGGCCCGCCACCGTAAGCGGTGACGGGCCTCAACGGCACGGTTTGCGCGCTGGCTCGAGCTACGCGTTCTTTTTGCCCAGCTTAGCCTTAACCAGACCGACCACAGTCGGGATGATCGACACGGCAACAATGCCCACGATCAGCAGCTCAAAGTGCTCCTGCACAAAGGGAATGCCGCCAAAGAAATAGCCCAGCAGCGTAAAGACCGTCGACCAGGTAATGCCGCCCAGCACGTTAAAGATGACAAAGTTGCGCCAGTGCATGCCGCCCATGCCGGCGATAAAGGGCACAAAGGTGCGGATAAACGGGAAGAAGCGGCCCAGGAAGATAGCTAGGTGACCCCACTTGTCCAAGAAATCCTCGGACTTTTTGATGCGCTCGGGCGTCATGGCCTTCACCTTGCCCGAAGCAATGATCTTTTTGCCAAAGAAATGACCGATCATAAAGTTGCACTGATCGCCCAAGATGGCAGCGGCCCATGCGGTGGCCAGAAGCGCCACGATGTTAAAGCCGCCGTTGTGGGCAAAGAAGCCCGAGGCGAACAGCAGCGAATCGCCGGGAAGGAACGGGAAGAACACCACGCCCGTCTCGATAAAGATGATCAGGAACACGCAGCCGTAGGCCATAAGCGGGCCGGCGGCGATCCAACTGGCGATCGCGGTGCGCGGATCCTTAAGCAGCTCGGCGATAAAATTGATGAAACCCATGAAGTAAAACCTCTCAGTTGTGGGCGCGGATACGTCCAAGTTGACCAGTATACGGTTGCAGCGCGGCCATGCACACGAGCGCACAAAAGCATGACTCCATTACCAGCAAGTATGCATAACTGACACCTGTCACGCTAAGCCGTGAAAGATTGCTCTTCCTAATCCCTAGCGAATCGCTATACTTTATTGAATCGCATTGCCATGGCGCTAAGGGAGGGCGGCCGGTGAGCTTTATCAATACCATTCGCGAGGACATCAAGACCGTCCAGGCGCAGGACCCCGCCGCGCAAAACGGCCTGGTCATTTTCCTTTCGTACCCCGGTCTTCACGCCAAGTGGAATCATGTGCCCGAGCACTGGCTCTGGGAGCACGGTCATCGATCGCTCGCCCGCGTGCTCTCGCAAATCACCCGCCACATCACCGGCGTCGAGATTCATCCCGCTGCACAGATCGGCAAACATTTCTTTATCGACCACGCCATGGGCGTCGTCATCGGCGAGACCACCATCGTGGGCGACAACTGTGTGCTCTACCAGGGCGTCACACTCGGCGGCACCGGCAACGAGACCGGCAAACGCCACCCCACCCTGGGCAACAATGTCACCGTGGGCACGGGCGCCAAGGTGCTTGGCAACATCCGCATCGGCAACAACGTCAAGATCGGCGGCAACTCGGTTGTCGTCAAGGACGTGCCCGACAACTGTACCGTCGTGGGCGTGCCCGGGCGCATCATCAAGCGCAACGGCTGCCGTGTGTTCGAGGAGAGTTTCGACGCCAAGCAGCATCGCGAGTACATGCCCGATGACGCCGCCGAGCAGAGTGCCCTCAACCGCCAGGGCATCACCGAGAATGCCCGCCGCGTCAAAGAACTCGAGCGAGAGGTGGCCGAGCTCAAGGCCCTCGTCGCCAAGCTCATGGACGAACGTTAGGAACGCAAGCGGCACAAAACAATATCGGCACCGACGCAAAAGGCGCGCCAGGGAATCAATCCCCGGCGCGCCATTCCTTTTGATGTGACATGCGGGACTGTCCCTTTGTCACATTATGCGAACTGACTCAGATAGAGGTCGGCGTAAGCACCCTCGGCAGCCAGCAGTTCCTTGTGCGTACCCTGCTCGATGATATTGCCGTGGTCCATGACCAAGATCAGGTCGGCGTCCACGATCGTCGACAGGCGATGCGCGATCACAAAGCTCGTGCGCCCGCGCATGAGCGCGTCCATGGCGCGGCCGATAGCAAGCTCGGTGCGCGTGTCCACACTTGAGGTCGCCTCGTCCAGGATGAGAATCGCCGGGTTGTTGAGCAGCACGCGTGCGATGGTTAGCAGCTGACGCTGGCCCTGGCTGATGCTTTCGGCATCGTTGGCCACCCGCGTGTCGTAGCCCTGCGGCATGGTGCGCACAAAGAAATCGACCTGCGCGGCGCGAGCGGCCGCAACAATCTCCTCGCGCGTCGCCTCGGGACAGCCATAGGCGATGTTCTCGGCAATGGTGCCATCGAACAGCCAGGCGTCCTGCAACACCATGCCAAACTGCTGGCGCAGCTCGCCGCGAGCCATACGACTCGTATCCACGCCGTCGAGGGTAATGCGGCCGCCGTCGATCTCGTAGAAGCGCATGAGCAGATTGATGAGCGTGGTCTTACCCGCACCCGTGGTTCCCACCACGGCGATCTTCTGACCCGGCTCGGCGGCAAACGACACGTCGCGCATGAGCGGCTTGTCGGGCGCATAGCCAAAGCGCACGTGCTCAAAAGCGACGCGGCCCTCCACCTTGCCCGGCAGCTTGGCAGCCTCGCCCGACTGCGGATCGGCCTCCATCTCGGGCTCATCGAGCAGGTCGAACACGCGCTCTGCGCTCGCCAGCGCGCTCTGCAGCGAGTTAAAGGTAAACGACAACTGCGTCATGGGTTCGGACGCCTCGTAGATAAACTGGAAGAACGCCTGGAACACGCCGACGGTCATATGCCCGGCAACCAGCATGCTGCAGCCCACCAGCGCAATCACGATCTGCGCCAAACGGCCGATAAAGCGCACCGCAGGGCCGACGGCGTTAATCATAAAGTCGGCCTTGGTGCTCACGCGCGCCAGCTCCTTCGAAGCCTCGTGTACCTCGGCAGAGCTCTGGCGCTCGCGGTTAAACGCACGGATCACCAGACGGCCCGAGTAGCCTTCCTCGACCGCGCTCGTAATCTTGGACACCCACTCCTGGCGCTCGCCCGTCACATCGTGCGTGCGGCGCGACACGACCTTCGTCACCAGCAGCGAAAGCGCCGTAAAGAACAAAAAGACGAGCGTGAGCGGCACGCTAAACACGAACATCACGCTCACGGCGCCCACCACGGTACCGATCGACACCAGCAACTGCAGCAGTCCGCGCTGCATGCTCTCGGACATCTTGTCCAAGTCGTTGGTCGCACGGCTGACGACCTCGCCGGGACGATGCGCGTCAAAGTAGGCAAGCGGCAGACGGTTGAGCTTTTGTGCGATGCGGTTGCGTAGACGCAGGTTGAGACGCTCGGCAACGCTCGACATCAAAAAGCTCTGGAGTGCGTAGAACGAGGCGGCGGCGGTCCAGATCATAAAGTAGATGAAGATGGTCCTGCCGCAGTTCTCCCAGGTAATGCTGAAGGTAGTGTTGTTGGCAAACGCCACCTTCATGTGCCCCCACAGTTCATCGATCACGCGGGCGCTGTAGGCCGGCGCCGCGGTGTTAAAGATGGCATAGAACACGATGCTCGCGAACACGATATAGAAACGCCAATGGTCGCCGGCGGCCTCGCTCCACAGGCGGCGCACCGTCGCCCAGGTGTCGCGGGGCGTCTCGTCCTCGTCCTCGTCGTCAACATCGCGCATGCGCTCTGCCTCGGCGCGGGCGCGCTCGTCCTCGGCGCGCTCGTTTTCCTCGTAGAGCGCCTGGCAGCGAGCCTCGCGCTCCGCCGCCTTGGCGGCTTCGTCCAGGCCGGGCGTGGCGCCCGTCTCCTCGACTGTCTCTGCAACCGCGGCGTCATCGGCGATGCCCTGCTTCTTGAGCTCCTCGGTCATGCTACTCACCTCCCTTCATCTGCGATTCCGCGATAGCGCGGTACACCTCGCAGGTTTCCATGAGCTCGTCGTGCGTGCCCAGGCCCACGATCTCGCCGTCCTTGAGCACCACGATCTGATCGGCATGCAAAATAGTCGAGATGCGCTGGGCGATGATGAGCACCGCGGCATCGCACGTCTCGTCCTGCAGCGCATGGCGCAGTGCCGCATCGGTCTTAAAGTCCAGGGCCGAAAAACTGTCGTCGAAGATATACAGGTCGGCGCGCTTCATGAGTGCGCGGGCGATTGCCAAACGCTGGCGCTGGCCGCCCGAAAAGTTCGTACCGCCCTGCGCCACCGGAGTGTCGAGCCCCTGCGGTTGATCGAGTACAAAGGTGCTCTGGGCAACCTGGAGCGCATGGAGCATGTCAGCCTCGGTCGCACCCTCGTTACCAAAGCGCAGGTTGCTCGCCACGGTACCCGAGAACAGCCATGCCTTCTGCGGCACATAGGCGATACGCCCGCGGATGTCGTCTTGCGAAAGGTCGCGCAGGTCGACGCCGTTCAGGCGAATGGCGCCCTTCGTGGCATCGTGGAAGCGAAGCAAGAGCTTGGCCACCGTTGACTTGCCCGAGCCCGTTGAGCCCACGATCGCGGTCGTCTGTCCACGGCGGCAGGCAAAACTCAGGTTGCACAGGGTGTCCTCGTCGGCATCGTCAAAACGGAACGACATGTGGTCGAACACGGCCACCGCGTCGGCGCCGTCTGCGGACTCAGGCGCCCCGTCGCCCAGCGTAGCCTTGCCGTCCACAATGCTCGGCTCGATTTCGAGCACCTGCTGCGCACGGTTGAGGCACGCCGCGGCGCGCGGAAGCGTCAGCACCACCATCTGCGCCATCATCACAAAGAACAGGATCAGAATCGCGTACTCCAGCACGGCCGAGATGCTGCCGATTTGCATGGCATGGACGCCCACGCGGTTGCCGCCCACCCACAGCACCGCCACCTCGGCGATGTTCATCAGAAAGAAGCTGGAGCTATCGAGGCCCACAAACAGGTGGTTGACCTTGATGGCGTTGGCCGCGTAATCGCTAAACACCTCGTCCAGGCGCTGCTCCTCGTGGCGCTCCTTGTTAAATGCGCGGATGACGCGCACGCCCACGATGTTCTCGCGCAGCACCACGTTCATGCGGTCGATAAAGCTCTGCAGGCGCATAAAGATCGGCGCGGCGTTGGCAACGGTAAAGACCGCCGCCACCAGCACGATCGCAACGACCACGCCCAGCAGCGTGCCCATGGCAGGATCGATAAACCAGGCAAAGATGATGCCCGCCACGGCCAAGAACGGTACCGGCAGCACCAGCTGAATCGTCTGCAGGATCGCTTGCTGGATCACGTTGATGTCGTTGAGCGAGCGCGTGATCATCGAACCCGTGCCAAAGCGCTCAAAGTCGCTGGCGGACAGCTCGAGCGACTTATCGTAGACGGCGTTGCGGATGTCGCAGGCCACATTGGCCGCCAGACGGGCCGAAAGATAACAGCCCAGCACCGCACCACCGCTGGCCATGCCGGTCGCGATGAGCATGTACAGACCGTTGCGCAAGATGTAATCGACGTCGCCCGTCGTGATGCCCGTGTTGACCATGTTCGCCAACATCGTGGGCACGAGCAGCGTACCGACGTTGTCGACTAACAGCACCAGCAGCGTCACCGCGATCAGACCGCGGTACGGCCTCATAAACCTCATTAAGAGTCGCATGTCTCCCCCTCGCCCTTATCGTCAGCCTCGTTCTCGGCGGCCACTTGCCGTTTAAATGCCTCGCACTCTTCGTTAAGAACATGGGAGAACTTACCGACCAAGCGCATGATCTCGCGCTGTTCCCACGGCTCGAGCGCCTCGAATGCCTGTTGCTCGGCCTTTTGCGCCGGCAACGCGTAGCGCTTGGCAAACTGCATACCTTCTGCGGTCAGTCGCACAACCTTGTTCTTACGACTGCCCTCGGCAAACTCCAACGTCGCAAGCCCTCGTGCCCTAAGCGTCTTGATTGCCGAATTGATGGTCTGCTTGCTATAGAACCATTCACTCGTCAGCCGACTCACGGCGATGCTGCCGTCCGCCGTGCTGGTGTCGACGAGCATCCAATAGGCGCAATCCGAAAGACCGCAGGTGCGCGAGAACTCCGAATAGATATGGTCGAGTCCATTGAGCATCCGGTCGAAATCGACCAGCGTAACCGCACTATTCATCTATCCCACCATTCGATTGTCCGATTTTTGACCAATTTATATCTCTAGATTAGTCCGAGTTTTGACTATCGTCAACAGGCTCTCCGCAAATGCTTGCACTTTTATGGCCTATCGGCAGAAAAAGACCGCCGGCGCGGGGGCAGCGCCAGCGGTCACGTGAAAATCGGGTTTTATTGCCCGTTAAGCGGCGACGGCCTCATAGACCGTAGCGCCCGAGAAGCTGTCATGCAGGCTCTTGCCGGCAATCCACGGCAGCTCGACGACCTCGCAGACCGTGTTGACCAGCTCGGAGCAGTCAGTAAAGTGGCCCTTGTCGTTGAGGGCCTCGCAATCCTGAACACGCCAATAGCCATCGGTGTGCGTGATGTAGTACTCGTGATCGTCAATCGTCACAAAAGCGCGCGTCTTGGAACGCAGCAGCTTCAGAAATCCTTCGAAGTCAGTCTCGACGACATCTCCAGCCTGGAACATGATGTTACCTCCTGGCCCGGCGCCACCACGGCGCATTGATAAACGTTGGTACTCCTTTAGTAAAACCTTTATCAGAGGTTATGCGTTCGTCATTTAGGCAAGTGGTAAAAAACCGCAGGGTAGACGGGATAAAACGTTTAACCATCCCATTTGTTTGTCACATTCTGAAGGTACTTTTATGCAAACCTACTTTCCCAATTGGGATCTACCCTTTTGGCCGGGCAATTGACCGTCTATCGTTTGAGCCCGACGGGTATGAACGGGGCATCTGCAACGCCACCGCAAGGAGACACCATGGAGACTATCGAAGCACTCATCCACCGCCGCAGCTGCCGCAAATACAGTGATCGTCCCGTCGAGGCCGAAAAGCTCGCACGCATTATCGAGGCCGGCCAGTATGCACCCAGTGGCATGGGGCGCCAGCCGGTGACGTTTGTCGCCGTCACCGACCCCACGACCGTTGAGCGCCTCTCACAGCTCAACGCACAGGTCATGGGCAGCAACAGCGACCCCTTCTATGGCGCCAAGACCGTTGTGGTGGTACTGGTCGACCGCAGCGTGCCCACGCACCTGGAAGACGGATCGCTCGCCATGGGCAACCTGCTCAACGCCGCCTATGCACTGGGTGTCGACTCATGCTGGATTCACCGCGCGCATGAGGTCTTTGACTCGCCCGAGGGCCTGGAGCTGCTGGCCAGCTGGGGCCTGCCCGCCGACGGCAGCCTGCGCGGCGTCGGTCACTGCATTCTGGGCTATGCCGAAGACACGCTACCCGAGCCCAAACCCCGCCGCGACAACGTCGTCTACGTAAGGTAACCCAGGAGCGTCATAGGGGTAGCTAATTTGGGACGGGGCTATTTTAGCCACCCCACTCGCAACTTATCTTGCCGGTGGAGTTGTCGTCGTTTCGTTCGTTTGAGTCGTTTCGGCACCGTCGCCCTGTTCGTCCTCGTCCTTTTGAGCGTCGGCGATGGTAGAGGCCGCCGCAACGATACCGCGCTGGGGCGCGACGCCCGTCTGGGTCTGAGCGCCCTCGACAATTTCTGTGCCTGCATGCGCGAGCTCGGGCGATTTAAACATCGCGTCCAAGTTGGCACCGCCGCCGGCGTAGCCAAGCGCAGCGAGTGCGATGACGATCACTGCAACGACGACCGCGATCGGAACATAACGATGCCAACCAGCCGGATTGAGTCCGCTGCGACGAGCCGCCCCGCGGCTGATGTAGCCGAGCGTGCCGTCGTGCTTGAGCTTTGAGCCCACCACGCGTTTGCGGTCCCACAGCGAGGACTCTGCCTGCATTGCCAAGCGGGCACCTGTCGAAGGATAGCCGTATTTAGTGCGCTTGAACGAACCATCAAACCCCGAGGCGTGTTTGCCCCACGTCACCGATGTCGTGCGTCGGTTGACCGGTGCGGCGCTCCGCCTTCTGCGGCTCGGTTTTGTAGTCTCAGCCATACGCCCCCGCACGCCGTAACCAAATCGAAACAATAACGCTTTGGACTGTAGCACACGCGTCGCGCGCGGTCACGGGCGCCTCGCTCAACGGTCATCGTCCTTCAGCAAGCGCCACAGCGTTGTTCGGCTTATGCCCAGCACCTCCGCCGCACGGGTTCGGTTGCCGTGGAGATGATCTACAACCAGATGCGCGATATCTCGCTCGGTATCGGCCAACGGTCGCAGGATATACAGGTCGCTTTCGAGTGTCGGGGCGCCAAAGGTTGCGGTCTTAATCACGTCCTCTTGGGCTAGCACTTCCTCCGCCACAGCGCGATCCACCGTGCCCGTCCCCACCAATATATACAGTCGTTCCGAGACCTCGCGGAGCTGCAGATAGTTGCGCGGCCAGCGGTAAGCATCGAGCGCCTTCGTCGCCGCGGCAGACAGCGTGGGCGCTGCCGTCCCAAATGCACCAGCGAGATATTCCAAATAGCGCGCAACCTTCGTCGACGCGGCTCCCTGCTCGACGATTGCCGGCGCCACGCTCACCGCACAGGCGAAGCGCTCGGTCACAAAGGCGGCTTGATCACTTTCGCTGCCGCCCGGCATGTCATTCGCCGTCAGCACCACATGGCAGCGCGTCGCCAACGCGGTGTCGGCCATCGTGGAAACGAGCTCGCGAAGGCGCTGGGGGCCAACCGCATTCCAGCCCGCAATGCAAAGTGTCAGCCCCGTTTGGAACAACGGCGATTCGGCGCTTTTGAGCACGTGGCGCCAACCGCGATCGGTAAGCTCATCGAGCGCAACGGCAACAAAGGGTTGATCGGCAAAAGGACCGTCCAGATAGAGGCGCTTGGCTATCTCGACCTGACCCGCCCCCAGCTCGCCCTCGAGCATAAGGGGCACACCGCGCGCGTAGCTCTCGGCGACCGGCGCAGCTACCGAGGCCGCCCCCTCAACGATGCCGTACGCGCTCGATTCGTAGCGGGCCTCAACTTCGTCGGCGTTGAGCCACTCGATGCCCGCATGTGCCGCGGCGCCGCGTACCTCGCGGACCACGACGACCCAAAGGCCCCCGCCTTCTTTGTCGGTGGGGCGAACGGTCAGGCTCAGGCGCGTACCCGCACGCCCCATAACCAGACGCGCGCCGTCTCCTATACGGTCGAGGCGCTCAGCGACAAAAGCCGCCACATCCCGCTCAAGCGCCGCGTCATTCATGGTCGAAATCGCGACGTCCCCACGCGCATCGATTGCCAATGCCGAGGCCCCGGCAGCAGCCAGGGCCTCGGTCAAGATGTTCAGCTTGGCATCGCTATCCATGATTTGCCCCTGTCCGCGGCGACGTGCAACCGCCGACGGTCGCACGACCGAGTGTTTCAAAATTGAACGATATTGCTCACCAAACACTATAGGGCAGAAAGCGCCGTCCTGCGAGTATAGGTGTTGCCCCGCATCGCCATCCTGGCGGGGCGATAAGAGCTCTTCGGGACTTATAAACCTGCGGACAAGCCATACCCGCAAGAGCTCCTATCGCTCCACCGCAGGCTTGCGCTCACCAGCAACCAGCAACCAGCACGCGAATAAGCTACTTCTCTACCAGATTCCCAGCACGTGCTGCATTCCCAAACTCATGCACGCAATGCCAATCCAGCAGCAAAAGCCCAGCGCGATGGGCTTGCCGCCCTTTTTGACCAGCTCGACGATATCGGTATTAAAGCCAATAGCCGCCATGGCCATCACGATAAAGAACTTCGACAGCTCCTTGATGGGCGCCGTGATGGACACGGGAAGCTGAAGCACCGTGGTGATTACGCTCGCCAGCACAAAGAACAGCACAAACATGGGAAACGCGCGTTTAAGCGAGAACGTGCTTTTGGCGTCGCCGCCGGCCTTGCGCGCCAGATGCATCTGCCAGCATGCGAGGACCAACGTGATGGGAATAATGGCCAGCGTCCTGGTGAGCTTGACCACCGTGGCGCTCTCGAGCACATTGGCGCCGGGATGCATGCTGTCCCAAGCGCTCGCTGCAGCCGTTACGGACGAGGTGTCGTTGATGGCGGTGCCGGCAAACAGGCCAAAGCCCTCGTTGGTCAGCCCGAGCATACCGCCGAGCGTCGGAAACACGAGCGCCGCGATAACGTTAAACAGGAAGATGACCGAAATAGCCTGGGCAATCTCGCGATCGTCGGCATCGATGACGGGCGCGGTCGCGGCGATGGCAGAACCGCCGCAAATTGACGAGCCCACGCCCACAAGCGTCGCGATCTTGCTCGGCACGTTCATAACGCGGCAGAGCACAAAGGCGATGACAAGCGAGGTCGAGATTGTCGCCACGATAATCGGTAGCGACTGGGCGCCCTTGGACAGAATCTGGGAGAGGTTCATGCCAAAGCCAAGCAGGATAACCGCGTACTGCAAGACTTTTTTAGACGTATAGGTGACACCGACGGCGAGCTGTTCGCGGCGATTCTTGGGAAAGACGAGCGCCAGAACCATGCCGAAGAGGATGGCGAATACCGGCCCACCGACCACCTCAATCTGTTTGCCGAGCAGCGTTGCGGGGATAGCGATGATCAGGCAGAACAAGACACCCTTCCAGCGCTCGCGTACGATATTCGCCAGTTGCATATGGGATTCCTTCTTTCTCTTTCACGTTTGCGACGGCTTATGATACGGCAACATTGAGCGCAGCCTTGCGTAAACAAAGACTAAGATGCCGCAATAGTTCTTGGGCAACAGCCGAATTACCCACCGCGGAAAGCTGATTCGCGGCATAATTAACAACTGACATATGAGTTTGATAGAACAGTTGCGAGGCGCTATGGAAGAATCGATGCACGTCGGCGAGCAGGAAACGAGCCTACAGGACCAGTCCTACCACACCATTCGACGCAAAATCGTCTACCTGGACTACAAGCCGGGCGAAAAGCTGGGCGTCAAGCAACTTTGCGACGACCTGGATATGGGTCGCACGCCCGTGCGCGAGGCTTTGGTTCGCTTGGCGCAGGAAGGCCTGGTGCGCACCGTGCCCCAGAGCGGCACCTACGTCTCACCCATCAACCTCACCCTTGCCGAGAGTGCCTGTTACATCCGCGAGCATCTGGAAAAGCAGGTGATTGTGGAGTGCTGTGCGCGCGCCACGTCGACCGGCATCGAGCAGCTCGACCGCGCCATCGTGCTGCAGGAAAAGGCCATGGCCGAAGAGGATCGCATCGGCTTCTTTTTGAGCGACAACCTCATGCATCACATGATTTTTAGCATCGCATGTCGCAGCACCGTGTGGTCGTGGCTCGAAGAGACCAATGCCGACCTGGAGCGCTTCCGCTGGCTGCGCGCCGCCACGCAGGTTCTCGACAATCAGGACATCGTGAACGAGCACAAGCAGATTCGCCGCGCTATCGCCGGTCGCGACCCCATCGAAGCGAGCTTTTTGGTCAGCAAGCACCTACACATGATGTTCCGCAACCAAACCGAAGTTCTGGACCAGTTCCCCGAGTACTTCGAGACCAGCAAGCTCCGCTAACCTGCCAAAAAGGGACAGGTTTATTTTGGCAGGTTTTATCTGGGCAAATACAACAAGGCCCGACTCCGTCTTTGATGCGGAGCCGGGCCTTAGTCGCTAGAACGGCGGAACCAACTACTCTACCGTGACGCTCTTGGCCAGGTTACGGGGCTGATCGACGTCGCAGCCGCGCAGGATGGCGACCTCGCGGGCGAGCAGCTGCAGAGGAACGCTCGCCGTGATGGGGCTGAACACGTCTCGGACTGCCGGCACGCGGACGATGCAGTCGGCGATCTTGCTGATCTCCTCGTCGCCCTCGGTGGCAACGACGATGACCTTGGCGCCGCGTGCCTTGCACTCCATAAGGTTCGACACGGTCTTGTCGTAGGTGGCACTCTTGGTGGCCACAGCGATGACAGGGAAGCCCGGGTCGATCAGGGCAATGGGGCCGTGCTTCATCTCACCGGCGGCGTAGGCCTCGGCGTGCAGGTAGCTGACCTCCTTGAGCTTGAGCGCACCCTCGTAGGAAATAGCGGCACCCATGCCGCGACCCACGAACAGCGCGGACTGCGCGTCCTTGCACAGCAGGGCGGCCTCATGAACGGCCTCGGTCTGGGTATCCAAAATCCACTGGATCTGCTCGGCCGTATCGGAAAGCTCGCGGAACAGCATGCGCGCCTGTTTGGTGGTCAGACGGTACTTAACCTGCGCCAACAGCAAAGCCAGCAGCGTAAGGCTCACGACCTGGCCGATGAAGCTCTTGGTCGAGGCGACCGCGATCTCCTTGTTGGCCTTAGTGTAGATGACGCCGTCGCTCTCACGCGCCACGGGGCTACCAACCACGTTGGTGATGCCGAAGACCTTGGCACCCTTGATGCGCGCGTCGCGAATGGCGGCAAGGGTGTCGGCCGTCTCGCCCGACTGGGACACGGCAACGACAAGCGTCGTCGGCGTGATGATGGGATTGCGATAGCGGAACTCGCTGGCCGCCTCCACCTCGGTGGGGATGCGAGCCCAGCCCTCAATGAGATTCTTGGCAATGAGTCCGGCATGGTAGCTGGTGCCGCAAGCGATCACGTAGACACGGTCGATGTCGTTGAGCTCCTCGAGCGAAAGGCCCAGCTCGTCGATATCGAGCTCGCCGGCGGGGGTCATGCGGCCCACCAGGGTATCGCGCACAACGCGAGGCTGCTCGTGGATTTCCTTGAGCATAAAGTCGGGATAACCGCCCTTTTCTGCCATGTCCAGGTCCCAGTCGATGTGGGTGACCTTGGGCTCGATAACGTTGCCGGCCTCGTCGGTGTACTCGACGCCTGCGGGCGTAAGCTTGGCAAACTGACCGTCCTCGAGCACCACGACATCGCGGGTGGCGTCGATGAGCGCGATCACGTCGGAAGCAACATAGGAACCGGTTTCGCCCACGCCGACTACGATCGGGGAATCCTTGCGGGCCACGGCGATCACGCCGGGCTCGTCAGCGCACACGGCGGCCAGACCATAGGCACCGACCACGTGGGTGCAAGCCTCGCGCACGGAGGCCATCAGGTCGTGCGTCTCGACATAAGCCTCTTCGATCAGATGCGCGAAGACCTCGGTATCGGTCTCGCTCTTAAAGTGATGGCCGCGGCCCTCCAGCTCTTCGCGCAGCTCGGCGAAGTTCTCGATGATGCCGTTGTGGACGATGGCGATACGACCGTCGCAGCTGGTGTGGGGGTGAGCGTTAACGACGGAGGGCTTGCCGTGGGTGGCCCAACGGGTGTGGCCGATACCGCAGGTAGCGTCGCTGTCGATGTTGGAAAGCTCGCTCTCTAGGCCCGCGACCTTGCCCACGCGGCGGATGACGTCGAGGTGCGCCGCGGCGCCCTCGCCCACCTCGAGCGCGACGCCCGAGGAGTCATAGCCGCGATACTCCATACGCTTGAGGCCCGTGACCAGGATGTTCTTTGCAATATCAGAGCCGGTGTAGCCGACGATTCCGCACATAGGATAAATCCCTTCGTTCGCGTGACTGCAAGACGTCCACGCACAGGGGGCGCTGAGACGTATAACGTTCGAGTATTGTACTCACGCAAGCGCAAGCTGATATACCAGAAGTGGTATCTCAACTTAGATACCACCCGATGCACACATGCCCGGGCAGCTCAAGCCACCACAAAGGTGCCTGCCCCCTTCGTGGTGGTCGCGCTGGCAACGGCGTTTCCCCAGATAAAACCTGCCAAAATAAACCTGTCCCTAATTGGCAGGTTTTGACACCCTGGGGGCGGGCGATGCTACAATCTGGCTTGTACTTGAAACGCATCAAAGGGGCCGCTATGGCAAAGGTAAAAATCAGCGACGTCGCGCGCGAGGCAGGGGTCTCGCTGGGCACGGTATCCAACGCGCTCAACCACCCCGAAAAGTTGCGCCCCGAAACCCTCAAGCTCATCAACGAGACCATTAATCGCCTTGGCTACCTGCCCAACCAAAGCGCCCGTCAGCTCGCGGGCGGCACCACCAAGTCCTTTGGCCTGGTCCTCCCCCGTCTCGACCACGGCTTTTCGCTCCAAATTGCCAGCGGTGCCCACAACGAGGCACGCAAGCACGGCTATGACTTGCTCATCGCTAACGCCGACAACGACGACATTCTCGAAGACCATTACCTGCGCTACTTTATGGGCACTCAGATGTCCGGCGTCATGGTTCAGCCCATGGCATCCCCCGACTGGCACCCGGCCATGACTAAAGTGCCCGTGCCGATCGTCCATCTGGACATCCACTGCTCCGAGCCCGGTTATTACGTGGCTGCCGACAACGAGGCACAAGGCCGCATTATCGCCGAGCTCGCCGTTGCCCGTGGCGCACGCCATATCACCGTTGTGGGCAGAGCGGCATTTATGCAGCTCACCTTGCGCGTACTTGGCATCCACAAGGCCCTCGCCCTGCATCCCGATATCAAGATCGAAGTCATCGACGCCGGCGAATGGAATACCGCTGCCGACGGCTACGGCATCGGTGCCCAAATCGCTGAGCGCCCCGCGGACGAGCGCCCCGACTTCGTGGTCGGCCTGACCGACGTACTGGCGTCGGGCGTTATCTCGGCGCTGATAGACAAAGGCATCTCCGTCCCCGAGCAGGTCCGCGTGGCCGGCTGCGATGGCAACCCGCTTGCCTGGAGCGGATCGGTCCCCCTCACCACGGTAGCACCACCGGGCTACGAGATCGGCCGCAAGGGCGTGCAGCTGCTCATGGAACAAATCGAGGATAAACCTGCCGCCAAGACCAAACGAGTCCGCATCGGCTCCGCCGCGCGCACCGTCACCACGGTCACGGCCACCGAGGACATCAACCGTCAGGAAATCGTGCGGCCGTTCCTGCTGGAACGCGCCAGCACCCAGGCAAGCAACCACGCCGAAGCCACCGCCATCAACCTGGGCGCGTATCTATAGCACGCGCGCAAGTATGCCAAGTCGCCGCTTAAGCAAAAGGGGCCCGACCATTGCCGGGCCCCTTTTGCTTAAGCGCAAACGTGGGTAATTGCTCGTTTCAACACCGCAATTGTCTAGAGCACGGCCTTGACCGCCGCCGTCAGATCGAACAACGTATCGAGCACGGCCTCGCAGCCGTCCACGACGTCCTGCGGCAGCGGCACGATATCGGGGACGGCAAAGACGTGGCAGCCAGCCGTAATGCCCGAGACGCAGCCGTTGCGCGAATCCTCGACCACGGCACATTCCTCGGGAGCAAAGCCCGCGCGCTCGCAGGCAAGCAGATACATCTCGGGGTCGGGCTTGCCGTGCACGACGTCCTCGCCGCAGGTCACCGTTTCAAACTTGTCAAAGAGGCCGACCATCTTAAGGTTGCGTTCTGCCGTGACATGGCGCGATGACGTCGCAAGGCCCACGTGATAGCCCACAGCCAGCAGCTCGTCTATGCACTCGGCAGCGCCGGCCTTAAGCTCCAGATCGGTCTTGACCATCTCGTCGCGAATCTCCTTGTGGCGATGATAGATCGCCTCAGCGGTTTCTCTGCTGCCGCAATGCGCCTCAAGGATGTCCATGACATCGGGCAGCGTGCGACCGATAAATTGATGAATCAGCGTGTCATCAATCGCGACACCCAGCTCAGCGGCGGGCGCTTTCCATGCCTTGATGCCCAGACGCTCGGTGTCGACCAGCGTTCCGTCCATGTCAAAAATAACAGCCTTGATCATATCGGTCCCCCATCGACTCTCGCTGTCGCATTGCCGCAACTCTACCGCATTTGGCAACTTGTATATAACGTATATACCATATTGCACTTTCGTTACATAGATAGAAGTCTTATGACAAGCAGCCCAGTAGGATTATAGTTTTCGATCGAGTACTCAACGATAAGGATCGTTTCATGATTTTAGACACCACGGCACCCGCAGAGGAGCTTCAAGACAAGCTATCGGCGCTCGAACAGCTGCTTTTGGCATACGGGCGCGTGGCTATCGGGTTTTCCGGCGGCGTTGACAGCGGCTTTTTGGCCGCCGTATGCGCCCGCATCATGCCTACCAATACCCTCCTCGTCCATCTCACCACGCCGCTCATCGGCACACCCGAGCAGGCTTCGTTTGAGCGGTCCGTTGACGGACAAACCGATGAGGGTCCGCATTTTATGCTCCCCGTGCTCAATCTTTCGGTCGATCAGCTGCAGCTCCCCCAGGTAGCCTGCAACGATGCCGACCGCTGCTACCACTGCAAGCGCGCCGGCTTTACCGCTATCGTCAACCACGCCAAGTCGCTCGGCTTTCCCACCGTCATCGATGGCAGCAATGCAAGCGATCGCGGTGACTACCGCCCCGGCATGCGTGCGGCAGAAGAGCTCGGTGTACGCTCACCCCTTATGGAGGTCGGCTTTACCAAGGACGAAGAGCGCGAGCTGCTGCGTGCATGGGGCTACCCCGTCTGGAACCTGCCGGCAGGCGCCTGCTTGGCCACGCGCATCCCCACGGGCGAGGAGCTTACGCGCGAGAAGGTTGATTTAATCCGCGCCTGCGAGGATTACCTGCACGATCTTGACCTGGCACAGGTCCGCACACGCCTCGTCGGCGGCTGCATGCATATCGAGGCCGCGCCGGCAGATGTCGCAAAGATTGCTGCCCTCGGCGGTACCGCCGTCGACGACAAGGGCAAGACCCCGCTGCCTGCCGCTATCGAGTCCGCGCTGCGCGAGTTGGGCTGCGGTCACATCTCCCCCGAAGTCACCCCCTACATCCACGGCAACATGAACTTGTAGGTTACGCCGTTTTACAAACGGCGTAACCGCTCGGCGCTGCGCAGGTTCCGGGCACGGCACATTCCTCGGGAGCAAAGCCCGCGCGCTCGCAGGCGAGCAGGTAGATCTCGGGATCGGGCTTGCCGTGCACGGTATTCTCGCCGAAGATCACCGTTTCAAACTTGTCAAACAGGCCGACCGTCTTAAGGTTGCGCTCGGCTGCAACGCGGTGCGACGATGTCGCAAGGCCCACGTGATACCCTGCGGCGTCTCCTGCTAGACTGGTAGATTCCCAACCGTCCATCCAGGAGCCTCAATGTCGCGCAAGTCCGCCTACAAGCAAGTACTTTCCATCGGCACCGCCGTGGTGCTGGGGTTTGCGCTGTTCACAGGGTCGCTCGACGGAGCGCCCAAGCTGCTCTCGCCGCAAAGCGATGAGCAGGCGGCTGCTCTGGCCGAGAAGCAAAGCGAGAGCCCCAACCGCACCGACGACGAAGCAGACCTGGTTGCCCGGCTCGAATCGGGAACAGCGAGCTCCACGGACTCCGAAGATGATCAGGACTCCGGCGATGGCTCTGAATCCGCCACGACCGACACCGCTGACGATGCCTCTTCAAACGTCACCCCCATCGACGAGGTCGAAAACCCCGATCTCGACCGCGCCCGCGGCGTATATCTCAGCAGCATTCCCGACTACGCCGGCAACCCCTACGTTGCCCTTCGCACCGACAGCACGCACCCGCTCGGCACGCCATCATTCACGCTCGACGAATACGAGCGAGCTACCGAAGAGGGCTGCTTTAAGAAGTTCTCCAAGCTCGATAGCCTGGGCCGCACCCGCAAGGCACTCGCCTGCGTGGGTCCCGAATCGCTCGGTCAGGGCAAGCGCGGCGATATCTCGCGTATCCATCCCGCCGGGTGGCACCAGCAGCGCTACGACTTTATTCCGGGTCAAAGCCTCTACAACCGTTGCCACCTCATCGCCTGGTCGCTCTGCGGCGAAAACGCTAATCGCAAGAATCTCCTCACCGGCACGCGCTATCTCAACGAAACGGGCATGCTGCCGTTTGAAGAGCAGATCCTCGACTATATCCACGACACAGGCAACCATGTGCTCTACCGCGTCACGCCCATGTACAACGAAGAGGAGCTCGTCTGCCGCGGCGTGCGCCTTGAGGCGCAATCGGTCGAGGACCACGGCAAGACCCTCTGCTTCCACGTATATTGCTACAATCTGCAGCCGCACGTGCAGATCGACTACGCCACCGGCCGCAATCAGGCCTCGGGGGACTAGGGCCGACCAAGCTGCCCCAAAACCTAAAATGATCCGTTTTCCTCCGTCCCCCAGGGATCAAAAAGGGCCGCCCTGGATTGCCCAGAGCGGCCCTTGCACCGGCATGCATGTTGCAGGCAACGCCACGCGCTACTTGGCGCGGCCCTCCTCATAGCGCTCGACCAGCTTGGCCTGAACGTCATAGGGAACCTGCTCATAGCCAGCGGGCTTCATGGTAAAGTCACCCGTGCCGCGCGTGATAGAGCGCAGGCGCGTCGAGTAATCCGTCAGCTCGGCCAGCGGGGCTTGAGCGATGACCACGGTGTCACCGCGCTCATCGGTCTCCATGCCCGTCACGCGACCGCGCGAGGCCGAGATGTCGCCCATCACGGCGCCGGCGTAGCTCTCGGGGATCGTCACCGTGATTTCCTCGATGGGCTCCAGCACCACCGGGTCGGCATCGGCGCATGCCTTGCGCAGGCCGATGCGTGCCGCCGCGCGGAACGCCATCTCGTTGGAGTCGACGCTGTGATACGAACCGTCGTACACCGCGACGCGAATGCCCGTGAGCGGGTAGCCGGCAATAATACCGTCCTTCATGGTCTCCTGGACGCCCTTGTCCACGGTGGGAATCAGCGAGCGCGGGATGCGGCCGCCCACGACCTCGTCCACGAACTCATAGCCGTCGCTCGTGCCGTCGGGCCCAATAAGCGGCTCCACGCGCAGCCAGCAGTCGCCGTACTGACCGGCACCACCGGTCTGCTTCTTGTGGCGGCCCTGGGCGCTCGCCGTGCGGCGGATGGTCTCGCGATACGGAATGCGGATCGGCACGCTCTTGGCAGCAACCTTGGTGCGGTCCTCCAGACGATTGAGCAGCACCGAAACCTGCGCCTCGCCCACTGCCGAGATGATGGTCTGGCCGGTCTCCTCGTCGCGGTCGATGCTCATGGTCGGGTCTGCCTTGCAGGCCTTCTCGATAAACGTGTAGAGCTTCTCTTCGTCGCCGCGGTTCTCGGCTTCGATGGCGATGCGGTACTGCGAGTTGGGGAACTTAAACGCCGCAGCCTCGACCTTGCCGGTAATCGAGAGCGTATCGCCCGTCTCGGCAGCCAGCTTGGGCGCCACGATGATGTCGCCGGCATAGGCATGGCCAACCTCGGTCATATCGCGGCCGCACATCACATACAGGTGAGCCAAACGATCGCTCTTGCGGGTACGCGCGTTGACCAACTCAAGACCCGGCTCAAGCGTGCCCGTCAGCACCTTGATAAAGCTGATGCGGCCCTGCTGCGGATCGGCCAGCGTCTTAAACACAAACGCCACCGGACGGTCATCGTCACTCGAAATCTTAAGCGAATCACCGTCGATGAGCGGCATCTCGCCGTAGTCGGTCGGCGCCGGGAAGTACGTGGCGATGTCGTCCATCAGCGAGTTGACGCCCTGCTCCTTAATGCAATCGCCCGCAAAGACCGGCACAAAGATGCGCTCGGCGATCGCCTTAGACAGCAGGCCTTCAAGCTCCTCCTGCGTCAGCGTCTCCTCGCCTTCCAGGTATTTCATCATCAGCTCGTCGTCGGCCTCGGCCACCAGCTCGCACAGATGGTCATGGGCCTCCTCGGCCTGGGCACGATACTCCTCGGGAATCTCCGACTCAACGGCCTCGGCGCCGTTGCAGTGGCGCGCCTTCATGCGCACCAGGTCGATGATGCCGTCAAAGTCCTCGCCCTCGCCCCAGGGAAGGGTCACGGCGCCCAGGCGCGTGCCAAAGCGCTCCTGCAGCAGGTCCATCGTGGTCGCAAAGCTGGCCTCGGAGCGCGACAGGCGGTTTACGAACACCGCGCGTGCCAGGCGTAGGTCCTCGGCGGCATACCAGAGCTTAACCGTCGTAGGCTGCGGGCCGGCCTCGGCGTCGACCACAAACAGAGCCGTCTCGCAGACGCTCATCGCGGCAAAGGCGTCGCCGATAAAATCGGGATAGCACGGGGCATCGAGCACATTGATACGAGCGCCCTTCCAGTCGATCGGCGCAATGGTCGTCGAGATGGAAAACGCACGCTTGACCTCTTCGGGGTCATAGTCGAGCGTGGGCTTGGTGCCGTCGTGGCCGCCCAGGCGGGCGGTCTTGCCGGAAAGGTGGAGCATGGCCTCGGCGAGTGAAGTCTTGCCCACCCCGCCTTGGCCTACGAGCACCACGTTCCTTACGTTACCGGTCTTGGGAGCACCCATGATGACCTCCTTGCAGGGCCGCGCGCAATGCGCGACGCCAACGGGGAGAGTTCGCGGTCGGTGCCGTCCCGGGAGCAGCATGGTCGGCAGCCGAGCCGACTCACCCTCCAAATGTCCTATGCCACCACCCTACCCTCACGGGCGGCTGTCCATGCATACCTTTCGGCACACGTATGAATACAGGCGGCGAGAGGAAGAGACAAGCTTGTGAGGCAATTATTGAACCCCGTCGATGTAAACAAAAAGCCGCCACAGACCGTAAGACCTGTGGCGGCTTCGCCTCAATTAATAGTTGAGTAAATACCTGAGCCTATCCCTCGATACGGCTCAAGAACTCACGCGTGCGCCGCTCGCACGGATGGTCGATGACCTGCTCGGCAGGACCCTCCTCGACAATACGACCGCCATCCATAAAGACCACGCGGTCGGCAACATCGCGCGCAAACTGCATTGCGTGGGTCACGATCACCATCGTCATGTTCTGCGCAGCGAGGTCCTTAATGACACGCAGCACCTCGGCCGTCAGCTCGGGATCGAGCGCCGAGGTCGGCTCGTCAAAGAACAGGATCTCCGGGTCGAGCGCTAGGGCGCGGGCAATACTCACGCGCTGCTGCTGACCGCCCGAAAGCTCACACGGAACCTTATTCTCGTTGCCCATAAGCCCCATCTGAGCAATCAATTCATACGCACGAGCTTCCGCCTGCTCGCGCGGGCGCTTAAGCACGCGGATCGGCGCGTCGATGATGTTTTTCATCACGGTATAGTGCGGGAACAGGTTGTAATTTTGGAACACCAGGCCGAATCGCGAGCGCGCCTGCTTGGGAACATCTCCCTTCGCATAGACCGCGCCCGATCCCACATCCGTCGCAACCGCAAGGTCGCCAAACGAAAGCGAGCCACCGTCGAGTGTCTCGAGCAGCGTAGCGCAGCGCAGCAGCGTGGACTTACCGCCACCCGAAGGCCCGATAATCGCCACGACCTCACCGCGCTTGACTTCGAGTGAGATATCCTTGAGCACCTCATTGCCGCCAAACGCCTTACGCGCGCTTTCGATTTTCATCACTGAGTTAGTCATGATAATAGTCCAGCTTCTTTTCGGCAGCGCCCAGCAGCATCTCGACCACAAAGTTAAAGACCCAGTAGATCAACGCCGCAATCGCAAACGGCACCATGCTCACCTGCGAAGCGACCAGCGCCTTGGCGGTCGAGAACATCTCACCCACGCCAATGGCAAACGCCAGCGACGTGTCCTTGACCAGTGTGATGATCTCGTTGCCCATCGCCGGCAGAATACGCTTGGCGACCTGCGGCATCACGATATACAGAAACGTCTGCAGACGCGAGTAGCCCAGCACCTCGGCGGCCTCATATTGACCGCGCGGAATCGACTGCAGGCCCGAGCGATAGATCTCGGCAAAGTAGCCGGCGTAGTTGATGATGAATGCCACGACGCACGCCGTCCATTTGGAATCGGGCGTGAGCGAGATGCCAAACACGTAGTACGGGGCAAAGTAGATCGCAAACATCTGCAGCATAAGCGGCGTGCCGCGCATCACCGAAATATAGATGCGCGCAATCCAACGCAGCGGCGCGACCTTGCTCATGCGCATAAACGCCACGGGGATTCCCAGCGGAATCGACCCGAGCAACGTCAGCACAAACAGCTGCAAGCTGACCAAGAATCCCTGGCCAAGCATCTGCATCATGACCTGAATAGACAACCCAAGCTCTCTTTCACAGTAACGGAACAGCGAACCCAATGCTAAAGCGGGTTTTCCAGGTGCCCGAGTTTGCCGTGAAAGAGGAGCGCCGCGTACTAAATGTACGCAAGCGACGGTTTGAACGGCAAAATCGGGTGCCTGGGAAAGCCGCTATTTGAGCACCCAGTTGTCGAAGGAAAGACCGTATTCTGCATACTTGTCGCACAGGTCCTTGACCGTGCCGTCCTCGTAGAGCGCCTTGAGCGACTCGGTCACGGCATCGGCGGACTTGGTGTCGCCCTTCTTAAAGCCGACGGCGTAGTGCTCGCTGGACAGCGGCTTGTCGAGCTGCGTATAGGCATCGGGCTTGGCGGCAAGCTGATACTGGGCAATCGAAAGGTCGCAAGCCACGGCATCGACCGCGCCGCTCTCGAGCTGCATAAAGGCCGTGTTGTACTCGTCGATGGTATCGAGCGTGGCAAACGTCGCGGCCAGATCCTTCTGGTCGCCCTCGAGCACATCCTGCGCAGCGGAATCGGTCTGAGTGATCACGGTCTTGCCAGCGAGATCGTCCCAGCTCTTGATACCCGCGTCCTTCTTGACCACGAGCACTTGCTCGTTGAGCATGTACGGCTCGGAGAACGTGTAGCCGTCCTCACGGCCCTCCATGGTAAAGCCGTTCCAGATGCAGTTGATGGCGCCGGAGTTGAGCAGCGTATCCTTGGCGTCCCAGTCGATGGCCTCGTATTTGACCTCCCAGCCCTGCTTATCGGCAACAGCCTTGGCCAGATCGAGATCAAAGCCGGTGTACTCGCCATCGTCGCCCACAAAGCCGTACGGAGGATAGGACTTATCAAAGCCCACCACGAGCTTCTTGGACTCCGCGGCGCCCTTCACATCCTTGGCCGCGGCAGAGCCAGCAGCGGAGCCCTTGCCAGCACCACCGCCGCAACCGACAAGACCAAGGCCAAGCACCGCGGCGAGCGAGCCGGCTAGACCAACAAACTGACGACGAGACATATCGGTGTTCATGGTATTCCCCCTTGATGGCACTTTAGTTAAGTAAAGTAAGTCATGTAACGTTCAGAATCATACACTTTAGCGTGATAGAGCACAAGGCGAATTTGCCCGCCGCGTGAGGGGTGTGGGGGTTAAGTTTCCTGCTCTACAGTCCTGCTCACGACGGAGGCCACATTAAGTGGCCTCCTGTTCGTGCGGAACTCGCGATAAACTTAACCCCCACACCCCTCACGCGGCGGGCAACCGTCGTTGGGCTTATCACCGACACGAATAAACCGCTTGTATATCGTCTGCTGGCTTGGCACGGTACAATACTTGCAGCTTAAATTCATGAATTAGTGGAGTTATTGATGGCAGAATCTCGTGCGGAGCGTAAGGCTCGTCGTGCTTTGATCGAGGCGGCTGAGGGGTCGGAGGAGAAATCTTCCACGAAATCCAAGTCTTCTAAAGCTGCAAAAAGCAAATCGAACAAGAGCAGGGCTAAGACCAAGCGTTCTGGTTCTCGTCGGGACGGCGATAAAGCGCCTCAGACTCGCTCCAAGCGCCCGCATAAAGATTCGGTTTCGCCTGCTCGTAAGGTTGTGGATCCCAAGTCTCCTTGTTCCATCATGAAGGCCTGCGGTGGGTGCACGGCGCTCAATCGTCCTTATAAGAAGCAGTTGGCGGCCAAGCAGGCTGCTATGGAGGAGCTGTTTGCTGAGCTCTGCGAGCGCGAGGGTATTGCCGTTGATCCCATTCGCGGTATGGGTGTTACCCTGGGCGACCCGGGCAAGTATCCTGCGCCGCGTGGTTTTCGTCATAAGGCCGCCACTCCGTTTGCTCCCGGTAAGGAGGGCACTGTCCGTTGCGGTTTCTTTGAGCGCGGCACGCACAAGATCGTTGCCGTACCCGAGTGTCCTGTCGAGGCGCCGGGCGCTCGTCAAATTCTCAACGGCATCGCTCGCGAGGCCGAACGTCTGCATATTCCTGCCTTTAACGAAGACAAGCATCTAGGGCTGCTCCGCTATGCCGTCGTTCGCTGCGGCTGGCGCACCGACCAGATTATGGTCACCCTCGTGACCGCTCAGCACGACCTGCCGCATGCGCAGGAGTTCTTTGAGGCTGTCGCCGCACTCGATCCGCATATCGTCACCGTTGCCCAAAACATCAACGGACGCCCCGGTAACGCCATCTTGGGTGAGGAGACTCGTATCGTCTATGGCGCCGAGTGCATGCGCGACCAGCTGCTCGGTTGCGAATTCGATATCTCCCCTACCGCGTTCTACCAGACCAACCCGCAGCAGACCGAGCTGCTCTACCAGCTCGCTATCGATGGCATGGATCTGCGCCAGGACGATGTGCTTATGGATGCCTACTGCGGCAGCGGCACCATCGGTCTTTGCGCAGCTAAAGAAGCCCAGAACAAGGGTATCGGCATCATGCTGCTCGGTGTGGAGCGCAACCCGGCGGGCATTGCCGACGCACGCCGCAATGCCGAGCTCAACGGCCTCACCCGCAGCGCTTGGTTTATGGCCGACGACGCCACCGATTACATCCTGGACGCTGCCGATAACAACGAGCGCGTTGACGTTCTCTCCATCGACCCGCCGCGCGCCGGCTCCACACCCGAGTTCCTCGAAGCCGCCTGCGCACTTAAGCCGCGCCGCATCACCTATATCAGCTGCAACCCCGTCACCCAAGAGCGCGACCTACACCAGCTCCTCGACGGAGGTTATCGCCTGCTCAAGATCACGCCGGTCGACATGTTCCCTCATACCGACCACACCGAGACCGTCGCGGTCCTCGAGCGCCGCTAATCCACCGGCACAAGAAAGGGGGCGGCCCGTCTGGACTGCCCCCTTCGCTTGGTTTATGAACTCCGCTACATCCCCTTGCGCAGGTCACACACGCCGGCTGCCGCCATCTCGCGCAGCAGCGTCTCGCGATCGCGCGTCACGATCAGGTCCAGCGGGAAGTGAATCTCATCGAGCATCTTGCGCGCCTGGTCGAGCTTGCCAATTGCCATACCAATGTGCGCGTCGGTCGAAACGCCAATCCCCACGCCCAGCTCGGCGCAGCGCTCGGCGATCTTGCGGCATACGGCCCAATGCTCAGTGTCGACACCGTGTTCAAGACTATGGTTGTTGATCTCGATAATCTTGTGCTTGGCCTTGGCCGCCAGCAGCACCTCATCGATATCGAACGGCACGCCCGTACGACCCGTATGCCCAAGCATGAACACCTTGGGGTGCTCCAGGGCATTGATGTACATCTCGGTCGTCTGGGCGAGCGTCGCGCCTTCAGCGAGCTGCGGGTTATGCACGCTTGCCACCAAATAATCCAAATTACGCGTCACCAAATCGAACAGCGAATGCTCACGACTATACGAATCGCCGGCGATATCGAGCGAAACGGGAATGTCCTCGCCAAACAAGCTGCCGTCCAGCGAAACGATATCGGCCTCGGCGCCGCGAAGCACCAGCACGCCGCTCCAAATGCGCGGCCAGATATCCTGGTTAATAAAGAATTGGAAACTGCGCAGGTCATTAGGACAAGGCGTAACCATCGAGCTTAAATGATCGGCTGAACCGAGCACCTGAAGGCCGCGCTCTGCCGCCCAATAGATGTTCTCCTCGATGGTTGAGTACGCATGCGCAGAGAACATCGTATGAGTATGAATATCACAAGAAAGAAGGTAGGGCATCGGGTCTCCTTGTCCAGTATGGCCGTCGCGTATATTCATTGTACGCATAGCTTTCGGCAGTCGTAAAACTGCTTCATCCCAATCACACAACGGCATAGACAACGGGGTCTGGCTTAAAACCAAACCCCGTTTCACGTAAAACATTGTAAGCAGAGCGCTTTACTTTCGACGATATTCGTCGGCCAGCTGCTTCCAGGCAGGCAACGAATTGACGATGGTCTCGTAGCTCACACAGTAGCCAAGGCGGAACCAGCCCGGCATGCCAAAGCTATCCGAAGGCACCGCGAGCAGCTCATACTTCTTCGCGCGCTCACAGAAGGCGTTCGCATCGGGCTCCAGCGCTTTCACCCACAGGTAGAACGCGCCATCCGGCTCAACATAGGTGTAGCCGTACTCCGCCAGCGCATCGGTAAGCGCGGTGCGGTTGCGCGCATAGGCCTCAACGTCACTCGGCTCATCGATGCAATCGATGATCACGCGCTGGAAGAGCGCCGGTGCACACACGAAGCCCAGCGTACGGGCGGCACCGGCAACGGCGGGCATTAGACGAGCTGCCTGAGGATTCGTATTGGGAACCAGGATCCACCCGACGCGCTCGCCCGGTAGCGAAAGCGACTTGGAATACGAGTAGCACACGATGGTGTGCTCGTAGATCGAAGGCACCCAAGGCACCCCGGCACCGTACACGATCTCGCGGTACGGCTCATCCGAGATGAGCATAATCGGATTCTCGGGATCGCGCTTGGCGTTGACCTCGCGCAGAACATTGGCCAGTCGCGTCAGCGTGTCGCGTGTATATACGGCACCGGTCGGATTGTTGGGCGAGTCGATGATGACGGCAGTCGTCTTATCGGTAATCGCCTTGAGCACGTTGTCCACGCTCAGCTGGAACGCATCTTCATCGGCGAGCGCCTCAACACACGTACAGCCGGCCTTCTCAATCCAAACGCGATACTCCGGAAAGTATGGGGCGATAACAATAACCTCGTCGCCCGGGTTCGTAACGGCGTTGAGCGTGCAGGTGAGCGAAGCCGCGGCACCCACCGTCATAAAGACGTCTTTGCCCTCATAGTTCGTGCCAAAGCGACGGTTGAGCGAGTCGGCGACGGCCGCTCGACATTGCGGCAGACCCGGCGCAGGCGTGTATCCATGCAGCTGGTCGCTCGGCAGCTCCAATGCCTTCTTAATGGACTCAGCCACGGCGGCAGGTGCCGGAACGCTCGGGTTACCCAGCGAAAAATCGAATACGTTCTCCGCACCGATCTGTGCCTTGCGCTCAAGGCCATAGCTAAAGATCTCACGGATGATGGAGCTTTCCGCACCGCGAGCATACATAGTTTCGTTGATCATCTGTTCCCCTTTCGCATAGGCGCTATTGTACGCTTTAGCTGAGCAAAGTGCCGCAGCAATGTTGATTGGGGACAGACTTAAATGCGTGAAAACGCTCATTTAAGTCTGTCCCCAATCAACATATCGCTCAAAAGAAAAGCCTCCACAGGTTTCCCTGCAGAGGCTTTCGCTACAAGAACTATTTGTCGGCGTCGGTGTTGCCGTCAGCGTTGGCAGCATTGCCATCACCGGCATCATCGGATGCGGCTTCGGCATCCTCCTGCATGGCCGCCTGCGCAAAGGCCGCGGCATCAGCCGCCAGCTCCTCCTCGCTCATGCGAGGCAAGCGCTTCTTGGTCGGCATGCCGGCCGCCTTGGCATTGCGCTCCTCCTTGGCCGCCAGGATATCGCCCTCGCGCTCAAGGTAGGCATCCCACTCATTGTCGAGCAGGGCGTTCACGGCGTCGCCTTCGACGGTCTCGCGCTCAAGCAGCACCTTCGCCATAAGATCGAGTTGATCGCGGCGGGCATCCAGGATCTCGACCGCACGGCGATGGGCCTCGCGCATGATGCGCTGAACCTCGATATCGATGCGGCGCGCCGTCTCCTCGGAGTAATCCTGGTGATCGGCGTAGTCGCGGCCCAGGAACACCTGATGTTGCGCCTCGCCAAAGACCTGCGTGCCCAGCTCCTCGCTCATGCCCAAGCGCGTGACCATCTCGCGCGCCATCTTAGTCGCGCGCTCCAGATCGTTGCTCGCGCCCGACGTGATGTCGTCGCACATGAGCTCCTCGGCAACGCGACCGCCCAAGAACACGGCGAGCTCGTCGAGCATCTCGTTCTTGGTCTTGAGGAAGTGATCCTCCTGCGGAAGCTGCAACGTGTAGCCCAGAGCCTGGCCGCGGCTGACAATCGAAATCTTATGAACCGGATCGGAATGCTCCAAGATGTGGCCCACCAAAGCGTGACCGCTCTCATGGTAGGCAATCGTGGTGCGTTCGGCCTCGGTCATCACGCGACCCTTGCGTTGCGGTCCAGCAATCACGCGCTCCATCGACTCCTCGACCTCGTCCATCGAGATCACGGAACGATGACGGCGATCGGCCAGCAGCGCAGACTCGTTGAGCAGGTTCGCCAAATCGGCACCAGTAAAGCCAACGGTCATCTGGGCGAGCTTCTCAAACTTGACGTCCTCGTCCATCGGCTTGTTCTCGGCATGCACACGCAAGATCTGCTCGCGGCCCTTCACGTCCGGACGGTCGACCGTAACCTGGCGGTCAAAACGGCCGGGACGCAGCAGCGCCGGATCCAGAATGTCGGGGCGGTTGGTCGCGGCGATCAGGATGACTGACTCGCTTTCCTCAAAACCGTCCATCTCGACCAGCAGCTGGTTGAGAGTCTGCTCGCGCTCGTCGTGGCCGCCGCCCAGACCAGCTCCGCGCTGACGTCCCACGGCATCGATCTCGTCAATAAAGATGATCGACGGAGCCTGAGACTTGGCCTCCTTAAAGAGGTCGCGCACGCGGCTGGCGCCGACGCCCACAAACATCTCGACAAAGTCGGAGCCCGAGATACTAAAGAACGGCACGCCCGCCTCGCCGGCAACGGCCTTGGCCAGCAGGGTCTTACCGGTACCCGGAGGGCCCACCAGCAACACGCCGCGCGGAATCTTGGCACCCAGCTTGCGATAGCGGTCCGGATCGCTCAAAAAGTCGCGGATCTCCTCGAGCTCCTCGACCGCCTCATCCACGCCAGCGACATCCTCAAACTTGACCTTGGGACGCGTAGCCTCGTTGGTCTTGGCATTGGTCTTGCCAAACTGCATGTTCCTGTTGTTGGCACCCATCATCTGGCGCATAAAGTAGAACATGATGGCGATCAAGGCAATCGTCGGAAGCACACTCATCGCCAAGTCGCCCCAAAAATCGGGATCGTTGGTGTTGACGATGTACTTGGTATCGGGGTGCTCCGCCATGAGCTCGGCAAGCGAATCGGAACCGACATAGGTCGAGGAAAAGCTCTTGAGCTCGCTCGTGTCGCCCTTGTCCTTTTTCGTCTTCCAGTAATGACCCGTCACGCTTCCGTCCTGAACCGTATAGGTCAGATCTTCGACGCGATCCTGCTTGATGGCGCTGACCATCTCACTCGTCGCGAGCTTAACGGTATTGCTGGAGTTGGCAAAGCCGGAGCCCATGTTAAAGAAGGCGTAGCCCAGAAGCGCGCAAGCCAAAATAAAATACAGCCAGCCCGTACGCGTGGGCTTCTTGCCTCCGGGCATCCCCGGGATCTTAGGCTCCCGGGGAGTCTGGGAATTGTTGTCGTTACGGTCGTCGGGCATCTTACGAATAAACCTCCGGTTTCAAAATGCCCAGATACGGAAGGTTGCGATAGCGCTCGGCATAGTCGAGGCCGTAGCCCACCACAAAGGCATCGGGGCAATGGGTTCCAACATACTTGGGCGTGACGGCCGAGGTACGGTCCTCAACGTCCTTCCATAGGAAGGCGGCGACCTCCAGAGAAGCGGGCTTGCGGCTCTCGAGGTTCTTCATCAGATACTTGAGCGTCAGGCCCGAGTCCAGAATGTCCTCGACGATCAGCACGTCGCGACCGCGGATGTCGATATCCAGGTCCTTAATGATACGCACGATGCCCGAGGACTTCACACCGTCGCCATAGCTCGAAACAGCCATGAAATCGATGTTGGTCGGCAGCTCGATCTTGCGCATCAGGTCGCCCATAAAGACCACGGCGCCGCGCAGGACCGCAATCAGCACCAGATCCTTACCCGCGTAGTCGCGAGTAATCTGCTCGCCTAGGCGAGAGACGATACCGTCGATATCCTCCTGCGTAAACAGAACCTTCTCGATATCCGGATGTTGAGAAGCCATGACAACCCTTTCTTGTGCTTATCGCCCACGCACCGCCGCATGGACGCGAACTACACATTCTAGCAGCGCACGGGGTATATTTACCAGCACGTGCGCCATCAGCGCGGGAATACCGTCAACGTCGCACAGAATAGCTGGCGCGAAGCGCTATTCCGCATCGACCACACGAAGCAGATATGCCACGCGCGTTGCGGCCGTGCATTTAAAACGCTCGTCCGCGCGAACGCCCGCGACCCATACTACGGCACCTCCCGGAGCCGTTCTTACCACGGGTACGCCAGAGCGGTCTGAAACAGGAATGCGCGCCTCGTTCAACAGGTCTGACACTTTCTTGCTTCGGCCGTTCATCCCCAACGGGCACATCACGTCTCCCGGCACAGGGCTATCCACCCACAGGCGCGCCGATCGTGCCTCGGTGGGAATCTCCCCGCGCGAGCCGGCTAACATCCGCTCGCTATCGCGGTCGGCAAACCCCAGGGCCGCCGCATCCACCAAGGCCGCAACCTTTCCGGCAGCAGCAAGCTCGCGGGCACGGTGCACGATATCGCACCCCGGCTCCACAGCCATCGGCTCCGCTGTCAGCATATGCCCCGCCCCCAGCGGCAGACGACCGGGAACGGAGATCCAATCGGCCACTAAACCCTCGCGCGCCGCCGGGGCCTTGAACGCCAGCGTGCCAAACTCCACACGGGCATCAATTCCCGCAGGAAGCGTAACCGAGCCCGAGCCCGCAGCGACGCAGGCGAGCACGCGCTCCACGTGCCGCATCTCCGGTCGCGCGTCGGGATCGATGCGCTTAATCGCCAATCGCACGATACGCCGTGCAATCACAACCTCAGCGGCGGCAAGACGGCGCGCATCGAGCACAAGTGCGCCCGCCGCTTCCTTGCGCAGGCAGCTTCGAAACGCCTGTGCCGAAAGCTGGGAAAGAAAGGCGTCTTCGTCGCCCAGAATTTCGCAAGCGGCGCCAATCGTCTTACAGACGCTCGCGTTGCGCTGTGCCACCACCGGCATCACCCGATGGCGTACATAGTTGCGCAGGTACGAAACGTCCTCGTTGCTTTCATCTTCCCGCCATGGCTGACCGTGCACCTGCAGATAGCTCACGAGCTCATCGTGCGTGAGGTCGAGCAAGGGGCGAACCACAATGTTCCGACGGCGCGGAATGCTCGATAGACCCGCGGGACCCGACCCTTTAATGGCATTCATCAAAAATGTTTCCGCGCGGTCCGACGTAGTATGCGCGGTACAGATACGAGCCGCCGTCCGCGGTGCGCCCGATTCGGCACAAAGTTCGCGAACATATCTCCGTGCCGCGGCATAGCGCACCTCGCGAGCCGCAGCCTCGATATTGCCCGATTCGTCATCAAAATAGGCATGCTCAACACACAGCGGCAAGCCGTATTGCGCGCACAGGTCACGTACAAAGGCCTCGTCGCCATCGGATGCCTCCCCGCGCAGATGATGGTTTACATGCAGCACGTGCAATCGCTCGCGCGCAATGGGAGCGACGCCGCGCCCGTCCTGGATATCCAGCTTTGATGTGCAAGCCATAAGGAGCAGCGCCGTCGAGTCCGCACCGCCTGATACCATGAGCACTACGGGGGCAGCGGCCTGCCGCGTTGCCAGGACGCTCTTATCCGTCCTCGGCGCGGCATGATGTCCATAGTGCTGAGATACCGTTGGCATTCGCTTCCTCCTCTATTCGTCCGCACTCATTGTATCCTTTGGAATCTTATGTCTCGCCTGCACCTTCATATCCTCGGCAGCGGCTCAAAAGGCAACTGCGCACTCGTCGAGGGGCCTCAGGGGCTCATCATGATCGACAACGGCCTGTCCCGCCGCGAGACACTTAAACGCATGGCGGAGCTTGGCCTCTCGGCAGACGACGTCGCCGCTCTTGTAATCACCCATGAGCATGGTGACCATATCAAGGGGCTCGATGTATGGTGCAAGCACTGGCATGGTCCCCTCTTTGCCAGCAGGGATACCCTTTCATGCAAAGAAAACCTCGCGCACCTGCCCGTAGAGGAATTTGACCCCGGCGACACGCTCCCCATTGCCGGCATCCACGTGCAAACCTACTCAACATCGCACGATGTCATCAATCCTGTCGGCTATCGATTTAATGCTCTCGATGATTCCATTGGGTTTGCCACCGACACCGGAGAGTTATCGAGCAAGGCCATAGGCATCCTCAAAGACTGTCGAGTTCTCGCGCTCGAAAGTAACCACGATGTAACTATGTTGCGCGAAGGAGCGTACCCCCGCTTTCTTCAGGAGCGCATCCTGTCCACAAAGGGGCACCTCTCCAACAACCAGGCCGCCGAAGCCGCGCGCGAACTTGTTACCGATCGCACCGAACAACTCATCGCCATGCACATCAGCCAGGACAATAATCGTCCAAGCCTTACCGTCAAAAGCTATGCCAACGCGCTTGATGCAAGTCTCGATGATGAACTCGGCAGTTCTGCCACCCGTCTTCAAGGGCCGCGGAAGCTCTCGATACGCCCTGCAAGCCAGTATCAACCGACAACCATTCAATAGTCCCTCAAGACAACAAAGGGGGGCTGGGAATCACTTCCCAGCCCCCCTTAACTCATACTCTCGATTGAAGCAGAGCCATCGTTAGTCGATGGAGATCTTCGTAACGTTCTTCTTCTCGACAATCTTGGGAACCGTAACGGTCAGGATGCCGTCAGCATACTTAGCCGAAAGGCCCTCGCTCGAAGCGTCCTTCAGATACACGCCGCGCGTCGCGCTGTACGAGCTAAACTCCTTCTGCAGGAAGTTCTTGCCCTCGTTCTCCTCGTCCTCCACAACGTTCACGCTAATCGACAGGCGACCCTCGTTAAGCTCAACGTCGATATCATCCTTAGCGACGCCGGTCAGATAGGCCTTGACCTCATAACCATCGCCCTTGTCCTCGACATCAACGGGGAACGCCTTGGAAGCAATCGAGTTGTTTGCAAGATCGGTCATATCATCAAACAAATCGAACAGCGAGCTAGCAGAAGGACGAACGCCAAAAACCGAACGATAAGGAACCATGCTTGCCATGTTTACCACTCCTTTTAAGGACTGCCGAGTCATCTTCTAGGTGACTGGGACTTCTTTTGACGCTGTTATATATGCCCAGCCGCTTCTTAAATATACATCGACTATAAAGTTTTTTGAGTCTATTGATATAAGCATATCTAAGTCTGGTTGACTAAGGTTTTGTCTAATAAACGGAATTTGAACGAAGGCTTAAATAATGTATGCAATCCCATCAAAACTAGACGGCTGGCTTACAATGGGCGCATACACGATATTGATGACGAGCTAAGGGCATCATGGACGATCAAAAACAGGACAACACGTTTATGCCGGAGCAGGACGAAGCATCCAGCCCGCAACCGATTCGATTCCATCGCCCCCACATCTCGCAAGAGCCCATCAATGGCCCAGAGCCCAAATATGTGACAAGAAACCGATATCAAACGCTCGAAGAAGCCCAAACGGGACGTAAACATATGGGCGTTGCCTCGGGAGACCCTGTATATCTGAAAGACGCACCATTATCTAAAAACAGCGCAGCTAGTGATGAGCCGATGAAAGCATCCGCCGCTCATCAACAAAGAGGGCCTCGACCCAAGCAAACCTTGACGCATTCGGCTCGCTATCTCGAAACGCCAAAACAGGGAAAGTCAATCTTCGTTTCGTCAAGTAAACGACGCAAGCAGCATCAGCTGACAATCCTGCTTATGATCATTGTGGCCATAGCAGTTGCCCTTGTTATACGATTTATTTTCTTTAAATAAAGGCTAAATACCGAAAACAACAAGATCGTCTGGTGTAATTGAGTCATTTACACCCCGTAAACGCAAAGAAGGGGGAGGCCGCGAGGCCTCCCCCTTCTTCAATCTCGATGACGGCTCGGTGCCGTCCACCGGTCAGCGGCGCCCTGGCCTCCCACGGGCTGGCC
>CAUGNQ010000005.1 GCA_959600835.1 uncultured Collinsella sp. | reverse complement strand
TCAAAGGCGGCGTCCGTGATCTCGGGCGCATCGAGCATGTAGTAGCGATAGGCGTGGTAATCGAGCTCGTGGCGCAGCTCGGCCGCACGCGCCGCCGCCTGGGCACGGGCATCGGCCGGTGCGGCGGCATCCACGCTCGCGGGCGTTTCGGTATCGATGTCCACGCCGTCACCAAACAGGCTCGATTGCTCCATAGCGGCACTCCTTCGCTCGATTTCAAACGGATACAAGAGTACCACCGGTCACCATGGCGCCGAATAACCCTTTCGAACCGCACCGAATCGGCAGCCGCCAGACTGGGGTGGATCGCGCGATTAAACCATGCCCTTGCCAGTTCTAAATGATCCGTTTTCCTCCGTCTCCAAGGGATCATCGCGAAAAGAGGGGCTGTCCCGCGTTGGCGGGACAGCCCCTCTGGCTTCGATATGTGCAATACGGCTCGTTAGAAACCCTGGCCATAGCCTTGGCCTTGACCCTGGCCCTGCTGGCCAAGCAGCTCCTCCAGATACTGACGCAGCTGCTCGTCGGTAATACCGCCGTTGCCGGTGTCAGTCGCGCTGTCGTCCTGCTGCTGGTTCTGCAGCTTCTCATCGGAGCCCAGCTCGACGGTGACCTTCTTCTCTTCCTTGCCGCGCATGAGCGTGATCTCGACCTTCTCGCCCACCTCATGGCTGCGCAGCGCAATGATCAGGCCATCGGCGCTCGTGATCTCGTCGTCGCCCAGCTTGGTAATGACATCGCCCTCCTGGATGCCGGCCTTGGCGGCGGGACCGTCCTCGACGACGCTCGCCACGTACGCGCCGCTATCGGTGCTCAGCTTGTTGGTGCGGGCATTGAGCGCGTTGACGCTCGAAAGCGTGGCGCCCAGGTACGGATGAACCGGCGTCTTGCCGTCAATAATCTGGTCGGCAATGTTCTTGGCGTAGTTAACGGGAATGGCAAAGCCCACGCCCGAGCTGGAGCCCGAGTAGCTCTCGATGAGCGAGTTGATGCCCACCAGCTCGCCGTTGTCGTTAACGAGCGCGCCGCCGGAGTTGCCCGGGTTGATGGCGGCATCGGTCTGGATCATGTTGGCATAGATGGTGTTACCGTTGGTAGAGCTCATGGCCGTGGAGCGATACAGCGCCGACACAATGCCCGTGGAGACAGACTGCTCGTTGCCGAAGGGCGAACCGATCGCCATGACCCACTCGCCCACGTTGAGCTTGGAGGAGTCACCGATCTCGATCGGCGTGAGCTTGGAGGCGTCGGCGTCCTTGAGCTTGATGACGGCCAGGTCGCTCGAAGCATCGTTGCCCACGAACTCGGCCTCATAGGTGGTGCCGTCGTCCATGGTCACCACGTACTGGTCATAGCCATCGACCACGTGGTTGTTGGTGAGGATGTGGCCCTCGGTATCGAGCACCACGCCCGAGCCGACGCTGCCCGAGCTGTCCGACTCGTCGGCAGACTGCGAAAGCGAGCCATTCTGGCTGCCGCTCGAAGTGGCGGTAATGGAAACCACGGAGGGCAACGCCTTGGCAGAAACGGCCTCGGCCAGCGTGGTGTCCTCGGAATCAATCGTAATCTTTTGCGTCGATGAACCCGAAGCACCCGCCGTCACGGCATTCTTTCCGCCGCCAATGTTGAGCGTGCCGCTCATAATGAGCGCAATGACCAGCAGGGCGCCGCAGGCACAACCGGCAAGCGCCGTAATAAAGATCGGCAGCTTTTTGGTCTTAGTCTTGACCACTGTGTGCTTGTTTACAACCTGCTGGCTGCCCAGCGGCTTTCCGGTCTGCGTGTCGTAGGCCTGCACGTAGGGAATGTTGCTGTCGGCAGGCGTCGACTCTACCTGCACACGCGGCTGCTGTTGGGTCTCGCCGGCGTTGCCCGCATCCTGGGGACGCTGGGAATCGTTCTCGCTCATAGCTGCGATCCTTTCGTCAAATAACCAAAGGCCCGCCAAACATGTGGCGGGCCATCATTGTTCACGTTGAGTTGTACCCCAATATGCGGGCGTACGTGTACGAGAACGCAATCTTTTAGGAAGGCTTAAGTTCTGCTGCAAACTCGAAAGGAACCCGCACCTGCGTCAAAACCACCACAAAGGTGCCTGTCCCCTTTGTGGTGGAAATCTAGTCCTTAAACAGATATCCCACGCCGCGGACGGTGGTGATGTGCGCTGCAATCTGCGGGCCCACCTTGGAGCGGATGCGTCGAATGTGCACGTCGACGGTACGCGTGCCGCCGCAGTACTCAAAGCCCCACACGCGGTGCAGCAGCACCTCACGGCTGTAGGCGCGGTTGGGGTGCGTCGCCAAAAAGCTCAGCAGCGAGTACTCCATCAGCGTCAGGTCGATGGGCTCGTTATCGAGTGTCACCTGGTAGGTAGCCAGGTTAATCTCGAGGTTATCGATGTTGAGCACATCGTCGGCGGTGACGGTCTCCTCCTCGCCCATCAGGCGCTGCGCGCGAGCCTTAAGCTCGTTGGGCGTCGCCGTGGGGCACACAAAGTCGGCATGCGCGTGATTCGGCAGGCGCAGGGTACCGAGCGCCTCATCGTCGACGATCACCAACATGGGGACACCGCCGCGATCGTCAAGCCACTTGGCAATCTGATCGATGCGGTCGCTGCGGATGCCGTCGGAATCGAGGATCAGCAGGTCAAAGTCGTGCGCCGCAGTTGGCGAATCAGGGGTTGCCAGGCTCACCTCGACACCCAGGGTAGTCGTCAAGCTGCGGGCAAACTCGTGGAAGCGCGTCGTGCGCGCCATGAACAGGGCACTCTTTTCGGACATATCGGCCTCCAAAGAAATGAGCTCAATCGTACTGGAACAAGCCAGCGCGATTAGGAGTTCGCCAGGTAGTGCTTGATCTCCCACTCGGTGATCGTAGACTCAAACTTATGCCACTCGTCGCGCTTCTTTTTGAGGAAGAAGCTGTGGATGTGCTCGCCGAGAGCATCCTTCATAAACTGCGAGTCCTCAAACACGTCGAGCGCCTCTTTGAGCGAGCGCGGCAGCGGCGCGTAGCCGGCCTCGACCATCTGACGGTCGGTAAGCTTGAGCGTCTCGGCCGTGGCCTCGGGCGGGAGTTCCAGCTTGCGCTCGATGCCGTCCAGACCAGCCGCCAGCGTGACGGCGTTGACCAGGTACGGGTTGGCCATGGGGTCGGGACTGCGCAGCTCGATGCGCGTGGACAGCGGCTTGCCGGGCTTGTAGACCGGGATACGGACCATACTCGCGCGGTTGCGCAGGCCCCACGTGGCGTACTGCGGCACGGAGTCGCCACCCGTGGTGATGCGCTTGTACGAGTTGACGGTGGGGTTGGTGATGGCGCTGATCTCGCGCGCGTGCGCCAAGATACCGGCCATGTAGTGCTTGGCGACGTCGGAGAGATGGTACCTCTCGTCGGCCTCGCCCCAAAAGACGTTGTTGCCGTCGTGGTCGAACAGCGACTGATGCAAAAACATGGCGCTGCCGTCCTCGCCCGCCAACGGCTTGGGCATAAAGGAGGCGTGGCAACCGCTCTCGTAAGCTTGCTGTTTAATGATGAGCTTGGCCGTGGTAATGGCGTCGGACATGCTCAGGGCCTCGGCGTGGCGCAGGCTCATGCCGTGCTGCGAGCGACCGGCGGCGTGGAAGGTGTACTCCACGGGCACGGACATCTTCTCGAGCGTAAGGACCGTGTTGCGACGCAGGTCGCGCGCGGCGTCGCTCACCGAAAGATCGAAGTAGCCCACGTTGTCGAGCGGCTCGGGCGTGCGCTCGTCGGGGAAATAGTAGTACTCCAGCTCGGCACCAACGTTGAGCAGGTAGCCGGCCTTCTCGGCCTTATGGAACATGCGGCGCAGCGCAGCGCGCGGGTCGCCGGCGAAGGGCTCGCGATCGGGAGTGCACACGTCGCAGAACACACGGGCGACGCCGTTGTGGCTCGGACGCCACGGCAAAATCTGGAAGGTCGAGGCATCAGGGAACGCCAGCATGTCGGCTTCCTCGGGCGTGGCAAAGCCCTCGATGGCCGAGCCGTCAAAGCCAATGCCCTCCTCAAATGCGACCTCGAGGTCCTCGGGGCTAATGGCAAAGTTTTTGAGGCGGCCGAGAATGTCGACAAACCACAGACGCACAAAGCGGATGTCACGCTGTTCTACGGAGCGGAGTACGTAATCGATGTTCTGCTGGTTCATGTCGCTCCCCTTTCTTTCGGGCGGGTTTCGACTGGTCTATACCGCAGATACTATCGCAGAAAAATGTTTCCGCAGGGTTAAAGCGTATCAAGCGCTCAAAAAACGTGCGCGAGCAGGCGGTCACGAACGAATGGCTAGCGTTCAGATTCGGAAACAATTTGCCTACACGCTCGTTCCAGCGCTGGGAACTCCATCGTCACCGCATCCCAAACAACCGATCGGTCGACATTGCCGTAATCATGCGCGAGGTAATTTCTCATGCCGATAATTCCACGCCACTCAATTTCGGGATGAAGCCGCTGCGAGCGTTCCGACAACTTGCCCGCTTCTTCCGTCACCCTAAGCGCGCACATCAAAAGGGAGTCCGCCAACGCCCTCGTCCGCACGTCATTCGCATGCAGAAACTGGTCCTCGGTGATATCAAAAGCCTTGATGCGCTCGTTCGTTTCAGAGATGGCGTCCAAGACCTCTTGGGCGCGGAGGCCGTCTGACTTACGCGCGATCATAAAGGATCACTCCTTCGCGCTCGATTACCGCGGCAAGATCGGCATCAAGATGGTCGCTCGAGACAAGATCAACCTGCCTCCCAGTTTCTTTGCGCACCGCCTCACCAAACGCCGACAACGCGAAAAGACCAAAGCCCTGCTCGCGATCAACTTCGAGACGTAAGTCGATATCGCTATCGGCACGCGCTTCGCCACGGGCATACGAACCAAAAAGAATCACGGTTTTGATGGCGGGAATCGAGCTGGCTGCCTCGCGGACGGCGGACTCAATCTGGGCAGTATCCAAAATGCCCGCCGCGACGCTTTCGCTCGCAGAGCTTTTACCGAGTGAAGGAACAAACGGCAGTGAGCGCTCGCGCAGCATCTGTCTCATAAACATATTGACCGCAACAGACGAAGTCATGCCAAGTTCTTCGCACAGCTCGGCAAATGAATCTTTAATTGACGAGTCCACTCGCACACTCAGCACAGACGCAGCCATGGATACCTCCTGTATGACATTGTCTATATATTATCACACAGACTAGCGCGAGGTCGAAGCGAGGTGTTCGATGTGACCGGGGATCTCGATGCGCTTGGGGGCGAGCTTTGCGGCATCGCCCACCGTAGTGGTAACGATGTCGATACGCTCGGACAGGCGCTCGACTACGCGCTCGGCAATGGTAAGAGTGTCCTGCGCTGCCGTGGTCACACCGCCAAAGAGGACGTGGTTCCAGGGATAGTCGTCAAACGTTGCAATCTTGAGACCCGCCGGCAACGAGGGCCCCAGCTGGGCCAGCGCCTCGGTCAGGCGCAGGAAAACCAAGCCGTTGACGGCAATGAGGCCGAGCTTTTTACCCGCATAGCCGCGGATGGTCTCGTCCAGGCGACTGACACCCTCGACGCCACCATCGGCCAGGGTGACGACCTCACCCGCAAGGCCGCGTCGCGCAAGCTCGTCGGCAAAGGCCTCGGCACGCTCGCGACGCACAGGGCTGTCGTCGCTTGCCTCGGTGAGCAGGCACAGGCGCTCGCTGCCCGCGACAGCCAAGGTGTCTACCAGGCCGGCGACCAGCTCACGGTTGTTGGAGGTCACCAGATCGATGCCACCGTCGGCAACATCGCGGTCGAGCAGCACGACGGGCAAGCGTCCCGCTGCCGCGGCGATTGCCTCGTCGTTGCCGCCGCAGGTGTTGACGATCAGGCCGTCCACACCGGCATCGATAAGTCTGGTGAGCGATTCGGCCTCCTTGGCGGGGTCATTGCCGCTAATGGCCGTCATAAGCGAGCAGCCGCGCGCAGCGGCGCTGGCGGAAAGGCCCTCGAGCACGGCGCTCGAGAACGGGTTGCCAATGTCGGCCAGGATCACGCCGATGAGATTGGTGCGCGAGCTGCGCAGATTGCGCGCGGCGGCACACGGGCGATAGCCGGTGCGTTCGATAACCGCTGCGATGCGGGCGCGGGTCTCCTCGGTCATCTGCCCGGGGCGGTTGTTGAGGTAGCGCGAAACCGTGGCCGGGCTCACGCCCGCCTCGGCGGCAATGTCCTTGATTCTCATCTGCGCCATAGCGCACCCCGTTTCCCCATTGTCGGCAACCTGAGCCATTTTAGGCATTTTTAATAATTTCGGTTGCAAAACGCTGTAGGTGAGCAGCATCGTTTTGCGTCTTGAGCAGATGCGATGATGGGCTAGATAGCCGAGTCTTTGGGCAGCTCGAAATAGTCGGGATGCAAGGCGATAACCGGGCCCTGCTCCTCGGGCATCAGGTGCAGGTGTATCTCTGCCAGATAGCTCGCCGCGTCGGTATCGCCACTCTTAATGGCCTCGAGAATCCGGCGATGCTGTCGACGAATCGGCTCCCAATCCAGATCCTGCGACACCATACGCAACCAGTTGTATCGCTCAAAATGCGTGTTGATGCTCTTCATCCAATCCCACAACATATGGCGACCGGCAATCTCAAAACACGTCTCATGGAACAGGTTGTCCAGATCGAAAAAGCGACGCGTTTCGCTATGGTCGAGCGACTCAGACTCGGCAAGAATCTGCCCGAGCCGATGCTTTTGCTCGGGCGTGGCGGCAGAGCAGCATTTAATGAGCACACTTCTCTCGAGTTTCTCGCGCAAGAAACAAGCGTTCTCGGCGCGCTCCATGCTGATCTTAGAGACGTAGGTGCCGCTCTTGGGACGCGTTTCCACCAGCTCCTGCTCGCGCAGACGCACAAAGGACTCGCGAATGGGCGTTCGCCCGATTCCTGTCTCTTTTTCCAGGCCAATCGCCGAAAGACGCGTGCCGGGCTTGAGCTCGGCATAGATAATCTTGGAGCGCAATGCGCTGTATGCCTGATCTTGCAGGCTCTGATAATGCTGGTGTTGTTCCATAAAGCTAAAGCCCTCGGATGAAGCTCACGGTTTGTCGAATACCACGTAATACTATCGCATCCCCCATTCCCTCAGTTGAGGTGAAATAGGACGCGCTCGCGTCGCCAGCACCGCAAGAGCGAGCGGCGGCATCCCGAAACCCGGGACACCACCGCTGTTTTGCTATCGGATGGCGCAGAGACGCCTCTCCTCGTGCACCAGGGGGCTGACTAGAGTTCGCAGGCCACCTTGTAGCCGTCGCCGATGGCGTCGCGGATGTTGCCGCACTTCTGGGCATCGCCCAGCACGTGGGTGGAGACACCGGCAGCGGCAAGGTCGTCGGCAAGCTTGGTATTGGGACGATAGCCCATGGCAAGCACCAGCGTATCGGCATCGGCGATGGTGTGGATCTGGCCATCCTTTTCGTACGAGATGGTGTCCTCGGTGATCTCGGTCACCTTGGCCTCGGTCAGCACGTGAACGCCCTTGGAGAGCATGCGCGTGATGAGCACCGCGCGACCGGCGCCGCCCTCGTTAGCGGCAAGCGTCTTGGTCATCTCGATGACGGTGACGTCGCGATTGGCCGGCGACAGGTCGTTGACCAACGGGGCCAGGTAATCGGCCGTCTCGCAGCCGACGGTGCCGCCGCCCACGATGACAATCTTCTTGCCCGGGAAAGCCTTGCCGCCCAGCAGGTCATCAGCCGTCATGACCTGCTTAAAGCCCTGCATGAAGGCCGGAGCGATGGGCTCGGCACCATAAGCCAGGACAACCTCGTAGCCCGCGTAGTCGCGCTGAATGTCCTCGGCCGAAAGCTCGGTACCAAAGACGCACGTGACGCCTGCCTCGGCTAGGCGACGGTACTGATACTTGATCACGCGGGTGAGCTCCTGTTTTGCCGGCGGAACGGCCGCGATACGCATCTCGCCGCCCGGCTCGTCCTGCTTATCCACGAGCACCACGTTGTGACCGCGCTTGGCGGCAATGTAGGCTGCCTCCATGCCCGCAGGACCAGCGCCCACAACAAGCACGTTCTTGGCCTCAGCGGCAGGCTCGTAGCCAGCCTCGTCGCGCTCCACGTCCGGATTGACGGTGCAGGAGATGCGCTTGCCAAACATAATGCCGTTCAGGCAGCGCAGGCAGCCGATGCAAGGGCGGATGTCGTCGGCGTTGCCGGCAGCGGCCTTGTTGCAGAACTCGGCATCGCACAGATTGGCGCGACCCATCATGCAGATGTCGGCGGCGCCGTCCTCGATCAGCTCCTCGGCAATCCATGCCTCGTTGATGCGGCCGACCGTGGCAACGGGAATGTTCACATGCTTTTTGATCTCGCGCGAGCAGGCGGCGTGCGAGGCCTGCTGCGTGCCGGCAGCGGGAATTGCAGAGCCGCGCTTGATGGTGGTACCGCCCGACACGTGAATCATGTCCACGCCGGCCTTCTCCAGGCGGCGCGAGACGTAGATCATGTCGTTGAGGGTCAAGCCGCCATCGGTGTACTCGTCACCCGAGATGCGGACGTCGATGATGAAGTCCTTGCCGCAGCGCTCGCGGATCTCGGCGATGACCTCGAGCAGGAAGCGCATGCGGGCGTCGAGCGAGCCACCGTACTCGTCGGTACGCTTGTTATAGAGCGGCGACAGGAAGCCGCCGAGCATGCCATGGGCGTGCGCCGCATGGACCTCGACGCCATCGACACCGGCCTTCTGCATACGCACGGCAGCGTCACCGAACTGATGCGTGAGCTCGTGAATCTCATCGACCGTGATGGGGCGCGGCGCCTCGCGGGCATAGGACGGGCCCACAAAGGACGGAGCGATCAGGCGCGGCGTGCCCGGAATGTTAAAGGCCATGTAGGCGGGGTGGAAGAGCTGCGGCATGATCTTGCAGCCATACTCGTGGACGGCCGCGGCGAGCTTTTCCCAGCCGGGGATAAACGTGTCGTCGTAGCAGCACATGTCACCCGGCAGATAGGTATAGGTGGGCTCGACCGTCACGACCTCGGTGATGATCAGGCCCACGCCGCCCTTGGCACGGGCGCGGTAGTGGTCGACCAGGTCGTCGGTCACATAGCCGTGGTCGGCCAGGTTGGTAGACACCGGCGGCATAAAGACGCGGTTCTTGACCTCGGTCGTACCGACCTTGATCGGACTAAAGAGCATCGGGTAGGCGGATGACTCCATGCAGGCTTCCTTTCGTTTGAGCCGCTCGGCGGCAAATTACTGACCTATCTATCGTAGCAGCAACCGTGCGGCGCCCGAGCGCACGTGTTCCCCCGGCTTCTGCTCGGTTCACAAAACTCCAGTATACCGCCGATACTGGCATCCCTGAACACCGAACTTGTGTGCTTTTGCCCAGGTGGGTCATGTCCCGACGTACATTTTTGGGAATATTCAGCATCGGAGTGCGCCGCGCAGCGTCCTCGACGCCCCATTTGGTGCGCATTTTGCGCCCGATTGGCATAAATAAGTGCCTCCGATGGCGAATTACGCCATCGGAGGCACGTAAAACAGCCGTTCTGCCCCTCTATCGGGACATACGTTTGCTGAATATTCCCAAAAATGTACGCCGCAAGAGGGGGCACCCTCCCTAACGACTCAAATGCGGACGGCCGGCGGCATCGAGTCCAATCGCCGCGCTCGCCCCCAAATGCACAAAGCGCCCCGCGAACGGATGCTCGCAGGGCGTCTGGATGACGGGCCTTACTTGATACCGCGGCCCAAGTCTTCGGCAATTTTGTCCACACCCTTAAGCGCGGCGCAGGTTTTTTTGTTGGAACAATGTCCCGTGCAAACGCCACCTTGAGCGCAGTCGGCGCAGGTGCCCTTGCGATAAATGCGCACGCACACGGCGACAAACGCAATGGCGATAACGGCCAGCACAACAATATCGATAGGTGCCATAGCAAGCCTCCTCTAGTTAACCACCACTTACTTTACCCCATTCTCCACCTGCCAAAAAGGGACAGGTTTATTTTGGTCGTTTTTATCTGCGGAAACGCCACATCTTAACTTCTGGTGCAAGGGGGTCAGGTTACTTTGCACCAACCTGGTGCAGATAAACCTGACACCTTTGCACCAAAAAGCCCGAGTGTCGCTGGGACACCCGGGCTCGTGGAAAGGGGCTGATCCTTATTCGGACTTAAGCGGAAACTGCAGCGGAAGCGGTGTTGGTCTCGTCCTCGTCGGTCCAAGCGTGCTTGGGCATGGGACGGAAGATCTGGAAGAGCATCGCAACCAGCAGAACGATGGCTACAACCGTCCAAATACCAAACTGGCCAAGGACAAGCAGGTTGTAGAACTGGTTGATGAACAGGCCGATCACCCAGGCAAAGGCGCACTCGTAGCCGATGGCAATCGCGGTCCACTTGCCGGAGTCCATCTGGTTGCGGATAGTGCCCATGGCGGCAAAGCACGGGGCGCACAGCAGGTTAAAGGCGCCAAAGGCAACGCAAGCGCCCATGGTGGGGAACATGCCGGCAAACGCGGTCCACAGGCTCGGATCGGTCTCGCCCGCGTCGGCGACGGACAGCAGCGAGCCGGCGGTGGCGACGACGTTCTCCTTGGCGACAAGGCCAGAGACAGTCAGCGCAGTTGCCTGCCAGGTGCTAAAGCCGAGCGGGGCGAAAATCCAGGCGACCAGGTTGCCCAGCATGGCGAGCACGGAGTAGTCCATAAACTCCTCGGGGATGCCGTCCATCGCAGGCAGGAAGCCAAAGGAGCCGTTATAGCTACCAAAGTTGGAGAGGAACCAAACAACGACGGTGGACGCGAAGATGACCGTGCCGGCCTTCTTGATAAAGGCCCAGCAGCGCTCCCACACGTGCAGCGCCCAAGAGCGGATCGCCGGGAAGTGGTAGGCGGGAAGCTCCATAACGAACGGCGTCGGGCGACCGGCGAAGAGCTTGGTCTTCTTGAGCATGAGGCCCGAGGCGATGACGGCAAAGACGCCCAGGAAGTAGAAGAGCGGGCTGATCCACGCGGCGGTGGTGGAAGAATCGCCGATGATGGAACCCATGAGCAGGGCAATGATCGGCAGCTTGGCACCGCAGGGAATAAACGTGGTGGTCATGACCGTCATGCGGCGGTCCTTCTCGTTCTCGATGGTCTTGGTGGCCATGACGCCGGGGACGCCGCAGCCCGAGGACACGAGCATGGGGATGAACGACTTACCGGACAGGCCAAAGCGGCGGAATACGCGGTCCATGATGAAGGCGACGCGGGCCATGTAGCCGCAGTCCTCCAGGAAAGACAGCATCACAAAGAGCAGGAACATCTGCGGCACAAAGCCAAAGATTGCACCCAGGCCGCCGACGATGCCGTCGCAGACCAGCGAATCGACCAGGCCGCCGTCCTCGGTGCCGCCCGCCACAAGGGCGTCGTGCACCATGGTGGTGATACCCGGGACATAGGGGCCGTACTGTGCCGGGTCGACCGAGTCGGCATTTTCGCCCGCAGCCTCAACAGCTGCGTCATAGGCGTCACGACCCTGACCGAGCACGTACCAGCCGTCGGTGCCGAAGAGTTGGTCGTTGGTGAAGTCAGTCACCGTGCCGCCGAGGGTAGAAACGGCGATGTAGTACACGCAGAACATGATCACGACGAAGATCGGCAGGCCCAAGATACGGTTGGTAACCACACGGTCGATCTTCTCGGAGGTGCTCATCTTGGCCGGAGCCTTGGTGAGGCACTCGTCGATGATGTGGGCGATCACGCCGTAGCGCTCGCCGGTGATGATGGACTCGGCGTCGTCGTCGCAATCCTGCTCGCACTGGGCGACCAGCTGCTCGACGCGAGCGGCCTTCTCCTTAGTGAGGTTGATGAGCTTGCAGGCGTCCGCGTCGCGCTCGAACAGCTTGACGGCGTAGTAGCGACGCTTGTTGGCGGGAACGCTCGCCGGCAGATTGTTCTCGATGTGGTCCAGAACGTCCTCGATGGAGGAATCGAACTTGTGCTCCGGCACCTGGCCCTTGGAAGCAGCGGACTTCTTGACCTGCTCGAACAGCTCCGTGATGCCCTTGTTCTTAAGAGCCGAGATCATCATGACCGGGCAGCCGAGCTTCTTGGAGAGCTTGTCCGTGTCGATCTTATCGCCGTTCTTCTCGACCAAGTCGGCCATGTTGAGGGCGACGACCACGGGCAGGCCGGTCTCGATAACCTGAAGCGCCAGGTACAGGTTGCGCTCGAGGTTGGTGGCATCGACCACCTGGACGACGACATCGGGCTCGCCGCTCATGAGGTAGTCGCGCGAGCACTGCTCCTCGGGGCTGTAGGGGGAAAGCGAGTAGATGCCGGGGAGGTCCGTAATCGTGACGTTCTTGTCGCTTAGGAGCTTGGCTTCCTTTTTCTCAACCGTGACGCCGGGCCAGTTGCCAACGTAGCCGTTGGCGCCGGTGATCAGGTTGAAAAGCGTGGTCTTGCCGCAGTTGGGGTTACCCGCCAGCGCGACATGGATCTGAGAATCCGCCATTCAATCCTTCTTCCTTGTGTGCCCGCGCTGCTTTCTCCGCGCAGGCTGGATAATGTGCTTCAAAGATGCTGCATTAAGTTAGAAAAACCTAACTTTATCTGCAGAAATATACGTCGCGAGCCCTTACTGGACCTCGACGACGGCCGCCTCCTCCTTGCGGATGGAAAGCTCGTAGCCGCGCACGTTGATCTCGACCGGATCACCGAGCGGTGCAACCTTCACGACCTTGAACGAAGTGCCCTTGATGAGCCCCAGGTCCATAAGGTGGCGGCGAAGCGCACCCTCACCGTGAAGCTTGACGATGGTGGAGCTCTCGCCCACCTTAACGTCACCCAACGTCTTCATCCTCTTGTCCCCCTTTCGGTTTTTATGAAATGCTGCGGACTAACCGACGGTCATGATGTGCATGGCGACCTTGGTATCGATACCAAAGCGTGCGCCCAGCACGGTGACGATGATATTGGCACCACTCGAGCTCACCACGTGAACCTCACTGCCCTCGACAAAGCCGAGGTCCTTGAGGTGGTGCTTCATGTCCTCATTGCCCTTTACACGAGACACGTGCACGGTTTCGCCCGCTTTCACCATCGAAAGCGGCATGGCCGGCATCTGCGGTCCGCAAGACATGAGTGTGCTCCTAACGTCAGTTCGTCCTCAACATCGACGCAGCAAAAGTTAACCACGTCTATGTTCGCTACAGTAAACTAGCACGTGGTTAACTTTTTGGAAAGGGTCCCTATTCAGTTTTCGAAAAAGTTTCCCATATGAAACAGGTGTGACAAGGGGACAGCCCCTTTGTCACATTGTTGCGTTTAGAGGGAGAGGTTTCTGATCGACGTGACACACGAGGCCTCGTCTACGCCCGAAATGCGGAAGATGATGTCCTCGCCGCACTCGCCGTAGAGAGCCATGAGCCCCATTACATCGCGGCCGTCGGTATGGCGATCGCCGATGCTGACCGATACGTTGCTACGATGCTTGGCAATTATGTCATAGAGCAGCGCAACCGGGCGGGCATGCAGTCCCAACGGATCTTTAATCGTCTTTGTAAACTCGACCATGTCCCCTCCCACGGCATCGCACATTCGGCCGGCAAACCCAGCCACGTGGTAGTTATTGTAGCGTTAGATGCTTGTCGAGAGCTCCTCTGAACACCTCGTGGGCAAAAAGTGGCAAATATGAGTACTGTCACCAATTTAGTAGCAGCAAAATCGAGAGCAAATTGCCTCCTTTGAGCGATTCGAAGAGGTTGAAAGCCGTCAAACGCCCTTTAAAGGGGGTTATATAAATTGATTTTGAGCCCGTTTTTGCTCAGAACAGGCCGAAAAATATGTCACCTCTTTTGCAACAGTACTCATATTTGGCATTTTTTGACCACGGGGTCCAAAACCATGCCCCAAAACACAAAAGGAGGGGCCTCGTAAGGCCCCTCCTTAGGAAAGGGAATCGATTTATTCCACAGCTGTAGATTAATCCTAGCCGCTACTCCATCATGTCGAGGACGGAGGGGCGCAGCTCGCTCTCGGCGGCCTCGGGATCGGTCTCGCGCAGGCGGTTGATATAGCGGTTGTACCACATCACGGCAAGGCCCAGGAAGACAACCACACCGCCAACGTTGTAGACCAGCGTCAGCCACAGCGGCTGATCGAGCGGAATGGTGCCGCAGATAAGCACGAAGCAGAAGACCACAAGCAGGAATGCAGCAATGACCAGGCCAAAGGTGCGCGAACCCATGCGGAAGCCACGGGGAGCAGCGTCGAAGTTCTTGCGCAACATAAAGTAGGCAAGCAGGATCAGCAGCGGCGGGAGCAGAGCGGTGGCAGCCGTCATGTTGGTGACGATCATGAGCAGGTCGTCGAGGTTACCGGAGCCCAGGGCCGGGATGATCAGGATGGGGACGACGATGGCGAACTGCAGCCAGGCAGCGCGGGCGGGAATGCCGTGCTCGTTGAGCTCGACGATCTTGCTACCAAAGACACCCTTGGGGATCTCGGTGAAGAAAACCTTGATGGGAGCAGAGGTCCACATCATGAGGGAGCCCAGCGTGGCGGCGAGAAGGATCAAGCCGATGGCGCGCGTAGACACTTCCATGGGAATGCCAAAGTGGGCAAAGACAGCGCCGAATACGTCGAAGATACCGGTGGAGATGGCAACGCCGCCCTCGGGGATGAACAGGTTAACCAGCAGCGAAGCGCCTGCATACAGAAGGCCGATGGTCAGACCGGCGATAACGACGGTGCGCACGAAGGCCTTGACGCCACCCTTAAGGTCGTTAAGGAACACGCCGACAGACTCAGCGCCGCCAACGCCCTGGATGATCCAGGCAAGCGTACCGAAGAAGCCCCACGCAGTTGCGAAGTTGCTCATGTCGGGAGCCATGTTAGCGGGAGTAGGAGCCGTAGCGAACTCAACGCCGCCAAAGGCAGCAGCCAGGGACAGCAGGATGAACACGGCGGTCAGGCCGAGAGCCGCGGTCGAACCGAAGGAGGAAATGGAGCCGATCCACTTAGCGCCCTTGGTCGAAACCCACGTGGCGATAGCAAAGACAACGATCTCGATAATGGTGATCCACAGCTGCGAAAGCTCGGCGTTGGCACCAAAGAACACGTAGCTCGCGTAGATGATGACGTTGGGCAGGACGGACGCAAAGAAGAACAGGTTAACGAACCAGTAGCTAAATGCCGTCAGGAACGCCCAGCGACCACCCATCGAGGTCTTAACCCATGCGTACACGCCCGACTCGGAGTCCTTGTTAAGGCCGACGAACTCGGCGGTAACCAGGGTATAGGGGACAAAGTACAAAAGCGTGGCGAAGAAGAACGACGGCGCGGCTGCTAAGCCGATGGCCGCGTTGTTGTTGATGATGTTCTTGATACCGAACACGGCGGCGACCGTCATGCCCAGCAGAGCGAACGAACCAATCGTTCCTCGTTTTTCAGAGCTCATAAGCCCTCCCAATCATCTATTAAATGTCATCTAAACCCGTCCGAGCTGCAAGTGCAAACACGGACGGCGCACCTGCTAAGGGGAATGGGGAAAAGGGAGTCAACAAAGCCATCCCCCCTTAACGGCGCGAAGCAAACGTCCAGGCGGACGAATACTACTTGTTGGGGAAGGAATAACCTTCGACCGTCACGTGCAGTACCACGACGCGGGGATCCGCGGCATCGGCCACGACACGGTAGGCCTCGTCAATTTCGACGACGGCAACGCCGCCGGCGGGAATCGTCACGGTCTCCCCCGCACCCTCAAAGCGCTCACGATCGTCGATATCGCTGTATGCGCGGGTGCAGGTGAGGCCTGCCTTGGGGGCAACCTCGACAGTCAGGTCGCCGTCGAGCGGGGCGAGCACGGCATGGTAGCGACGGTGACCGACCAGATCGGCAGTAGCCGCCTCGTGAGCGTTCACCCACCAGTACACCAACGAGTCGCCGATGGAGTACGCCACGTCGTGCTGCAGGTCGGCAACACCATCGAGCGCCTGGCCGGTGCGCATCCACTTCTTGACGGACTTCATCTGAGCGTCGAAATCGGCGCGCGAGTTAAAGACATGCATGACTTATGCCTCCTTAATGGGTGCCAGCGCCTGAGCCAGATCGGCAGACGTCAGCGGTCGCAGGGACACCTCAAAGCTGAAGCTCTCAAAACGGGTGCGGTAGGAATCGAGTACCTCGGAACCCCAAGAGTTCGAGCCAAGGCCGAGCAGCTGGTCGTTGATGTTGACCGTGACCGTATCGCCCTTGACAAGGTCGTAGACGTGCTTGGCGTTATCGATTGCCTCGCAGCTATAGGGCCATGCCGAGAACGAGAACGGGTTGGAGGCGGCGTCAGCCGGACGAGTCACCAACACGCCGTCACCGTGACTGGAGCGCAGGGCAACCCAGCGGGTACCCTCACGGTTGGCGCAGTCCTGAGGCATAACGTAGGGCGTGAACATGTCGTCGACCGTAGTGCGGTAATGACCGACCGGGTTGGCGCGCAGCGAGTCCGGATAGTTCTCGCCCGGGCCGTGGCCATACCACTCGACGGCACGATTGCAACCGGGGACCTCGAAGGAGATGCCGATGCGCGGGATGATATCCGAGTAATCGCCGTAGGGCTCGCCGGAAACCTTGAGGTCGACGCGGCCACTCGGAAGCACGGTATAGACGAGCTCGACGCGCATGCCGAACGCGCGGACGGGAGGAGCGATACGCTGGCTCACGGTAACGACAACCGCATTGTCGTCCTGCTTCCAAGAAACATTGCGGGTAGACGTCTGCATCACATCGATGAAGTTATCCTTCCACAGGGAGTCGTACTCCTGGGCGTGGTTATCGACGAGCGGATGCCAAAAACCAACCTGGGGACCGGAGGTCATGACGTCGCGACCGGATGCCTTCCACTCGCTCACGGTACCGTTGACCTTGCTGAAGGTCAGCTCGCCGTTGAGGGAGCGAATACGAATCTCCTGCTCGGTCTCCTCGACCGTAAGCTCAGGACGAGTGGGGGCGGCAATTGCCGGCGCCGGATGGTTTGCGATGGCAAACTGGCTTGCACCCAGTTGGAACATCGGCTCGCACCAGGCGTGAGCCGCCATGGTGTAGGCGTGCACGGTCAGCAGGGTCTCGCCCACTGCGGCCTCGCGAATCACCAGCGGAAGCTGGACGGACTCGCCGGGGGCAACCGCACCGGGCATGAGCGTCTTGCGGCAGACCACGTCGCCGTCCACCAGGGTCTCCGCCGACAGGCAGACATCCTCGAGGGTGGTAAACCAACGCTTGTTGGTGACGGTCAGCTCGCCCGCCTCGGCATCGTAGGCCATGCGAACCGGGCAGATGACCTGGCCGTACTCGGTAAGGCCCGGGCTCGGCTGCTGCCAGGGGAACACCATGCCGTCGATGCAGAAGTTGCTGTTGTTGGGGTAATCGCCGTTGTCGCCGCCATACATGTCGTAGGCAACGCCGTCCTCGGTCACAGCAGCCAAACCGTGGTCGCACCATTCCCAAATAAACTGGCCTTGGATGCAATCCCAGCGATCGAAGACCTCCTGGTACTCGGACAGGCCTCCGGGACCATTACCCATGGAGTGGCCGTACTCGCAGTTGATGCGCGGCTTGGGGAACGGATGCTCGCCAAAGTCGTTCATCTGCGACACGCGGGAGTACATGGTGGAAATGACGTCGACGGTATCGGCGTTGCGATCCTCCTCGTAGTGGACCGGACGACCGTCGAGCTCGTGAGCTTTGGCGTACATCGCGCGGATGTTGCAGCCATAGCCGCTCTCGTTGCCCATCGACCACATGATGATGCACGCGTGGTTGCGTTCCTGCATCACCAGGCGCTCAACACGGTCAACGTAAGCCGGCTCCCAGGCAGGGTCGTCGGTGACCAGGGCGATATTGCCGATATTCTCGAAGCCGTGGCTCTCCATATCGGTCTCGGCGACCAGCATGATGCCGTACTCGTCGCACAGCTCGTAGAAGCGCGGATCGTTGGCGTAGTGGGACGTGCGCACCGCGTTGATGTTGTGCTGCTTCATGAGCTCCAGGTCGCGGCGCATGCGCTCGAGACCCACGGCGCGGCCCTTGTGATCGTCGTGGTCGTGGCGGTTGACGCCATGCATCTTAAAGTAGGTGCCGTTGAGGTAGATATGATTGCCCTCGACCGTCACCTCGGCAAGGCCTTGGCGATGCGGAACGTACTCGCTGACCTCGTCGCCGTCGTAGACCTCAAGCGTAAGGTCATAGAGGAAGGGGTCCTCGGGGTTCCAGAAGTGGGCATCGGCAACGCTGCACTCGGCATGGCCGTCGACGCACTCGCCCGTAGCGACCACATTCTGGCCATCGCTGAGCGTATACACGACGCGACTTGCGCCCTCGGCAACCGTATCGAGCGTGATCAGAGCGGCATCGCCCTCGCGGTGCGTGCGGAACCTAAAGTCGACCAGATGCGCGGCGGGACGCTGCATGAGGTACACATCGCGGAAGATGCCCGATGCCCACCACATGTCCTGGTCCTCGATGTAGCTACCATCGCTGTACTGCAGAACCTTGACCGCAAACAGGTTGTCGCCCTCGACGAGCGCGTCGGTCACGTCAAACTCGGCGGACAGGCGCGAACCCTTGGTCATGCCGATAAACTTGCCGTTGACATACAGCTCGCCGTAGCTCTCGATACCGTCGAAGCGAATAATCTCGCGAGCGCCGGCAGGCACGGCGGGAAGTTTGACGATGCGCTGGTAGACGCCCGTAGGGTCGTCGGAGGGAACGAACGGCTGATCCACCGGGAACGGAAAACCCTCGTCGGTGTAGGCAAGGTTGCCATAGCCGTCTACCTGCCACAGGTGCGGAACCTCCACGTGATCCCACTCGGGCTTGTACGTGCAAAGTGCTTCGTTGGAGACGGCCGCGGGGCCCTCAAAAAGGCGGAACTGCCACGAGCCGGACAGCTGGACAAATCCGCGCGACAGCTCGCGGCTGTACGTAGCGGCGAGATCGGCGGCCTCATAACCCATAAAGTACGCATGGGGTGCCAGGCGGTTCCTGTGGGTGAGCGCTTGGTTTTCCCAATCGTTAATGGCGTCCATGGTGATGCTCCTTCGTCATCGTAGTGCTTCTTTGTGCAACCGGTTGTCCTTATCTTACGGGCGGTACAAAAATCTGTGCAACCGGTTGTCCGCCGAACGGTCGATTTTGTCGGATTAACGGTGCAACCGGTTGTACAACCACGACACTTATGTCACCCTGAGTATCGAAACTCAGCGCAAAACAGCATTCCCAGGCGGCTGACAACGGCCGCGCCCATCTATGCCCCACCCGTGCAAGCCATGTTCAACAGCAGCTTGAACGTGAAATGCCACCAGTGGCCGGATATCATGAACGCTGTTCAGGCGCACTATAGTAAGCTGTATCCGCACCAGCCCGTATCAATGACAACATCGACCGCATTTTCCAGGAGACGCCATGACCCAACCAGTTCGCACCGCACCTACGCTTGCCGAGGTTGCCGCAGCTGCCGGCGTGTCGCGCTCCACGGCATCGCGCGCCCTCAACGATTCGCCCCGCATTAGCGAGGAAACCAAAAAGCGCGTCCGCGCAGCGGCCAAGGAAGTCAATTTTGTCCCCAACGCTCGTGGCCGAGCGCTCGCTGTCGGACGCACGGAAATCATCGCCGTGCTCGTGACCGAGCCCCTGAGTGAACTCTTCAGCGACCCCACCTATAGCGAGTTTTTGAGCGGCATTACCGAAGAACTGTCGGAGTCATCCTATCTGCCCGTTATCTTGCAGGCGTCTTCTACGCATGAGCGCAACCGCGCACGCGAGCACTTTGAGCGCCGCTCGTTCGACGCCGTAATCAACGTCTCCCCCTACAAGGGCAGCGAACTGCTCGAGGTACTGCGCGAGCTGGGCGTGCCCACCGTGTTGTGCGGCCAGCTCGAGGGTCACCCCTATCGCGATGTGTTCTCGACGGTCTACTCTGACGACGAAGAGGGCGGACGCTTTGCGGCACTCGCCATGAAGGAGCGCGGGCGCAAAGATATCGTCGCCGTGTTGGGACCGCAAGACAACCCCGCTGTTGTCGACCGCCTGCGCGGCTACCGCGCCGTCTTGGGCGAAGACCTCCCAGACGCAAACGTTATCTATACCGGCTGGAACAGCGGAGACGGCTATCAGGCCATGCACCAGATCCTCGCGCGCGAGATTGCTTTCGATGGCGTGCTCTGCGGATCGGACCGTATCGCGGCTGGCGTCATCACCGCACTCAACGAGGCAGGCCTATCCGTTCCGGCGGACGTTTCTGTCGTCGGCTTCGACGATCACGAGATTGCGGCGCGCTGCGTCCCCGCACTCACGACCGTCCGCCAGCCCCTGCGCGAAGAAGGCCACATGGCCGCCAACATTGCGCTCGACATGATCAAGGGCGCCGAGCCCACCACCTCCGTGATGCACATGCAGCTCGTTCAGAGAGACTCGCTGTAGGAAACTGGGCCGGGCTTTTCGCCAGACAGTTGTTGCGGAAAGCCTGCCCCGTTTTGAGCGCTCATTCTGGGGCACAGTTTCCGTTAGACCGCTCAAGCGGAAACTGTGCCCCATTATTTTGCCGAATTCTGGGTCGCGCTTTCCCAGAGGACCCCCTTTGGGAAAGCGCGACCCGTTCTGGACGCAGATTCCGGGACGCACTTTCCGCAACGCCCGGTCATCCCATGCCCTCACAATCTCGACGTATAAAAAACGAGGGAAGGCACGTGTCCTTCCCTCGTTACGGGCAATATGTAGCCGCTTGCCTACATCAGGCGCAGGCTGACGTCCTTGAGCTGGGCGCCGGAAACGGCACTCGGGGCGCCCGACATGAGGTCGGAGCCGCTGGCCGTCTTGGGGAACGCCATGACGTCGCGGATGGAGTCGGAGCCGGTGAGCAGCATGCACACGCGGTCCAGGCCCAGGGCGAAGCCGCCCATCGGGGGCGCACCAAACTTGAGAGCCTCCATGAGGAAGCCGAACTGCGACTCGGCGCGCTCCTCGGTAAAGCCCAGGAGCTTGAGCATGGACATCTGCATTTCGGCGTTGTGGATACGCATACCGCCGCCGCCGGCCTCAAAGCCGTCCATGACAAAGTCGTAGGTGCAGGAACCGGCTGCCAGCGGGTCGGCCTCGATCTTGGCGATGTCGGTCTCGGTCGGCAGGGTGAAGGGCTGGTGCTCGGCAGCGTAAGCCTTGCGGTCCTCGTCCCAGTGGAACAGCGGGAAGTTGACGACCCACAAGAAGTCGTGGCCCTCGCGCTTGATCTCGAGCGCGTTAGCCATGTGGGAACGCATGCCGCCCAGGATCTCGTCGGAGAGCAGGCGCGGGCCGGCGGCGAACATCACAAGGTCGCCGGGCTCGACGTCCATGCGCTCGCGCAGGGCAGCCATCTCCTCGTCCGAGAAGAACTTGACGATGGGGCTGTTGATGGAGCCGTCCTCGCGGAAGGCGATCCAGGCAAGGCCCTTGGCGCCAAACGTGGAAGCCACGCCGGCAAGCTTATCGATCTTGGCGCGAGCCCAGGCACCGGCGCCCTTGGCGTTGATGGCCTTGACGACAGAGCCCTCCTCGTTCGCGGCAGTCGCAAAGACCTTGAACTTGGAGTTGGCGAAGATGTCGGTCAGGTCGACCAAGTGCATGCCATAGCGGGTATCGGGCTTGTCGGAGCCATAGGTGTCCATGGCCTCCCAGTAGTTCATGCGACGCAGCGGCGTGGGCATCTCGACACCCATGCGGCCGAAGGCATCGGCAAGAACCTCTTCGAGCGCGCTCATAACGTCGTTCTGGTCCACGAAGGACATCTCGATATCGACCTGGGTGAACTCGGGCTGACGGTCGGCACGCAAGTCCTCGTCGCGGAAGCACTTGGCAACCTGATAGTAGCGCTCGACGCCACCGACCATAAGCAGCTGCTTCAGGAGCTGCGGGGACTGCGGCAGGGCGTAGAAGTTGCCCGGCTGGATGCGGCTGGGGACGATGAAGTCGCGGGCGCCCTCGGGCGTGGACTTGAACAGGGAGGGCGTCTCGACCTCCATGAACTCACGGTTGTGCAGCGCCTCGCGAATGGCAAAGGTAAAGTCGGAGCGCAGCTTGAGGTTGGCCATCATCTCGGGACGACGAAGGTCCAGATAGCGATAGCGCAGGCGGGTGTCCTCGCTGGTCTCGATGCCGTCCTCGATCTGGAACGGCGGGGTGACGGACGTGTTGAGCACCTCGGCGTGGTCGGTCAGGACCTCGATCTCGCCAGTCGCGAGCTTGGTGTTGGTGGTCTCCTCGCCACGGGCGCGCACGACGCCGTGAATCTTGATGGGCCACTCGGGACGCATGGTCTCGGCGATCTTAAAGGCGTCGCCGTCGGAGTGCTCGGGGTCGAAGGTGAGCTGCGTGATGCCCTCACGGTCGCGAAGGTCGCAGAAGATAAGGCCGCCGTGGTCGCGGCGACGGCTCACCCAACCGGTGAGGGTGACCTCTTCGCCCACGTTCTCGAAGCGAAGCTCGCCGCAGGTACGGGTGTGCATGGAATGCTCATCGATGGGACGGGTCTGGCTCATACCAGTGATCCTCCTTTATGGATCTGTGCCGCCCCGTGTCGTTCCGGGCGGCGTCGTACAGATTTGCCCAGCCTGCGTAAACCGCGCAGCCAGACATGGCGTTCTATCTTATCGCACTCGCGTCGATGTGCCGCGAAAAAGTGGCTCCTGCCCAAAGACTTGACGGAGACGAAACAATTGACGCGCCGTGACACCCGCCCGCGCTCGTCACGTGCGACAATGTGCCCCAATACAACTGCACTTGGAAAGGCCCGCCATGACTGCACGCCTCATCGTTATGGATATCGACTCCACGCTCATCAACCAGGAGGTCATCGACCTGTTGGGCGAGGAAGCCGGCGTGGGCAAGCAAGTGGCGCAGATCACCGAGCGCGCCATGCGCGGCGAGCTTGACTTTAAGCAAGCGCTCGAGGAGCGCGTGGGGCTGCTTGCCGGCTTGGACGAGAGCGTGTTCGAGCGCACCTTTGAGCGCGTGACGTTTACCCCCGGCGCGCTGGAGCTTGTGCGCTCGGCGCACAGCAAGGGCTGGAAGGTCGGCGTCGTAAGTGGCGGCTTCCACGAGGTTGCCGACAAGATCGTGGCCGCCGCGGGAATCGACTTTTGCCTGGCCAACCGTCTGGAGGTCGTAGGCGGCAAGCTCACCGGTAAGTTGGCTGCCGACATTGTGACCAAGGAGTCCAAGCTCATCCAGCTGCTGGACTGGGCAGTTGAGTGCGGCGTCGACATGGCCCACACCGTCGCGATCGGCGACGGTGCCAACGACATCCCCATGATTCAGGCCGCGGGCACGGGCATCGCGTTTTGTGCCAAGCCCAAGACACGCGAGGCCGCCCCGTTTGCCATCGACGAGCGCAATCTGATGCTCGCCATGGACATCATCCTGCGTGACTAGTCGATCCGTCTAACAATTGAATCAGTCTGTCCTATAGTTTCAGAACAATTTTGTCTTAATGTTCGGAAACATACCCTTTGAGTGCTAGACTTTGCGCCGTCGAAGGGAACATATATGGATAAGCGAGATCTTGAGCAGTTACTGAGCGATGTTGCCGGCGGGGCAGTCACCCCGGCCGTCGCCCTCACGCGCATCCAGACGGCTCCGACCGCCGATTTGGGCTTTGCGCAGCTCGATCTTTCGCGCGGGGTGCGCCAGGGAGCCGGCGAGGTTGTCTACGGTGCCGGTAAAACCGCCGATCAGATTGCCGCCATTATCAAAGCGCTGCGCGATGCCGGCCAGGAGCGCATCCTGGTCACGCGCCTGGACGCCAAAAAGGCCGCCCGCACCTCGGAGCTTCTCGGCAACGGCATCGACCTGGGATATGTCCCGGACGCGCAGCTCGCCCTCGTGGGCGGCAAGCCCTCCCCTACCGGCAACGGACGCATCGTTGTCGCCTGCGCCGGCACGAGCGACCTGCCCGTCGCCGAGGAAGCCGCGTTGACGGCCGAGTTCTATGGCAACGAAGTCGATCGCCTTTACGACGTGGGCGTCGCCGGGCTGCACCGCCTGCTTGCGCATGCCGAGGAACTTGCCCAGGCGCAGGTGGTCATCGCCATCGCCGGCATGGAAGGCGCCCTGGCGAGCGTCATCGGCGGCCTGGTGAGTTGCCCGGTCATCGCCGTTCCCACCAGCGTGGGCTACGGCGCGAACTTTGGTGGCGTGGCCGCGCTGCTCGCCATGCTCAACTCCTGCGCCAGCGGCGTCTCGGTCGTCAATATCGACAACGGCTTTGGTGCCGCCTACCAGGCAAGTCTTATCAATCATCTGAGCGCCGGCACGCCCTGCGCCCGCTAAGGAGCATCCCATGTCCAACCATCAGCACACGCTTATCATCGACGGCACCTCGGGCATCAGCGGCGATATGACCGTTGCGGCCCTGCTCGACCTGGATGCCAGTGAGGAGCAGCTGCGCGAACAGCTCGCCACGCTGCCGGTCGATGGCTTTTCGATCGCCGTCACGCGCGTAAACAAGCACGGCATCGACGCCTGCGACTTTGACGTTCAGCTGGCAGAGGAGCTCGAGAACCACGACCACGATATGGCCTGGCTCTACGGCAACGAAGCAGCTGTCGAGCATATGCATGAGCATGAGCACCACCATCATGACCATGACGAGCATGAGCACGAGCACACACACGACCATGACCATGAGATCCACGGCCATGGCCACGAGGGGCATCATCACGCCCACCACCATCACCACCGGTCTTTGGCGGACGTCACCGCCATTATCGATGGCTCGCAGCTAAGCGATGGCGCCAAGCGTCGCGCCCTCGCCATCTTTACCGCACTCGCCGCTGCCGAGGCCAAGGCTCACGGCAAAACGCCCGAGACCGTCATGTTCCACGAGGTGGGCGCCATCGACTCCATCGTCGACGTCTGCTCTGTCGCCATCTGCCTCGATGACCTGGGCATTGAGGACATCGTGGTCGAGTCGCTCTCCGAGGGCCACGGAACCATCCGCTGTGCACACGGCCTCATGCCCATTCCCGTCCCCGCTGTCGTCAACCTGTGCCAGGCGGGCAATATCGCTCTCACGCCTGCACCGGTCGCTGGCGAGCTCGTAACGCCCACAGGCGCCGCCATCGTCACCGCCCTGCGTACGTCCGACCAACTGCCCTCACGCTACCGCATCGAAGCTGTCGGCTACGGCGCCGGCAAACGCCCCTACGAGGGTTGCTCCGGCACGCTCCGCTGCCTGCTCGTTCACGCGGACGCATAGCCATGGATGCCCGCAAGGCAAAAAGCCGCGCCGCCATCGTTGCGGCGTTCTCCGAGCTCCTGCGCGAGGAAGATTACGGCAAGATCACCGTCGGCGACATCATCGCTCGCGCTCACGTAGGCCGCGCGACATTCTACGGTCTCTTTAAGAGCAAAGACGACCTACTGTCCGAACTCGTGAGCGACATCTGCACCCACGCTCTTGACGACGATGGCACACCGCTCGACGACCCACTCGTGCAGGTCGAGCATATCCTCAACAATCTCTGGGAACGCCGCCAGGGCGTTCGAGCCCTCGTAGCCGGCGCCGGCTCACGCGTCTTCGCCGACTGTCTCCGCAAGACCATCATGTCGCGCGCAGCCGAAACCGTCCCCGTCGACCCCGCAGGCCCCGCCGGCACCATGGACCGCAGTTTCCTACTACACCACATAGCCTCAAGCTTCGTAGGAATGGTCCAATGGTGGGCCTGGCACAACTTCCAAGCAGACAAAGCCGACGTAGCCAAAGACTACCTATCAGCCATAAAACCCCTCTTCAACTAAGTAAGAAGCTCATCCCAAAGCATCGCCCCAACCCAAGCCGCCACGCATCCCAAAGTGTCATTCGCGCTTCAACATCCATACCAGCAACAAGCCCCTCCCATCCAAATTCAGATATATGTTGGGTTGCTTGTACGAGCGCAACAAAGACCCCGCAGCTGTCCGCATGGGGTAACTTCCCAGCGCATTCCGCAGGACGCAAAAAGGCTCGCCGCACGAAGTGCGCAGCGAGCCTTTTTGCATGTCCGAGGACGCGCTGGGAAGTTACCCCATGCGGACGGCGGACAACCTATGTAGCCTCAGACTAGAACATGCCCAAGAAGCCATGCACAAACAGCGCGGCCACAATAGCACCGACAAACGGAGCGATGCCAGGAACAAGCAGGCCGTACTTCCAGTTGTTGTCGGCCTTGTTCTTAATCGGCAGCACCTGATAAGCAAGGCGGGGACCAAGGTCACGTGCCTGGTTCATAGCGAAGCCGGTGATGCCGCCCATGCCCATGCCAACGGCCCAGACAATCAGGCCGACGCAGATGGCGAGCATCAAAACGTCCTCACCAGCACGGCTAGCAGCAGCAAGGATGGCGCTAATGAACACAAAGGTGCAGATTGCCTCGCAGAAGAAGTTGCGGGCATAGTTCGTACCCTCGGTGGTGGGGTTGGTCGAGAAGATGTTGCGCTGGGCAATGGGATCGACGACACCCTCGGAAGCCTTGAACTCATCGGCATACATAAACCAAGCGATCACGGCACCCACAAAGCCGCCGAGCATATCGGCAAGCATGAAGGGGATGCAGTTGCCCCACGGCACCAGACCGACGATGCACTGGGCAAGCACCATAGCGGGGTTCATGCACACGGCGCCGCCAAAGACAAACAGGCAGACCGAGATGCCAAAAGACCAGGTGGTGATGGCAAACATATGGCCGGAGCCCTGATACTTGGTGCCTTTGAGCACGGTATCGCAGTGCACGCCCACGCCAAAGACGATCATGAGGGCCGTCGCGCCGAATTCGCAGAGGAGTTTGGTAAGCATAAAACCTTATCTTTCTTGTCGGTTATAAACGATTCGTTTAAGCCGCGCACTAGTGCTGCGCGACGACAACACCCAGGCCATCGGGGATGACGGCGACCTTGGCGTCGGCACCCTTCATCTCAAAGGCGAGCTTGAGCGCCTCCTCGAGGGTGTTGACCGGCGTCATGTGCATATCCTTGAGCATCTGGTGATCGCACAGGTCGGTGACCATGATCACGGGGTGATGCGCCAGGATGCGGGCAAAGATCTGGCTCGTCCACTGATCGGGCAGGGTCTCGTCCTTAGGACGATCGATACAGGCGCGCTCAAACTCTGCCGGATCGTTGTCGGCGATGTTGTGATAGAAGCCCTCGCCGCCGTGACCGTCGGCACAACCGGCGACGTCGATGATCACGCCGCCCTCGGGAAGCGTGGCCTCGGCAGCGCACATGCCCTTCACAGCCTGATAGATGTTCTGATCGAGGGGGTAGCCGCCGTTAGTGGTAATGGCGATCTCGCACTCGACGGGCTCAACGCCGGCAAGGCTCTTCACGAACTCGCAGCCAGCCTCGTGCGCCTTGTGGATGTCGCCGGCAAAGGAGCCAATGACCTCGTGCTTGCCGTTGAGCACCACGTTGAGCACAAAGGCAAGGTGAGCCATCTCGGCGGCGGCAAACATGTCCTCGCTCACGTGGTTGTGGCACAGGTTGCCGGCACGCGAGTGGGAATCGTTCACAAACTGACCGTTGTGGTTGTACATGATGGTCTTGTAGCTGGCGATGCCAGGCAGGACGGACTTGCGGCTACCAGAGAAACCGGCAAAGAAGTGCGGCTCAATAAAGCCCTCGGCAAGCAGCAGATCGCAATCGGCCGCAATCTTGTTGATGATGCACTCGCCACCAGAAGGCAGGGTGCCGATCTTTTTCATCATGCTGTCGTCGGTCGCGACATGCATAACGATTTCCTCGTTGGCAACGATGTCCTCGCCATACTTATTGACGAGCTCCTCGTGCGTCGACGGACGGTGCATACCCGTAGCAACCAAAATACGCACACGGGCCTCGGGCGCAGCGGCATGAATGTGATGCAGCAGAATAGGCATCGTCACACGCGAAGGAACGGGACGCGTATGGTCAGAGCTGATAATTACGATATCCTTTTTGCCAGCACAAAGCTCCTCGAGCGAAGGCGAGCCATAAGGGTTGGCAAGCGACTCCTCTACCAGCTCTTCCTGCGATTTTGTAGTCTTAAACTCGTTTTGATGACCTTCCATCACACCCGCGAAGTTCTTGTCCTCGAGCTCCAGATGCAACGTCTTGTGGTCAAACGGCAGTTCACATTCAAACAATGACGAGCGCCCTCTTCCTTTTCAACTGACACACTAGATAAACCGTTGGAAGGATACGCCGCTCACCGAAAAACACCACCGTCCACCGACTCATTAACACAACGTTCATATTTGACCCACAACAAAACGGCCGCGACCCCAAACGGGACCGCAGCCGCCTGTCAAAGACACTATAGACAGGATGATTTACGCAGCGCCGAGGCAAACATCTAGTCCGAGACGTACGCACGTAAGCCATTTTGCATAAATTCGTTAAATAATTGCATAAGATGGCGCATGGATTTCTGGCCATAACTGGGTAGTACCCTCCGGAGCGTGCATTTTTGCGAGTATTCAGCATCGCGGGATAAGATTTTGGTGCCAAAAATCTTTCAAAAGGTAGATAGTCCTCATGACTCGACCCATCTGGATAGCATGCGGCGAGAAACCAGCCATATATGATCGTCGCCAAAGCCCAATCGTCGTGCAAAAGCATCAACAAAGGCAGCGAAAGCCGGCTATGGCCTTATGCATCAATCTTTGGCTGCTGAAAACTCCGTTTTTTGCACGTCGCCCCAAGCACCACCCTCACCCAGCGGCTGATCCGCCGAAGACCGGACATCGCAGGGCCCGCCATTAGTTTACTTTTAGGCACACTCCGCAGGACGCAAGAAGCCCTCGCCGCACTCCACGCTATGCGCGAAGCGCGCCTTATTCCCTTCAGCTTTAATCCCAGAAGACCGAGGACGAAGGGGCCCGATGGGTTTCCCTCTGAATGCATTCCGCAGCACGAAGCCCCCCTATCCACAGCTCCGAAGGAGCAGGATAAGGGGGCTTCAAGTGCGAGGACGCATTCAGAGGGAAACCCATCGGGTCCCGGTGAGAGCCACAGGGCTATCGATTACCCCGTGTTTTGCAATCCTGCCGAGACGCCGGTCACAGTCGAAAGAATCAGGCTCATGTACTCAGCCTTCTTCTCCTCTGCCATCTCGTCCTGGTTCATACGCACCTCGCGAAGGGCGCGGACCTGGGCGATGGACAGGGCGTCGACGTAGGGGTTGCGCACGCGAACGGCGCAGCCGAGCACGCGGCGGCGCTGCAGCGGCCATTCGTCACCGACGATGGCAAGGACCCACTTACGGGTGAGTTGCATCTCGGTAAAGACCTTCTTGGACAGATCCTGGCGATCGCCCAGGTGCAGATACATCTTGGCGATGCGCTGGTCGGTCTTGGCGATCGACATCTCGATGTTGTCGATAAAGGTGCGGAAGAACGGCCACTCCTGGTAGGCAGCCTTAAGCTGGTCAAGATCGCCAAGCTGCTCGCAGGCGGTGCCCAGGCCGTACCAAGCGGCAAGGTTAATGCGCGCCTGGCTCCAGCTGAAGATCCACGGAATGGTACGCAGGTCGTCGAGCGACTTGGCGCCCAGACCGCGCTTGGCCGGACGCGAGCCAATCGGCAGCAGGCCAACCTCGGTCAGCGGCGTCACGGTCGAGAACCACGGCGTAAAGTCATCGGTGTGCAGCAGGTCCAGATAGCGTTCGTGGCTTACGGCGTTGAGCTTCTCTGCCATATCCCAGAACTTCTGCGTGGTCTCGGTGTTAATCTTCTCGACGCTCGGGGCCGACTGCAAAAGCGTTGCGGCGGCAACGGACTCAACATGGCGCTGAGCCAGCGTGCGGTTGCCATAACGGGCAAAGATGACCTCGCCCTGCTCGGTAAGTTTAAAGAAGCAGTTGACCGAACCCTTGGGCTGAGCCAGCACGGCCTTGTTGGCCGGGCCGCCGCCACGGCCCACGGCGCCGCCACGACCGTGCATGAGCACCAGATCGATATCGTTTTTCTCTGCCCACTTGGCGATGCGCTCCTGCGCGGAGTGCAGCGCGAGCATGGCCGTGGTAGGACCGGCATCCTTGGAGGAGTCGGAGTAGCCCAGCATGACCTCCATGCGGCGGTTGGTCTGGGCAAGGCGCTTTTGCACCACGGGCAGCGCGAGCATCTGATCGAGCACGTCGACGCAGCCCTCGAGGTCCTCGAGCTGCTCGAACAGCGGAATCACGTCAAGTTCGGGGACGTCTTCCTCGTGCGCGAAGGACAGGTGGGCCAGCTCAAAGACATCGGCCACATGCTGAGCGCTCTTGGTGAACGAGATAATGTAGCGGTGCGCCATCTTCTTGCCGTAACGCTTTTGGATGGAACCGATGGCACGGAAGGTGTCGATGACCTCGCGCGTCATGGGCTGCAGATCGCCATGGATACCGTTCTCGTGGATATCCTTGAGGGCGCGGGCGTGCACCACGGAGTGCTGACGGAACTCCATCTCGACCATATGGAAGCCGAAGGACTCGACCTGCCAGATGATGGTCTGGACCGGGCCGTAGGCGGCACGGACGGCACCGCAGGCGGCCAGGGAGCGCTGGACGACGCGCAGGTCATCCAGGAACTCATCGGCGCTGTGGTACATGGTATCGGTGATGCGACGGACGGTGGCGTTCAGACGGTCGGCCATGACGAGCATAACGGCGCGATGCGGCTCGTGCTCGGAGATCAGTTCAGCACGTGCGGTGTACTGAGTGCTCATCTCGACCTGATGGTTCCACAGGTTGATGAGTTCGGCAGACGGCTTGCTGTAGGTGGCCTCAAGCGTCAGGTTACGGCCGATGCGGCGGCACTTGTCCTCGAGCTTGAGCACCATATGGGTGAAGTACTTGGCAGCAACCTCGCGGCTCACCTTGGCGGTGACATTGGGGTTGCCGTCGCGGTCGGAACCGATCCAGCTGCCGGGGTGGAAGAACGCCGGGCACAGCGGCGGCACGGTGCCGGCCTTGTCGCCCAGCACCCAGTCATCAAAACGACGATAGATAACGGGAATGACGTCGAACAGCGTGTTATCGAAGATGTCGATGATGGTATCGGCTTCTTCGACCGGCGTGGGCTTCTTGAGCGCGATGGGGCTCGTACGCACCAGAGCGTCGATCTCCTGCAGCATATGGCGCTCGTTCTCCACCAGGTCGGAGCCGCCCAGGCGCGGACGCTCCTCCAGCAGGTTGGAGATACGGCGAATCTTGCCCTCGACGGCCTTACGACGGGCCTCGGTGGGATGTGCGGTAAAGACAGGGTGGAACTCGAGCTTGTCGAGCAGCTCGTTGGCGCCCTCGACACCCATCTCGTTTACCAACTGGTGATAGGCGACGGTGAGTTCGTTGGCGGGATCGACCTCGGTATCGGTCGACGCACCTGCCTCGCGCTCGCGCAGCTGCGCCACGCGGTAGTTCTCCTCCGACAGGTTTGCCAGATGGAAGAAGCTCGTAAAGGCGCGGACGATAACCTGCTGCTTATCGAGCGGCAGACTGTCGATCAGATCAACGACCTCGCGAAACGCCACGGCGGTGGGCTCGTCGGCAGTGGGCACGCCCTGCTCGTCGACGGACTCGTCGGCAGCACGGGTGCCGGGGTTTCCGGCATTGGCCACAATCTCGGCTGTCAAAATCTTGTCGAACAGGTCCGCGATCTCGGGATCATACTCGCTAAGCACACGGCGCTCCAGGCGCAAGAACAGCGCCAGATTGTCGCGCAGCTCCTCGGGGATCTCGATCTCGGCGAGACGCTCCTTGGATTCGGCATTCGAGCCGATTCGGTTAACGAGGCGGTTGACCACGGCAGCGACGCGCGCCGCGGCTTCGGGTACAGACTGGTTGCTTAGGTTCTCAGCCACGTTTCCTCCCATTCCTCCTTCTATGCACGTAACATGCGGTATTTATTATAGGCACTCGGCAAAAACTTTCGACGCTGATTGCGCTTTACCACACAAAAGTATTTTCTGCATTGCAAGGCTTTTTGCCCCAAATGGTCGTATTTCTCGGTGGGCGGCATATGCAAACGGGGGCATTCCGCATAAATGCGAAACACCCCCGTAACAATCGCTCTCAATGAGCTGAGCGCTTTAGTGAGTCCACAGCTCAAAAATCATGCGCTACAGGCGCTCACGAACCGCCTCGACCACGTTGGCCAGATCGACGAGGGCCTCGTCATGGCTCTCCATGTCGCGCACCTTGACCTTGCCGGCGGCAAGCTCGTCGCCGCCCAAGACCAAAATGAGCTTAGCGCCCACCTTGTCGGCCTGCTTAAACTGAGCCTTAAGCGAACGACCCTGATAGTCGGCCTCGGTCACGATACCTGCGGCGCGAAGCTCCTGCGTAATGGCAAAGACGTTCTGGCGCAACTCCTTGCCGGCATTGGCGACGTAGACACACGGGGTCTCCTCGGCGCCCAGGTCGCTGCCAAAGGCCTGCAGGGCCAGCAGGGCGCGCTCAAAACCGACGGCGAAGCCGACGCCGGCCGTGGGCTTGCCGCCCTCGAGCTCGACCAGGCCATCGTAGCGGCCGCCGCCACCGATGGAGCCGACGCCGGCGCCAGGGGCCTCGACCTCAAAGACGGTACGGGTGTAGTAGTCCAGGCCGCGCACCAGGGTGGGATCCTCGACGTACTCGATACCGGCGACGTCCAGATAGCGCTTGACCTGCTCGTAGTGCTCGCGGCACTCATCGCACAGGTTGTCGCCCATCAGCGGGGCGTCGGCCATGATCTCGCGGCAGTGGTCGTTCTTGCAGTCGAAGGCACGCAGCGGATTGAGCTCGGCGCGCTCGCGGCACTCGTCGCACATCTCGTCGGCGTGATCGAGGATAAACTGCTTGACCTGCTCGCGATAGGCCGGACGGCATTGGGCATCGCCCATCGAGTTAATGAGCAGACGGAGCTTGGAAAGATCGAAACCAAGGCGCTTGTAGAACTCCATGAGCATGATGATGCACTCGGCGTCTGCTGCCGGATCGGGAGCGCCGAGCCACTCGATGCCCACCTGGTGGAACTGGCGCAGGCGACCCTTCTGGGGACGCTCGCCACGGAACATGGCCTCGGCATAATAAGCCTTAAACGGCGTGGAGCCCTGGGGCACCAGGTTGTTCTCCACGACGGCGCGCACCACACCGGCCGTGCCCTCGGGGCGAAGTGCCAGGCGCTGCTTAGGCTTGAGCTTGGTGTCGGTGCCCTCGGTAAAGACGCGCTCCAGGTTGGCGCCGCTAAAGACGCGGAACATCTCCTTGCGCACGACGTCGGTCGACTGGCCGATGCCGTGGACAAACACGTCCACCTGCTCGATGGCGGGCGTCTCGATGGGCTTAAAGCCAAACGGCTCGAACACGCCGGCAGCGATCTGCTGCATCTTTTGCCAAGCGCGCATCTCGGCGCCGATAAGGTCGCGGGTTCCCTCCGCCTTCTGTGCCTGCATGGGCAAACACCTTTCTTTTGTATCGCGTCATAGATAATGGACATTATACGGCACAAAGCAGCAACGCGGCGGCGCGTCTGACCGAACGAGGGTTTTGGAACTCGTTCGGCCAGACACGCCGCCGCGGTAGCCACGGACGAAGCGGACAAGCGGCAATGCGCTTTGGCCTATCTACTCCCCCGCCACGCTCGCGCGCAGCTTGGCAGCGATGGGCTCGGACGCCAGCAGGAACACGAGCATAATCGCGGAGCACACCAGGCACACGATCCAGGTGCTCGCAAAGGAGCCCGTAGCGTCGAACAGCACGCCCGAGACGATGGCGCCCACGGTGCCACCGACCATCTCGAGCGAGGTAATGGTGCCCGTGACCTTGCCCAGGTCGGCCATGCCAAACTGCTTAGACGCAGCGATCGTGGGCGTTGGAGATGTTGCACTGCGCAAGGGAAATGCCCAGGTCGCTGACGATCAACGGCTGGAACAGGCTCATGCAGTTGACGAAAATCGTGTAGCACGTGGCCATGATCACGAAGCCAGAGGCCACCACGAGCCAGCCGGGGAAGAACTTACGCTGCTGGGACATACTGCTCCTTATTTAACAAACGAATAGCCGGCGCCGGGCGCCGGTAGTGCCCAAGATTGCCTTGAAAGACAAGGGCATAGGCCTTACGGCCATGCCCGCAGGCTTGAAAGGCAAGATTGGGTGCTACCGGTGGTCGGCGATGTAGCCCAAAGCGACGGCGGCATAAGCCGCGGCGCCAAGGGGAAGCTCGGCATCGCTAAAACGTGCCTTGGGATGATGCTGAGCAAAATGCTCGTCCGTATCAGTCACAGCAGCGCCCACGGTAAAGTACGCGCTCGGGATCTCGCTCGAGATCAACGCGAAGTCCTCGCTCGCCATGGCGTGGAACAGCGGCAGGAAGGCGGACTTGGGCAGCACCGCGCCCACGTAGCCAAGCGACGCCTGCGTCATGCCGTCGTCGAGTACGAGCGGGGGAACATCCGAGAGTGTCTCGATAGTCGCCGGCGTACGATAGGTCGTGGCAACGCCTTTGACGACCTCCGCGATGCGGGTCTTGAGGTGCTCCATGAGCTCGACGTCGAAGCCACGCAGCGTTCCCTCGAGCACACAAGTGTCGGGGATGACATTTGCGGCCTGACCGCCGGCGAACTTGCCAACGGTAAGCGCGACCTCCTTGGCCGCCGGCACCTCGCGGGAGATGAGCTCCTGAAGCGCCAGATGCACATGGACGCCGGCCGTGATGGGGTCGATGCAGATCTCGGGGCTCGAGCCATGGCCGCCCTTGCCCTGAAGCGTGATGCGAAAACCGTACACGCCCGAGAGCGCCGGGCTGCCGTAGAGCACCAGGCCAAGCGGCGACTGGCTATTGACATGCATGGCAAAGGCGGCCTGGGGACGCGGGTTCTGCAGCAGACCGTCGGCGATGGCGGCGCGGGCACCCTCAAAGGTTTCCTCGCCCGGCTGGAACAGCAACTTAACCGTGGCGTTGGCGTCGACAAGCGCAGACTCGCGGGCCTTGAGCAGGCGCGCCGCTCCAAGCAACGCCGTCGCGTGCATATCGTGTCCACATGCGTGCATGCAGCCGTTCGTAGAGGCGAAAGGCTCGCCTGACTCTTCGGCAACGGGCAGGGCGTCCATGTCGCCACGGAGCATGATGACCGTACCGGCCTGTTCGTCCGTGCAGACGCCATTGCCCTGGGCCGCGGCGGCACCGGCGCCGACAAGGCCCACGACACAGGAACCATCGACGAGCGTGGCAAATGGGATTTCCATCTCGGTCAGGCGCGCTTGAATATACGCAGAGGTCTGTGGGAGGCTATTACCCAGCTCGGGCACCTGGTGTAAATCGTGTCGCCACGCAGCGAGCTCGTCTGCAAAAGCCTGAGCTTCTGCAACGAGACCGTCACCGATAGCGGCCTGCGCCGCTGCGGTGGCCTTGGGCGCTGATTGCGGTTGAAGATCGGACTGAGCTGGTGCCATAAATGCCCTCCAGTAGCGTTTTTGCAGTAAGCACTTTGATAGCGTAAAGTGCAAGGTACAACTTTAAAGGCGAGGCATAAAAAACGCCGCCCCAGGAGGGCGGCGCAACAAGTTGTTTACAATTGCGGGCGAGATTTTCGGCGCAAGAAATCGAAATGCGTCTCGCTCAAGATAATCGACAAAAAGATGAGCGCAAAGCCGGCAAGCAGGCGCGAGGTGAGCGCCTCCCCCATCAGCAGCACCGAGAACAGCACGCCCGAGGGGGACTCCATCGAAAGGAGCAGCGAGCCCGTCGAGGCCGGGACGTGCGCCAATCCAACGTTTTGGACGAGCAGTGCCACGCACGTACAGCCCACCGAGAGAAAGGCCGCCACGCCGACAAAGCTCGGCGTCCACACGGACAGAGGCGCCTGAGTCTCGAATAGCAGCGACGTGATTAAGCTCAAAACGCCATTGCCCACAAACATCCAAAACGTGATGACGTTGATGTCCATCTTGCGGCCATACTTGGCGGTCACTGCCATCTGGATAGCAAAGAAGACCGCGCCGCCCAGCGTGATGACATCTCCAGCATTGAACTCGACGCTATCGAGTGCCACCAGGCCAATGCCCGCCAGGCACAGCAGTGCCGCACCCAGGTTATAGCGGGTGAGCTTTTCGCCGCTCAGGACATAGCTGGCAAACGGCACAAGGATACAGTACGTGCCCGTCAAAAATGCACTCTTGCCTGCCGTGGTCTGTGCCAGGCCAATCGTTTGCAGTCCGTATGCTCCCCACATGAGCGCACCCATGCCCAGCCCGACGATCAGGTTGCGGGCATTGAAATGAGCGATGATGCGCTTATGGAAAATAGCAAACATAACCAGTGATGCCGGGAGAAAGCGAACGTAGACCAGCTCGAACACCGGAATGGTATCGAGCGCATCTTTCATGGTGGTAAAGGAATAGCCCCAGATGACCGCCACCGAAAGCAGCAAGACCTTCCAGAAGAACGGAGAACGCGCGCCGGCGCCGCGGGAGGTGCCGCCGGCACCCAGGTCTTCGCGCGCTACAGGGCTATCGGGCATGTTTTCGATTTCATCAACGGCATTCTGAGCCATAGGGCATCCTCGCGCTCAGTCTGGGCGTGGTGTCCGCACGTGCATGGCCGCGTGCCGCCTCATGGTCAAATAAAACGGGGCGCACCGGACCCCCGGCACGCCCCGCTACTGTAGCAACAACCAAGCAGCCCGTGCAATTCACTCAACTAAAGCGTCGGAACAGAAAACCTCGATGTTCCGGCAACGTCAGCGAAAACGCCCCTAAGCGAGCAAGGTGACGTGAAATGAAAGGGCGCTGACCTTCTCTGGCCGCGCCCTTGAAATTGAACGTCAGATTGCCGCTTAGGGACGTTTGCAGCGTCGAGCCGTTACGCGGTTTGGTAAAACCGCGTAACTAAATTAGCTTCGTGCTTTCAAGCTTTTCGATGATCCAGTCGTTGGCTTTGATGACCGGGCGGCGGAAGACGACGCCCAGTGCCAGCGACGGAATCAGATAGCTCGCCAGAATGCCTAGCTCAATCCAGTACTCCATATGGTAGGCGCCAGCCATGGCGGCATGCATGGCGTTGATGCCGTGGGTGAACGGCAGGAACGGATAGATCGCCTGGAACACAGGGCCGGTCATCTCGATGGGGAACGTACCGCCCGAACCGCCGACCTGCATAACCAACAGCACGACGGCGAGCGCCTTGCCGATATCGCCAAACGAAACCGTAAGCGTGTAGACGATATTGGAGAACACGAGACTCGCGACCCAACCCGCCAGCACAAATTGCAGCGGGTTGTCGCACTGAATGCCAAAGAACAGGATGTCGCCCGCGCACACGAGTGTCGCCTGCAGCAGGGCCAGACCTCCAAAGAACAGGTAGCGGCCCAGGTAGATCTCGTGCAGGCGCACGGGGATCAGCTCGTTGATGAGCTCATCGTCAACCGAGACCTTCATCATGGCCGCCAGTACAATCGAGCCCACCCACAGCGACAGAATCGTGTAGAACGGTGCCATGGCCGAACCGTAGTTGCGGATCGGATAGACCGGTTTGCGGTCGAGCGCGACGGGGCCGGAAAGCGACACGGCGAGGCCCTCGGGGTCGTTGCCAATCATTGTCTTAATCATGGCCAGGTCACCCGACATCAGAGCGCTATCAAGCTCGTCCTTAAAAGCGCTGATCTTGTCCGACGCCTCGCCCAACTGATCAGAAGCCTTGTTGACCAGCGTCGCAGCCTTGGAGAGGCCCTTTGCGAGCGAGCCAGAGGCGTCGGTCAGACCGCTCACAGCGCCATCCAAGTCACCCGAGATACCGTTCAGGGAATCCAGAACGCCCGAAATGGTCTTCTTGAGCTCCTTGGCCTTAACCGAGAACGTGGAATCGTAGTCGGACTTGGCTCCCGAGATACCCGCCTTGGCATCGGCGATGGCCTGGTCGACCTCGGCACGCGAGTTGTTGACCTCCGCCATGCCGTCCGAAAGGGACTTTGCGGTCGCCGTCAGGTCCTTCGCATTGTTGCGGTACTCCACGGCAATTCTGCCCAGCGACGTCGCAGCGGACTCGAGACCGTCTTTGAGCTTGTCATCACTCACCTGGTCGGCAAGGTTGCGGAGCTGATCGGCCATCGCATCGATATCGTCAGCACGCGTATTGAGCGCCGCTGCGGCTTCGTTGAGCTGAGACACCGTAAGGTCAACATGCTGATTCGCGGCATCGAATGCCTTCGCAAGCTCGGCGGACACGTTGTCGAACGAGCCCGCGCTTCCGTCAATCGCCGCGTCAACGGCATCGTTGGCGGCCTTGAGCGCTTCCTTGGAATCATTGATGCCGCTCTTGGCGTGCTCCATCAGCTGCTTCGTCGACTCATCAACGGTGCCCGTCTGCTTGAGCATGCCGCCCGCCGATGTCAGTGAATCGGACGTGGAGCTCAAAATGCCCGCGAGCGACGTCGCACTCGCCTGAACGTCCTGCAGGTCCTCGACCGAATCGCCCAGCGTCGAGGACAGATTGGCGATAAAGTTGCTCACCTGGTCGGTACTCATATAGTCGAGCAGGCTGGACACGGTCTTAAGGCCGATGGTCGTGATGGTCTTGGTAAAGGTCTCGTTGACCTGACTCTGGACGGCGCTCGAGCCCTTTTCAGTCACGATCTGTGCGATGGCGTTAGCCTTCTGGTTCTCGTAGAACTCGATATCGGCGTGCTTCACCTCGGTCGAGAAAAGCGTCATCATGTCGGCGCTAAACGTTTTAGGGATAACGACGGCAGCGTAGTACGCGCCCGACTTGACGCCATCGATGGCCTTATCGCGATCGTTGAGCACAACCCAGTCGAAGTTCTCGTTGCCGCGCAGGGTGGCGGTTACGTTTTCGCCCACGTTGACCTCGACGGGAATCAGATCGCTCTCGTAACCCTCATCAGTGTTGACCACGGCGATCTTAAGGTTGCCGGTGTTGCCGTACGGATCCCAGCTTCCGGCGATGTTAAACCATGCATAGAGACATGGCACGATGATCAGGCCCATCACGACGACCATGCCGATCACGGAGCGAGACACGTTTTGGACATCGCGCTTAAACAGGTGCAGGATGTTTTTCATTTATGCCTCACCTCCTTTAGAGTGCTTGCCAAGCGGGGTGGTGTCCCCGTCGTTTCCGTTTACGTTGTCAGCGCCGTCGGCATCTTGAGCCTTACGATGCGCACCGATATGCGGCAGACGGCTCGTAGGCTGTTCGCCTCCCTTGGCGCCACGCTCGCTGGCGTTGAGACCAAACATGCGACGGGCGGCAGGGATCGCCGCCGTGTGCTCGCGCATCTCGCGGCGAAGGTCCTCGTCCGAAAGCGCCGAGATGCGCATCTGGGTGTTGAGGCTTGCACGGATGTACTCGATGTTGATGAGCCAGCCGCAGATGGCAATGACCGAGATAATCCAGATAACGAGCAGGATGATCTTGCCGTTATTGTCGATATCGAGCACCGTCGAAAGCACAAAGAGCAGAACCTGCACGCCTACCACGGCGGCAAAACCGCCCTTGATGTAGTACGGGTAGCGATGCTCAAACGCCACGGCATGATCGAGCAGCTCGCGACGGTACGAATCCGAATCGAGCATGACGCGCATGGCCGTGCGCAGCGAATAGCGCTGGCGCGGTAGGTCGTTGGACTCGCAGATCATGAGGCCCGTCGTGGAAAGCTGCTTATCAAAGAGCAGATTGAGGTTGAGCAGCAACGGGCGCAGCTGCAGACCGATAAAGAGCGCGATGGCAAGGAACACGCCCAGGATGCACAGGTTGAACAGGTAGTTGAACGAATACATGCCACCGACGGTCTCGCGCAGCAGGTTGATGCCATAAGTGAAGGGCAGCAGCGGATGCAGCCATTGGAAGAAGCCGGGCATCATCTCGATGGGATACATGCCCGACGAGCCGGGGATCTGCACAATGACGAGGATGACGCCAATGGCTTTACCGATATGCTTAAACGTGGTGGACAGCGCATAGATGATGTTGACGTAGGTGAACGAAATAGCGATGCCGCCCAGTACAAAGAGCAGCGGATTGACGCACTGAACGCCAATGACCAGGTCGCCCACCGTAACGATAATGGCCTGGAACGCGCCCAGGATCACCAGCAGCAGCCAGCGGCCAAAGTAGCCCTGACGCGCCGTAAAGCTACCGATGCCCTCGCGGTCGACCTCGAGTTTATAGATAGCGATGAGCACATAGCCGCCTACCCACAGCGCCAGATTGGTGTAGAAGGGCGCGATGCCCGAGCCAAAGCTCTTGACCGGATAGATTGACTTGGACGTCAGCTCAACCGGAGATGCCATGAAATCTGCCACGTCATTGACGTCGACGTCCATGAGGTCGGCTAACTCGCCCATAGACTCAGAGGTCCGCAGCGCCGCAATGTCATTGGCGGCGGTCGCGAGCTTGTCCTGAACCTTGGCAAGGGAGGCGTCGGTTTGGGATAGCGTGGTCTTTGCCTGCTTGAGCGTGGCGTCGAGCTGCGCCAGCGTGCCGCGCGCGCTCGCTATCGTGGGGGTCATACCCGACACAATGCCGGTCAAATCGCCCGAAACGGCGGCAAAGGAATCAAGCGCGCTCGAAGCCTTCGGAAGTGCGTTCTGACCCAGATCGGTCTGAGCCTGACCGAGGTTAGCCGTACCGGTCTGAATTGCCGCGTTGAGTGCGTTGCTCGCGTTCGAGATTGCCGTAGCGTCGTTTGCCATGGCGCTCGACTGTGCAGAAAGGCCATCCTTGATGCTCTGCAGCTTCTGGTTTTGCTCGCGAAGCGAATCGATGGTCGATACAATGCGCGCGTCAATTTCCTCGGAACCTGTCGACGCGTCATTAACGAGAATCTCCAAGTGTCCGATAACGACCTTATTGTGATCGATCGTCGCCTGGAGAGACTCGAGCGAGTTGTCGATGCGGGTGGTCGTAGATGTGACCGTACCCGTTAGCTTGCCAATCGCAGCGTTCGCGGAGGCTGACGTCTTGGTGAGTGCAAGGCTACCTTCCGAGAGTGCCTTGGAGAGCGAGGTGATAGAGTTGCCCGCCGTGGCGCGAGCCTCGCCCAGCAGGTCGTTGCCCTGGGAGATCGCCTGCGTTAGAGAGGGCGCCTGCCCCTGCAGGCCCGCCAGCGCAGCATCGGCCGAAGCAATCGAGCTGCTCGTCTTGTCGATGGCGGTGTTCATGTCGCCGATGGAATCGCGTACTTCGCCCAGGGTATCAGACGCCTCGGACACCGAGCCCGCCAGCGAATCCCGGGTCTGGGTCGCCTTGTCTTTAAGGTCGATGCCAGCATCTTTAGCAATGCCCGCGACGGTCTCGCCCACCGTGGAGACAAACTCCGAGTTGATCTGCTCCTCGATGGTATTGGCGCCAGTGTCGGTGACCTTGGGCGCAATAGCGCTCTTCTTCTCGTTGACGTAGTACGTGAGCTTGGGCTGATGGTAATTGCCGTCGAGCATCGAGACCAGGTTATCTGAGAAGTTCTTGGGGATTACGATGGCCGCATAGTACTCACCACTCTCGACGCCCTCTTTGGCATCGGCGGCCGAATCGACGAAGGTCCAGCCCAGCTGATCGTTTTCCTTGAGCTGATCGACGACCTTGTCGCCCGCATTGAGCTCGCCCACCAGGTCGTTTTGGGTTCCCTGGTCGTTGTTGGCGATAGCAATCTTGATGCCCTGGGTGTTTCCGTACGGATCCCAGTTTGCCACGATGTTGTACCAGGCATACAGCGAGGGGATAACGCACACGCCCAGGGTAACCACCAAGGCGACGGGGTTCACAAGCAGTCGCTTAATGTCGCGCTTGAATATCGCAAAGGATACCTTTGCGTTGGATAGTTTGCTGCCGAGACTCACGCTTAGACCATCCATCCTGTCGTTGAATCGAATCGTACTATCGACAACCATTGTACGTAGGCGCTTTAGTGCCTCGCGGCACAATGGTGCTGAGTTTTGCGGGTAGCAATATACTACGAAGATGAGTTAACGTACAGTTGTACAGTATCTTAAATTCCCGCAGCTCCCAAAACCACAACCCGCACAAAATAGCAGTTCGAATAGTCATTGGGGACGTTCTTGAATGACCAGTCAAACAAGAACGTCCCCAACGACTAATGGTGCAAGGAATGTCCCAAACTGTCGGCAGAAAAGGAACGTCCCCAAGTGCCACATTCCCCAACGACTAGTCATTTAAGAACGTCCCCAACGACTACCCATAACAACGCCGATGTTTTGGCGCGGACAGCGAAAGCCCGCCAGAGCGAGCAAGGTGCCTTGAAACAAGGCGGCATTGACCTTCTGGTCATGCCGCCGAAGTTGAAAGGCAGATTGCCGCTCTGGCGGGCTTGCAGCGTCGAGTGGTTACGCGGTTCGTAGAACCGCGTAACACCCTAGTTACATCAGCTCGCAGACAGCCGCCGCGAAGGCAACGGGGTCCTCAGGCAGAATGCCCTCGACCAGCAGAGCCTGGTCATAGAGCAGACCGGAGTACTGCTTGATCTTGTCGGCGTCGCCTGCCTTCTGGGCAGCGACAAGCTTGTCAAAGACCGGGTGCTTGGCGTTGAGCTCGAGCACGCGCTGGCTCTTGGGCATACCGTCGGGCGTGCCCTCGGGTCCCTTCTGGAGCACCTTCTCCATCTCGAGCGAAAGCGGACCCTCGGTGGTGATGCAAGCGGGGGCATCGGTCAGGCGCGCGGAGACGGCAACTTTCTCGACCTTGTCACCGAGCGCCTCCTTCATGGCGCTAAAGAGGTCCTCGTTTTCCTTGGTGGCGTCCTCGGCCTCCTTCTTCTCGTCCTCGGTCGCCAGATCAAGATCGCCAGTCGCGACGTTCTTGAGCTCCAGGTGACGACCCTCGACCTCGGGCTCGGCACCGTCGGCAACGGCCTTCTCGGCAGCCTCGCGGGCGGCGTCGTCCTCGTAGACCTTGGGCATATCGGCAGCCACGTACTCACGCATGGCCTGGAAGGTGAACTCATCCACGTCCTGCGTCAGCAGCAATACATCGTAGCCGCGGTCGAGCACGCCCTTCACGACGGGCATCTTGGCCAGACGCTCGCGCGAATCGCCGGCGGCATAGTAGATTGCCTTCTGGCCCTCGGGCATGCCCTTGGCATGCTCGGCCAGGGTAATCATCTTCTGTTCCTTGGCAGACCAGAACAGCAGCAGGTCGGCGAGCTCATCGGCCTTCATGCCATAGCTCGAGTAGATGCCGTACTTAAGACCGCGGCCAAAGTTCTCAAAGAACTTCTCGTAGGCCTCGCGATCGTTGTCACGCATATCCTCAAGGTCGGCGGTGATCTTCTTTTCCACACGCTTGGCAATAGCCTTAAGCTGACGGTTCTGCTGCAGCGTCTCACGCGAGATGTTGAGCGACACGTCGGCAGAATCCACGACGCCACGGACAAAGTTGTAGTAGTCGGGCAGCAGGTCGTCGCACTTCTCCATAATCAGCACGTTAGAGCTGTAGAGCGCCAGGCCCTTCTCGTAGTCCTTGCTGTACAGATCGAACGGGGCGCGACCCGGCACAAACAGCAGCGCATCGTACTCAAGCGTGCCCTCGGCGTGGAAGCTGATAGTGCGCGCGGGATCGTCAAAGTCGTGGAATGTGGACTTGTAGAACTCGTCGTAGTCCTTCTGCTCGACATCGGAGCTGCGTTTCTTCCAGATCGGTGTCATGGAATTGACGGTCTCGAGCTCCTGGTAGTCCTCGTACTCGGGCGTGTAGTCATCGCCAGCATCCTCGGGCTTGGGCTTCTGGCGGCTCTTGGACACCATCATCTGTATCGGGTAGCGCACATAGTTGCTGTACTGCTGAATCAGGCTCTTGAGGCCCCACTCGGTCAGGAAGCGATCGTAGGTCTCGGCCTCGCCGTCGGCGTCGAGCTTCTCGTTCTCGCGCAGCGTCAGGATGACATCGGTGCCGTGCTCGGCGCGCTCGCCATCCTCGATGGTGTAGCCCTCAAGACCGTCGGACTCCCAAACGTGGGCGGTATCCTCGCCATAAGCGCGGCTGACAACCTTCACGTGGCTGGCGACCATAAAGGCGGAGTAGAAACCCACGCCAAACTGACCGATGATGTCGACATCGGAACCCTGCTGCTCGGCGTTCTCGGTCTTAAACTCCTCGGAGCCGGAATGGGCGATGGTGCCCAGATTGCGCTCGAGCTCCTCGGCGGTCATGCCAATGCCGTTATCCGAGATGGTAATGGTGCGGGCGTCTTTATCAAAGGAGACGCGAATAGCCAGGTCGCCCTGGTCGAGCTTGACGCTCGGGTCCTGCAGGCTCTTAAAGTTGAGCTTGTCGACGGCGTCGCTCGCGTTAGAGATAAGCTCGCGCAGGAAGATTTCCTTATTGGTGTAGATGGAGTTGATCATGAGGTCGAGCAGTTTTTTGCTCTCGGTCTTAAATTGACGCATGTGCAGTCCTTTCGCGCTACCCCCGTCCGCAAAAACGGCCCGGTTGCCCGAGCTGCATCGCAGACCTGCTATGTTCAGACTTAGATTTTATAACCCATTAGCGCGCATATATACATACGGAATCGAAAAACTGTATGTCCAAACGCTCTGATGCGCCAATTGCCAAGGAGTGTCCCCGACTGCCGGCAGGAAAGGAACGTCCCTATCTGCCATCTACGCTCTTGGCCATCCAAACATGGGGCTGGCCCTCGTCTTCGTAGTCCACCGGGGCAATCTGCGTGTAACCCGCCTTGGCATAGAGTGGTAGCACGTATTCCTGCGCGTGCAGCTTAATGAGCTTGGCGCCGGCATCACGCGCGCACGTATCACTGGCCTCGACAATCTTGCTCGCCAAACCGCGACGGCGCATGCTCGGCAGCACGGCCACGCGCCCCATAATGTAGGTCTCCCCCGCCGCGACGCCTTCGTCCAAGTCGCACGCCGGCGACACCGGAGCCTCTGCGTCAGCCGCGCGCTCAAGCTCTTCGGGAAACACGCGCGAGCAACCGGCAAGCTCACCGTCTACATAGAGCGTCACATGGATGCAGTTCGGATCCTCGTCGATAGCGTCGAACTCATTCTCGTAGCCCTGCTCGTCCATAAAAACGACGCGGCGCACCAACGCCGCGTCATCGAAGCATCCCGTCTTAAGTTGGATATCCATGGCTGCCCTTTCATTCAATGCGAACGTTAGGGACAGATATATTAGCGAAAATGAGCTCCGCGCACGCTAAACTTCGCACGAGCCTTCGCCAAGCAGTCGTAATGACCCACGTTATGGGCATCGCTCGCGATGAAGCTGTACAGGTTCTGATCGAACAGGCGCTGTGCCGGCTTTTTCTCGCGACCAAAGCGACCGCCGGCAATAAAGTCCGCCGAAGCCTGCAGCTTGCAGCCCATATCGACCAGGCGCTCCGCCACGCTTACATCCTTTTGAACCGCACGATAGCGCTCAGGATGAGCGATGATCACCTGGTAGCCACGGCACTGCAAATCGTAAATCGTGTTCTCGTACTCTCTAAATGCATACGCATCGGCATGCGTCGAAAGCTCGAGCAGAAACTCGTTGGTCCCATCGAAATGCAAGTGATCCGCGGCATCGATACCAAGCTCAACGAGCTTTCGATGGTTGACCTCGAAGCCCATCTGGAGCGGAAAACCGTCAGCGTTATCGCGCAGCAGCTCAAAGGCATCCCACATCTTGTCGTAATCAAAATAGGGATCACGGCAGTGAGGAGTGCAAACGATTCTGGTTACACCGGCCCGCTTGGCAGCCTCGAGCATCGCCAAGCTCTCTTCGAGATCGGCGGCGCCGTCGTCTACACCCGGCAAGATATGGCAATGAATGTCACGCATAGGTCAGCCTTAATCAACTAAACGTTTGCTCGGTTGGTGAAGATGCCCTTTTTGGAAGTGCCCTGATCGTCGGAGCCCTTCTTAACCTTCTTACCGTCCTTGGTGTAGTAAGAATAGTAGTACTCGCTGGTCTCGGTCTCACAGTAATTCATGACGGTACCGATGAGCTTGACCTTCTCGGACTTCTTAAGCTGACCGATGGCGTTGAGCGCCTCCTCGCGCTTGGTGAAATCCTCACGCACGACAAAAAGCGCACCGTCGGTCAGACTTGCGATCTCGGCAGCATCGATGAAGGTGCCGACCGGGGGAGCATCGAAGATGACGTACTGGAACTTGGCGGACAGTGCCTTTACCAGCTTGGCAAAGCGATGGGAGACGATGATGTCGGCAGGATTGGGAATGTGCGGCTCGGCATCGAGGAAGTAGAAGTTCTTCTGACCCGTCTCGACAATCGCCTGGTCGATAGAAACCTGCTCGGACAGGACTGCATAGAGTCCGCCGCGGGAGCGGACGCCGAGCATATCGGCAAGGGACCTGCGACGCATATCAGCCTCGACCAGCAGGACACTCTTGCCGCTCGTGGCGATTGCCTGAGCAAGGTTAATGGAAACCGTAGACTTGCCCTCGTTGGGAATCGAGGAGGTAACGGTGATGGTGCGAATGGGGTCATCCACGCTCGCAAAGCGGATGTTGGCCAGAAGGGTCTTGGCGGCATTCTGCACAACGAGCTTATCGGTGTTCTTTGCCTTAGCCATGCCTATTTACCACCTTTCATAGCCGGAATTCGGCCAACAACGGGAATACCCAGGAGCTCTTCTGCCTCTTCGGCACCGCGGATGCGGGTATTGAGCATGTCTGCCAAAACGACATAGGCAACTGCGATAAAGATACCGGCGAGGAACGCGACGGCAATATACAGCGTGCGCTTGGGGCCGCTGGGGGCTTCGGGGGTCTTAGCCTCGTCGATAACGTTGATGCTCTGGGCAGCGCCGACGTTCTGAGCGACCGTACTCACCGAGCTGGCAATGGCCTTTGCGACCTCAGCCGTCTCCTTGGCATCGGTGCCGGTAACCGAAAGCGTAATGACACGCGTGGTGGTCTCGGAGGAAACAGACACCTTGTAGTCATCCAGATCGGTAAGGCCCAGTTCTTTGGCGGCGCCGCTCTTAACGCTATCGCTATCCAGCAGCGTGGCGATATCGTTGGAAAGCATCTGGCTCGCCGAGAGATCGTTGTAGCTCATCTGACCGCTATCGTCGGTCTTGGCGAGAATGTACATGCTCGTCGTCGCGGTATAGGTGTTGTCCATCGCAACGAAGGACACGATGCCCATGGCGATCGCGCAGACCACCGGAAGGGTGATGACCAGCTTGAGGTGCTTCTTCAGCAGCTGGAACAGTTCGAGAAGGGTCATGCAGCTTGCCTTTCATTTCCCCAGTTCGGATTGACAAAACTGTCCGTATGTTATCGCATCTTTTTACCGAGACCAAACTCTATACATAAGAAACAGGCTCTCCTGTAAAAATGTCGGAAGCAATCGTAAAATTGCACAACAACGCCGCACCCGAAAGTCAAATGCGGCGTCTACATCAATATCTATGTTGTATCGCTATGCGAATGGCTCGTCCTGCTGTATGGGAAACGTCACCGTTATGGTGGTTCCCACGCCCAACTCGCTCGACAGATCAAGCGTGGCGTGATGATACAGGGCCGCATGCTTGACAATGGCAAGCCCCAGGCCGGTTCCGCCGCGTGCCTTGGACCTACTCTTGTCCACGCGATAGAACCGCTCGAATACCTTGCCCTGTTCTTCAGGCGCGATACCGATTCCCGTGTCGGCGACAGCGAGGAACGGATGGCCTTCGTCGTTGGTGCCGCACTGCAGCGTAACCGTACCGCCGGGCCGATTGTAGCGGATGGCGTTGCTTGCCAGATTATAGATGAGCTCGTCGACCAAGCGCGACACGCCTTCGATGACCACAGGCTTGGTCTCATGACTTATCGTCACATTCGCCTGACGGGCAACCTGTTCAAGACGCTGCTCAACCGCGTAGATCGCACGCGAGAGCTCAATAGGCTCCGTGGACCCAATGGGCACTGCCTCGCCTTCAGTTGCACGTTCGGCCTCGTCCAAGTTAGACAGCGTAAGGATGTCGTTGACAAGCGCTGCCAAGCGGCCCGCCTCACGATAGATGCGACCGCCAAAGTTGCGCAGGTCGTCCTCGCCCTCGACCATGCCATTTGCGATGAGCTCGGCATAGCCCGAAATCGCCGTAAGCGGCGTCTTGAGCTCATGAGTGATATTCGCCGTGAACTCACGACGCATACGGTCGTTGTCCGCTAGCACCGCCATTTGGCGCTTGAGTTCCTGGCGCTGCGACTCGATGCGCTCAAGCATGGGGACCATCTCGGCATAGGCGTGCTCATAGCTACGGCGTGGGTGATCCAAATCCACCTCTTGCAACGGCGCGATGATGGCACGGGACTCACGGCGCGCCATAAAAAACGAGAGTACTGCACCCGCTGCTGCGATAAGCAGCATCGGCGCCAGCATCGACAGCAAAATCGCCGCAACACCAGGCTGGGCCTGCGCCAAGCGAACGACCTGGCCGTTATCAAGGGTGACGGCGCGATACAGCATAATCTCGTCGAGTGTAGAGCTTGCGCGCTCCGCGGAACCCGAACCACTCTCAAAGGCCTCGATGACCTCGGGGCGATCGCCATGGTTGGGCAGTGTGGAAGGCGACGCCTCGTTGTCGTAGGCAACAGATCCGTCCTTATTGATCAGCGTGATACGAAGATCCTCGCGATCGAGGCTTCGCAAGAACGGAATGGGCTCCTGCTGCTCGTCGAGGGCGGCAGCAATGAGCTCGGTTTCCTGCGCCAGATTGGCACTCGTGGCATCCGCCAAAGTGTTTTGCACAAAGAACGCACCCAGCACCGTAAACGCCACGATAACCGCCATGGCGCAGACAAAGATCGTCACAAAAACGCGGTGCGACAGCGTATGTTTTCCCTGGGGGGCGAAGACCACGGGTTACTCCTCCGATGCGGTGGCCGCGGTGTCGTCGCCTTCGGCACCATCACCGGCAGAAGGCTCGGCCAGGCGATAACCCACGCCGCGCACGGTCTCGATGGCGCTGGCATGCTCGCCCAGTTTTTGGCGAAGCGTCTGCACGTGCACGTCAACGGTGCGCGAACCGCCGTCGAAGTCCCAGCCCCACACGCTCTGCAGCAACGACTCGCGGGTAAAGACCACGCCGGGCTTGCGCATGAGGTACTCGAGCAGGTCGAACTCGCGCAGGGTGAGCTTAAGCGGCTCGCCGGCAGCGGTCACCTCGCGATGGCTAGGCGAAAGCACGATGTCGCCCACGCTGAGCACATCGCTCGCCTGCTTGACCATGCCGCCGCGACGCAGCAGTGCGCGGCAGCGGCTCGCAAGCTCCATGAGCGAAAACGGCTTAGTCAGGTAATCGTCGGCACCGCCATCGAGCGCCATCACCTTGTCGAGTTCGGTGTCCTTGGCGGTAAGCATCATGATGGGCACCGTCGCCGTCAGGCGATCGGCACGCAGGCGACGCATAATCGCCAAGCCATCGGTGTCGGGCAGCATGATATCGAGCAGCACAGCATCGGGCACCCGTCGCGCCACGGCAGCTTTAAACTCGCCATCACACGAAAAGCCCTCGGCCTCGATTCCCTGCTTGCGCAGCGCGTAGACTGTCAAATCCCTGATGTTGTCATCGTCCTCGACGTAATAGATCATGTTGAACCCCTTTGCGGCCGATATGACCGCATCTTAACCCTAAAGGCACCTGTAAAAGACAGCGTCAGCCAAAACGCCCCGTCAAATAATCCGCGGTGCGCGGATCGGACGGATTCTTGAAGAGTTGCGCGGTGGGCGCGTGCTCCACCAGCTCACCCAGCAAAAAGAACGCAACCGAATCGGAAATACGCGCGGCCTGCTGCATGTTGTGCGTCACGACCACCAGCGTGCAGGTCTCCTTGAGCTCGCAGGCCAACTGCTCCACCACCAACGTCGACACAGGGTCGAGTGCCGAAGTCGGCTCGTCCATCAGCAGAATGTCGGGCTGCACGGCAAGTGCGCGGGCGATGCACAGGCGCTGCTGCTGTCCACCCGAAAGACCCAGGCCCGACTCTTTGAGCTTGTCCTTGACCTCGTCCCACAGGGCAGCGCGACGCAGGGAGTCCTCGACCAGCTCATCGAGCACGGCGCGGTCGCGCACACCCATACCGCGAGGACCGTAGGCGACGTTGTCGTAGATGCTCATGGGAAATGGGTTGGGGCGTTGGAACACCATGCCCACGCGCTGGCGCAAACGGCAGATGTCGCAATCGCCCAGGATATCTTGACCATCGAGCGCAATCTTGCCCTCGATGCGGCAATCCTTGATGCCGTCGTTCATGCGGTTAAAGCAGCGCAGCAACGTGGACTTTCCGCAGCCCGAAGGCCCGATGAACGAGGTGATCTGCTTGTCGCGGATCTTGATATTCACGTCCTTGAGCGCATGGTGGTCGCCATAGAACAGGTCGAGGCCCTCGACGTCGATGCGCGTCGGCGAGGCGGCAAGATCCTCTGCCGTGGGGCGAGTCGCATCCCCAACCTCGCGCTCATGCGCGGCCTCGGCCTGCGCTTCCATGAGTTCTTCAAGCTCCGTGGGCTCCACTGCCGCAGCAGCCGTCATACCGCACACCTCCATATCGATATCAATTCAGCAGTATCGATAGTAGGAATCGCGGCTCATACGCACGTGAGCACATTGTCAAGTGTTTGTAAGGGCACACTGGCTATGCGGCGGGCAGCTCGATGGTGAATATCGTGTGTTCGGGCGTCGATTCACATGCAACGGTACCGCCGTGTGCCGCGATGATCTCCTTGGCAATAGCAAGGCCCAAACCGGCACCACCGCGATTGGTCGCACGCGCCGCATCCAGGCGATAGAACTTCTCAAAGATCACCTTGAGCTTAGCCGCAGGGATAGGATCGCCCTGATTGATAAAGCGCACGCGCACGCCGCCATCGTCTTGGCGCCTGGCCTCAATCGTGATAGTCGAGCCCTCATAGCTATAGGCGACGGCGTTTTTCATGATGTTGTTAAACACGCGGGCCATCTTATCGCCATCCACGAGCACCGTCAGGTCCTCGCGAATATCAACCTGGGCTTCCTTATGTTGCTCGTTGAGGATGGGATAGAACTCGTCAGCCACCTGAGCCAGCAGCAACCCCAGATCAACATAGCCGCGCGTGAGCACGATATCGTGGAAGTCAAAGCGCGTGATATCGAAGAACTCTTCGATGAGTGCATCGAGCCGGTGCGCCTTGTCGAGCGCCACGCCCGTAAAGTGCGCACGTTGCTCAACCGGCAGCTCAGGAGCCTCTTGCAGCAGCGAAAGATAGCCCACCACACTGGCAAGCGGGGTGCGTAGGTCATGTGCCAAGTACGTGACCAAATCGTCCTTGCGATGCGACTCGTCACGCAGAGCTTGCTGCACCTTGCGCTCGCGATCGCGCACACGGTTGAGTGCGCCCTCGACCTCCAGGAAGTCGCCGTCGATGTTGTCCCAGGTGTCGGGGTGATCGATCAGGCGATCTTGAATACGAGCGGCCAGCACACAATCGGCATGCTGCTCGCCCTGCTCATAGCCCTGGTAGTACAGGGCGCGGCCGCAAAAGAACAGCACGCACACGGCAAGCGCCAGCACAAAGCCAAGCATGTTGAATACAAAGCCGGCATCGAACAGCACCGGCCCTTCGATGCCGCCGAGTGCCATGGCGCCAATCGCCAACGTCATGGCCCACGCGGCACCGCCAATCACCACGCAGCGGCGTACGATTTCAAATCGATCGATCAGCAAAAAGCCGACAAGCAGCACCGCCAAGATTCCAGCGATGTTATCGATGCCAATCAGCAGCAGGCTCAGCAAAAAGAGCAGCACCGTTGCAAGCGCGCGGTTGTCGACGACCGACCTCACGTATTCAAAGAGTCGATCGGGCACCTCGAATGCCTGCCTATCGTCTTTTGTCATATCCACTTCCCCACCATCAAAGGCGTTATTCGATTATGTAGCCGACGCCCCAGACGTTTTTGATAAAGCGCGGCTTTTGAGCGTCGTCACCGATCTTTTCGCGCAGGTGGCGAATGTGCACCATCACCGTATTGTTGGAGCCGGGCATAAAATCCTCGTTCCACACCGCGCGGAACAGATCCTCCACGGCCACCACACTGCCGCGATGCTCGACCAGATACAGCAAGATGGAATACTCGATGGGCGTGAGGCGCACCGGCGCACCGTCCACCATTACGGAACGAGCATCGCGGTTGATCTCCAGGCCGTCGAGCTGGATGATCGGCGACTCGGCCACCTGCGCGCGGCTACCGTAGCTGGTGTAGCGGCGAAGCTGAGCATGCACGCGCGCGATGAGCTCAAGCGGACGGAACGGCTTAACCACGTAATCGTCCGCGCCAAGCGAAAGGCCCTCGATCTTGTCTTGCTGGGCATCGCGCGCCGTCAGCATGATCACAGGATAGGTATGGCTGAAACGGATCGTACGCAGTAGCTCAAAGCCATCGATATCGGGCAGCATGACATCCAACAGTGCCAGATCGAACTCCTGCTCCAGGATTGCCTTGGCAGCATCGGCCCCGCTATAGGCAATCTGGACATCAAAGCCCTCTTTTGTAAGGTAGATACCAACCAAGTCGGCGATGGCCTTCTCGTCATCAACTACCAAAATGCGCTCGTTCATGCGTGCTCCTCTCGCGCTCCATTATGCCCGAGGGGGCGCATGCCACACACAACAAGCGTGGGTGATTAAGTCGGCCTTAAGCACCCTTGTGCCCGTTCGGGCGCGGATGTGGGCCACGCACGCACGCGATGATCGCCGACACCGGCAAACGATATACTCTAGTTCCAGAAGAGACCATCCCGTCGAAAGCGAAATCTGTGAAGTCCCTCACCTCTTTTGCAAAGCGCTCAGCCCAGCTTGCCGCCGGCTTTGTCTGCGCTATCGCCCTTGCCGCTGGCGTGCCCACCGTCGCCGGCGCCCAAGTGCTCACGACCGACAATGTCTGCGGCAAAACCGCCGATGCGCGCGGCATCACGGCCGATAATCTGCCCGATATCGATGCGACCAATGCGCTCGTCATGGGCAAAGACGGCACCGTCTACTACGGGCGCGGCGCCGATGAGCAGGTCAAAATCGCCTCGATCACCAAGGTCATGACCGCAATCCTAACCGTCGAGAATTGCAAGATGGACGAGAAGGTCACGGTGAGCAACGCCGCAGCCACCGTGGGTAATTCGACCGCCGGCTTGCTCGAAGGTGACGAGCTTACCGTGGAGCAGGCACTGCGCGGCCTGATGATTCCCTCGGGCAACGACGCCGCCGTCGTGCTCGCCGAATATGTGGGCAAGAAGATCGACCCTAAAACCAAAGACGCCGAGGCAACCTTTGTGAAGGCCATGAACGAGCGCGCTAAGAAGCTCGGCTGCACCGGTACGCTTTTTGAAAACCCGCATGGTCTGGACTTTGATGAGTGGGCTGGCGATATGCACTCAACCGCACACGACGTAGCGCTGATGATGCAGGAGGCCATGAAAAACGACACGATCCGCGAGGTCGTAGCGAGCGAGGATTCCTGGATCGAGGTCACGGGCGCCGACGGCACCGACCATTCGCATTCCATGGACACGCATAACTATTTGCTGGGCCAAGATGGCAACATCGGTGGCAAGACCGGCACCACCGACGACGCGGGCTATTGCTTTACGAGCGCCTACAACCGCGACGGCGACGAGATCTACACCGTCGTTTTGAACTCCACCACCACCGACCAGCGCTTTACCGATACCGCAACCCTTGCCAATTGGTACTACGGTCACAAGGTGACGGTCGCAATCGCCAACACGCAGGAAAAGACCGCCAACGGCAACCCGCTTATGGCGCGCATTGGCCAAACCGACTGGACGGATAAGACGATCGACGCCACGCTCGCCGATCCTACGGCGCAAGCGACCGTGTTTTCCCTTGCCGGCGAGGTGACCGAAAAGGTTAGCTACGACGATCTTTCGGGCACGGTGCATGTGGGCGACAAGGTGGGCAGCGTTACGCTCAAGCAGGATGGCACCAAGATCGCCGTCATGGACCTGGTTGCCGACGAGGAAGGCGCAGGGCCGAATCCCATTGAGTGGCTACTCGTGAAGCTCGATCGCTTGGGCCGCCGCATCGACAACCGCCCGCTCACGGCAGAAAGCGAGACCGTCGCCAAGGCGCCCGAGGTGTAGTGCGCAAGAATAATAAGTCCACTGAAAGGAGGCGTCCGAAAGGATGCCTCCTTTTTTGAGGGTTCGAATCCCCAGCTAACGTGGTTCAACTAAAAAAGGGCCCCTTTCGGAACCCTTCTTTCAAGTCATACTGGCGGAGAGCTGGGGATTCGAACCCCAGATGCCCTTTTGGGGCATACTCGCTTAGCAGGCGAGCACCTTCGGCCTCTCGGTCAGCTCTCCGTAACAGCCGTTCTATAGTAACCAAACAGCCAAGGATGAGCAAGAGGAAATTTTCTAATTGCCTAGCAGCCTTTCCTTCTTGAAAGCTTCGCCTACCCCAGCGAGCGGTTGAGGGAGCCGAGCTCGTCGTTGCCCATGGTGCGCCACATTTGGAAGATACAACCGCGCGCCAGGAAAAAGAAACCGTTGTCGACCAGTTGCACAGCGGCATCTGCCAGCTGATTCGTCACGGCGGACACTGGCGGCAGCTCTAGTCCAGCCTTGTGGATGGTCTCGACCGCTTCCTCGAACGTCGGAGGCTCGCTGACGCCCATCTCGTTCATAAGGCCCTGCATTTCTTCCAGCGCGCTGCTGCCCGACTCCTCGCCGCGCGGCACCAGACGGTAACAAGCCAGCGCCAGGTCGAGCTGATCGCAATTCCAATAGGCAAACGCCAAGCGATAGAACAGGTAGCCGATTGCAGAACGATCGCTGGCAATACGTAGGCCGTGGCGCGCCACCTCGATAATCTCGTCAAAGCGCTCCAGACGCGCAAGCACGTTGATGAGCGCAAAGTGCGACTGCATGGACGAGCGCGCCAGATCGTAAAGATGGCGCACCTCGGGCAGTGCTCGTTCAAAGTCCTCTTGCTCGGCGTAAAAACTGCAGATCTCGTGCTGGGCAAAGTACAGCGCATCGGGCGCACGAAGGATTCGCACAGAGCGGTCTTCTTCCAACACCGGTAGCACCATACGCACCAGCTGGTTATCGCAAAACTGCGTTTGGACCGGACCTGTCGCCAAAAGCTCGGCGACGGCGCACTTAGCCTCCAACTCCTCAGCAAGACGGGAAAAGCCTTCAAAAGCACCTGTACGGTCGACTTTTGCCTGCTCGCGCAATTCAACAACACGGGCCACGTATGGGTCGTCGTCCTCTTCCATGACCTCCAGCTCGTCAGCCGTATCGGCAAGCAGCAGATCGCGCAGCGCCGGCGGCAGCATGCGATGGTCATCACGCGGACGAGCATGAACCTCCGCCGGCTCAATCGTCTCCGGAGCGGTTGACTCATATGCCTCAAGCACACGCTTGCACGGCATATCGTCCATGTCCATGCTCTCAAGATCCTTGGCGACAGGCACGCAATCGGCCAGATAGGCCGCGCGCCCAAAGAAATACGTTGCGACAACGCACTCGCCCTGCTCACTGTCGGGAGCAGCAATCTGCACATAGCAGCGCGTGATGCAGGTGCCCGCGGCAAAACACGCTGCCGCAAGCGTGAGCGCCACGCGCGCATCGTGCTCCGCGGCCCAGATCGCGCGCGTGTCCTCGTCCAACTCGCGCCAGGCGTCATCTTGAGCGTCGTATTCACGTTGTGGCATAGCATCAACGACAGACTGCCCAAACCGAACGAGCATGATCCCCTCGGCAACGTTTGCCCGATAGGTATAGTCGAGCCGCGTGACCACGTTAAGTGCCTCGACAATACGCGCGAAGCGGGTACGCACATCCCACTCACCGCCCGGCTGGCAAGCCACCGTACCCGGTTTGCCCCACGGGTTATCGCTCGAGGCCGTATCGAGCAGTCGGGGAACATCGTTGGTCGTCTTGGCGATATGCCACGCATCAAAGAGCGCGCAGCCCTCAAGGCTCGGCGAGGATGCCGCAGGGACCAATCCGGCCCCGATGTGCTCAAGGATGCCGGAGAGACGGTTAAGACGGCACTCGATGGCAAGCAGCATGTCAATCTCGTCCTGGTCCAGCAGGCTGCGATCAAAATTGAGATAGAAAAGCTTTGAACGATCAATGCGAGCCAGGCTCATCTCGGACTTAGCGGCGATGGTGCGCAAGCAGGGCAAGTCAATTTCACTCATAAGGGCGGCGGCATAGCGCTCGATACCGCTCGGATTCTCGGCATGGTCAACGCGGTAAAGCAGCGTCTCGATAGCATCAGGGAGCGGTGCCGTGTTAAAGCCCAAAAACACCTCGACCGGCTCGGGCAACTTTACGAGCTTGATCTTGTCGATAACATTTTGCATACCCTCGTCGAGTCCGCCGGCGTCCGCCGTGCTCGCAATGGCATTTTCGGAGTCAGCGAATATCACGTAGCGCAGGAACATCGATGCCATGAACTCGCCGTAAGGAAGGGAGCGGGTCGAATTCCATGTCTCGTGGTCGGACTGCTCGCACATGGGGCCTTCGGGAGAGCCGACGGTTCGCGCGCACGCGCGCATTGTGCCGTTGGCTCCCCGAACCACAATCTCACCAATACCGGAGTCCGACTCGTCAAGGACCAGTTCCATGTCGGGATCGTTGGGCAGCAGAGTCTCGCTAACGGGGCGGTCCACCTTGTACACCTCGCCCGAAACGCTTACATAGCCCAAAAGCGACACATGGCTTTTGCCAACGAATTCGACGACATAGCAAGATTCATGCTGATCCTCGCCAAAGAGTTTCCAGACCACGCCATATGAACGTCCCGCAGGCTGCTCGGGCATCGCCGGAAAGCGCTTTTTGGGATCGAGAAACCTGAGCTTGTATGTCGGACGCTCTGCCACGAAGTATCACCCTGATCGGTCGCTTGAAGAAGGAGTGGTCGCGAATAAGTCGCGACATCTACTCGGAATCTTACACGAGTCGACAGGAAATCGTCCGCTTTACGCCCGCGCCTCGACCGAGGTTCGAATCCATGCGGTGTTTACGTAAAAGAAAAGCCCCCGTTGCCGGGAGCTTTAATCTCAAATGGTGCGGCGTATAGGATTCGAACCTATGACGTTCTGATTCGTAGTCAGACCCTCTATCCAGCTGAGGTAACGCCGCAACTTGTTGATTATTATGCACAGGGACTGAATAATGGTCAAGCATTTTTTCAAAAAAAGTTATCGAATTTGATTTTTAATCATTTGGAGGGCTTGGCGCGATCTTCGACGCATCGCGATATAAGAAAAGCCCCCGTCGCCGGGAGCTTTAAAGTCAATTGGTGCGGCGTATAGGATTCGAACCTATGACGTTCTGATTCGTAGTCAGACCCTCTATCCAGCTGAGGTAACGCCGCAACGCACGGATTATTATGCACGCGAGCCCCCGATGGGTCAAGCGACAATTAGAAAAAATTTTACGGAGTGATAATTAAGTTGTTCGTGCCTCGACCGAGGTTCGAATCCATGCGGTGTTGCCATAAAAGAAAAGCCCCCGTTGCCGGAGGCTTTCAATTTCAATTGGTGCGGCGTATAGGATTCCGCGCATCCGCTTCGCGGATCCGCACCGGCTTCGCCCGCCTGCCGGCGGACTCGCCCGCGGGCTAAAAACGCTCCGCGTTTTCTTGACGCCCGCGCCTCGACCGAGGTTCGAATCCATGCGGCGTCCGCCTAAAAGAAAAGCCCCCGTTGCCGGAGGCTTTCAATTTCAATTGGTGCGGCGTATAGGATTCCGCGCATCCGCTTCGCGGATCCGCACCGGCTTCGCCCGCCTGCCGGCGGACTCGCCCGCGGGCTAAAAACGCTCCGCGTTTTCTTGACGCCCGCGCCTCGACCGAGGTTCGAATCCATGCGGCGTCCGCCTAAAAGAAAAGCCCCCGTTGCCGGAGGCTTTCAATTTCAATTGGTGCGGCGTATAGGATTCGAACCTATGACGTTCTGATTCGTAGTCAGACCCTCTATCCAGCTGAGGTAACGCCGCAGCGCAAAACATATAAAACCACTTTAGCTTATTGGAGTCAAGCACAATCTCAAACTTTTTTGTGGAACGCAGTTTTGTCATGCTGCTCCGCATATACCGTCGTTCCCCGTACGATCGATTGGCTTTTCGATCACGTCAAACTTAGCATCAAGTTCCCTCAGGAGCGATCTCACCCGCTGGGCACAATCATAATCGGCAAACGAGATGCTCAACATGCGAGCAACCTGGTTAGATGTCCGGACCCCATAGAAATGCTCCAGGGCCACAAGCCCCTCGTGCGCCACAAACGTCTCAACCACATGCGGCGACTCCTCGTAGCACCATTGGGTCAACGGACCCTCGCTCGTCTGTCGAACCACCAGGCCACCCATGCCAGACGGCTCACACGTCACAAGCAGGTACTCCCCGCCCTCGTCGCTCTCAAACAAAACCACCCGATCATCAAACAGCTCCATCGCGTCCCCTTTCTCTCGCTCTTATTTAGCAAAAGCATAGCAGGTAGATGGCTGTATACAGAACAGTTGTTCGTGTGTTTTCTATTGAGCTGTCCGCACAGCATGGTATGGCCGCACACAAAAAGGGCACCCCAAAAAGGAGTGCCCTAGCAAATCGCTTATGCAGCCAATCTACGCGACCGGCTCGATCTTCTCGAGGCCGCCCATGTAGGGACGCAGAACCGCGGGGATCGTGATGGTGCCGTCAGCGTTCTGGTAGTTCTCCAGAATGGCTGCCATGGTACGGCCAGCCGGTAGACCGGAACCGTTGAGGGTGTGCAGATAGCGCGAACCCTTGAAGTTCTCGGGGTCGCGATACTTGATGTTGGCGCGACGGGCCTGGAAGTCACCGCAGTTGGAGCAGGAGCTGATCTCCTTGTAGGCGTTGTAGCTCGGCAGCCAGACCTCGACGTCGTAGGTCTGACGGGCAGAGAAGCCCAGGTCGCCGGTGCACAGGCTAATCACGCGATACGGAAGACCCAGCTGCTGCAGCAGGAACTCGGCCTCGGCGGTCATGCTCTCGAGCTCCTTGTCGGACTCCTCCGGCTTGGCAAACTTGACCATCTCGACCTTGTCGAACTCGTGCTGGCGAATGATGCCGCGGGTATCGCGACCAGCGGAGCCGGCCTCCTCGCGGAAGCAGGGGGTGAAGGCGGTGTAGCGGCGCGGCAGGGTATCGGCGTCGAGGACCTCACCGGCGTGCAGGTTGGTGAGCACGACCTCGGCGGTGGGGATCAGGAAGTTGTCGCCCGAGACGTGATAGGCGTCGTCCTCGAACTTGGGCAGCTGGCCCGTGCCGAACATGGTCTGACGCTTGACGACGATGGGCGGCCACCACTCCTTAAAACCACGGCTGGTGTGCGTATCGAGGAAGAAGTTGATGAGGGCGCGCTCAAGACGGGCGCCGGCGCCACCGAGAACGGTGAAGCGGCTGCCGGAGAGCTTGTTGCCGCGCTCGAAGTCAAGGATGTCGAGGTCGGTGCCCAGATCCCAGTGCGGCTTAAAGTCGAAGTCGAACTCGCGCGGGGTGCCCCAACGACGGCGCTCGATGTTCTCGTCCTCGTCCTTGCCGTACGGCGTGGCCTCGCAAGGAATGTTGGGCAGGTGAGCCATGAAGTCGTACTGCTCCTGCTCGAGGGCGGTGCGGCGCTCGGCCAGACCGTCAATCTTCTCGTTGACGGCGCGCACGGCCTCTTTGGCGGCCTCGGCCTCGTCCTTCTTGCCCTCCTTCATCAGGGCGCCGATCTTCTTGGACTCGGCATTGCGCGTGGCTTGAAGTTCCTCGACCTCGGTGATGACGGCACGACGCTCGTCGTCGAGCTCAAAGAACTTCTCGCGATCCCAAGACGTCTGGCGGTTAGCCATGGCGACATCGATGGCATCGGGGTTCTCGCGAACAAACTTGATATCAAGCATTAGATCCTCCGGCGATATACATTCCATTTAGGTTGCAACCTTGTACATGTATGGGCAAGTATATACTTATGAGCGTTTACGACCCAACTCAACTACGCAAGAAGGCACCCAATGGACGCAGTTTTTTCCTTTTTGTTTGGCACCCGCACCGGTTTTGCCATCCTTTTCGCCGGCGGCATCCTGCTGTTTGCGATTATTGCCTTTGTAATGGAGAAGCGCACCCATAAGATGTATGTCGACCGCGGCCCCAAGTCCGAGGACGAAGAAGACAGCTTCTGGGACTAACCTGCCAAAAAGGGACAGGTTTATTTTGGTCGGTTTTATCTGGGCAAACGCAAGTGCCCCGCAACTGGAATTGAGCCAGTTGCGGGGCACTTTTCGCTAAAAGGACAAAACCGCAGGAAAAACCTGCCAACATAAACCTGTCCCTTTTTTGGTCGGTTTTACTGGAGGGTTGCGTCGATTGCCTTGACCAGGGCGCTGCGCATGCCGGCGTCCTCGAGCGCAACGACGCCCTTGATGGTGGCACCACCGGGCGAGCATACGGCATCCTTCATCGCCGCAGGATGCTGGCCAGTTGCAAGCTGCAGCTTTGCCGTACCCAGCACCATCTGGCTCACAATGCGATAAGCATCCGCACGCGGGATACCGTGCTTGACCGCCGCATCGCCCAGGGCCTCGATTGCCATGGCGACAAACGCCGGAGCGCAACCACCCACCGTGCCGCCCACAAACAGCAGGCTTGTGTCGAGCTCGACGACAGCGCCAAGCTTACCGAGCAGGTCGAGCACCACAGCACGCTGCTCGTCGTTAAGCGTCGAAGCCTTCTCGCAGGCGATGACGCCCTCGCCCACCGAAACCGGCGTGTTGGGCACCGTCGAGATATGCGCGACGCCCGGCAGGACCTGCTCCCACTTGGCACTGTCCCAGGTCCAGGCAACCGACAGAACGACCTTTTTGGCAAGAGCATCCTTGAGCGGGGCGAATACCTTCTCGATCATGTACGGTTTGACCGCAGCGACCACGATATCGGATGCGGCGACAACCTCGGCGGCATCGTGGCAGGCGACCATGCCGCGCGCCTCGCAGCGCTCAACCAGTGCGTCGTAGCGACCCGCGCAGGCGCACATGTCGCTCGCAGCTACACCGGCAGCGATCCAGCCATCGGCCATAGCGCTCGCCATATTGCCAAAACCGACAAATCCAATCTTCATATCGCATAGTCCTTTCAGACACATTCCTCAAAACGAAAGGTATTGTCCCACGCCATTGTTTCGTATTGCCGACCTATTTGTGATACGGCTCGCCACGACTGATCTTGCAGGCACGGTAAATCTGCTCCAGCAGCACCACACGCGCCAGGTTATGCGGCAAGGTAATGCGTCCAAAGCTGAGCATCTCGTCGGCGCGGGCGCGCACGTCATCGCTCACGCCGTCCGAACCGCCGATTACAAAGGCAATGTCGCTGCTGCCTCGCAGCATAAGATCGTCGAGCCTCGCCGAAAACCCCTCGCTCGAGCGCTCCTTGCCCTCGATAGCCAGCAGGATCACATGCGCTCGAGATGGCAAGGCGGCAAGAATCGCCGCCCCCTCCTTGTCGCGCGCGGCATCCACGCCGCCCGCCTTAGCCGGGTCGATATCGGCCACCTCGCGGATATCCACCTTGGCATAGGCACCTAGGCGCTTGGTGTACTCAGCACACGCGTCCTTCCAAAAGCGCTCCTTGAGCTTACCGACGCAAACGACGGTGTATTTCACGCGCGTCTACTCCTTCGAATCGTTTTGAACTTTGCCGGCGGCCAGCATCTGCTCGAACATCGAGGCCGACTGCGAAAAGTCGCTCGGCAGCACGACCGTCGAGGTTTTACCCGTGCGAGCGAACTCCGTCATCATCTCGGACCACTGCGTAAACATGAACAGTTGGTTGGCCTCGTCATTGCCGACACCCGTCTCCTGGATGATCTCGAGCGAATCTTTGATACCCAGCGCGATGGCCTTGCGCTGGTTGGCGATGCCCTCACCCGCCTTTTCCATAGCCTCGGCCTCGGCGGTCGCCTCGGTGACGCGCTTGATGCGGTCGGCCTCGGCGAGCTCCTGCGCGGCAGCGCGCTTGCGCTGGGCAGCGTTGATGTCGTTCATGGAGTTCTCAACCTCGGTCGGCAGTGCGATTTTGGTGATGAGCGTCGACACGAGGGTGAAGCCGTAGGCGGCCATCTGCTCGGAAACGGTAGCGTTGACATCCTTGGCGATGTCATCCTTCTTGGCAAAGACCTCATCGAGTGTGTAGACGGGGATGGAGGAGCGCAGGGCGTCGGTGATGAAGTCGCGCATCTGGTCGACGGGCTCCTGCAGCATATAGTAGCTCTTGTAGATGCCCGAATCTGCCGGGCCGGCGCCCATGTCATAGCTCACGTGGTACTGAGCGGAGACCTCAAGGCCAATGGTCACGTTGTCCTGAGTCTTAACGTCGATGCCAAAACCATTTTTCATGGTGCGCAGACTCACCGTGGCGGCCTTGCGGTCAATCACGGGCACCTTCATGTGGAAGCCTGCGCTAACAATGCGGTTGAACTTACCCAAGCGCTCAATGATCACAGCGTGCTGCTGCTCAACGACGTAACAGGCGTTGGGGAGCAGCAGCAACAGGATGATGATGGGAATCAAAAGGCTGGTAAGGGCGGCGATGATACCGGAAAACAGCATGGTCTCTCCTCTGATAGGCACACGTTGGTACTAGGATACCCGTCCAAGGAGATCGTGCATAACAAAAAGAGCTCCCATTGCTGGGAGCTCTTTCAATCAATGGTGCGGGCGAAAGGACGTCCGCGTATCCGCTTCGCGGATCCGCACCGGCTTCGCCCGCCTGCCGGCGGACTCGCCAGCTCGCTAAAAACGCTCCGCGTTTTCTTGACGCTCGCTCCTTCACAGGTTCAAGTCCCTGCGATGGGCACATAAGACGATATGAGAAAGCCATTGGGGGCCGCCTCCCCCGCGGCGCAGCTTCTTTC